>DATEFT010000815.1:0-4841 GCA_035280505.1 Blastocatellia bacterium | reverse complement strand
CAACTGGTCCGCTCTTCCGTTCCAAAAGTGAGCGGCGTCCACAATTGCGTCGAGTCCGGATAGCTGAATTTAAACTCCGGCGGCATGACGCCGATCACCCTGAACGGCCTGTCATTCAACTGGATGGTTTTGCCGATCGCGTTCCGGTCCCCGTCGAACCAGCGTTGCCAGAATGCATGGCTGAGAACCACGACCTGCTCATGTCCCGGTTGCTCCTCTTCCAACGAAAAGGTCCGGCCCAGCGCGGCTTCGACACCTAACAGCGAGAAGAGATTACCAGAGACGAGTGCGCCGGAGATCCGCTCCGGCTCGTTCCCTCCCGTCAGGTAATAACGGGCGCGATGGGAGATCGCCGCATCTTCATAAGCGGCCACATCCGCAAAAACCTCTTGACGGTTCCGCCATTCCAGAAACAAGGCCGGCGAATTCGGCGCCGGTTGAGGCGACCTCTCTTTGACCGACCTCTCCCAGACCATGACCAATTGTTCCGGTTGTTGATATGGTAACGGACGCCAGATTACGGCCTTCACGACGCTGAAGATCGCCGCATTGGCCCCGATTCCCAAGGCCAATGCGATAACCGCGATCAACGTGGAGCCCGGATGCTTCCGTAACATTCTGGCGCCGTAACACAGGTCTTGCCAAATATTTTGCATCGCCCCTCATTAAGCTATTAATATCTGAAGACCGAACTCTATTAAACGATGGCCTTCTCTAAAATCACGTAGGTCGGCTCGAGGGATCCGGCGTGCGTTCCAGATCCCACCCGGGTATACCCTCTTCGTTCGTAATAGGCCTGGGTCTCCGCCAGCGGAATTCTGACGCCGAGACGCACTCGAAAGAGACCGAGCTCCCTCGACCGCTGCTCCACATATTCCACCAATCTGCTGCCGATGCCCCGCTGACGATATGGCCTCAGCACGGCCAGGCGCCCGAGATTGAGATAGCCGTCTATCTGTTTGTAGAAGACGCATCCCGCCACGTCATTCTCGGCCAGGGCCAAGACTCCGCGGCCGATCTGCAGCTTTTGACGAACGGTCTCAGCCGTCTCGCCATGCGCGCTCGAGGCGGGATCGAGCCGCCCTCGATGATCTTCAAATGCCTCGCGAATCACGCCGGCCAGCAGCGGCGCATCTTCATCCACGGCTTCGCGCAACACGATCTGGTCCATGTATTGATCCTTTAACCCGGCTCGAATGTTTGATCAGCCCGCTTCTGGGCGTAGCTGTAGGCGGTGTAGGCGGCGATAAAATGGCAGACCCAACCCAGCGTGCCTCCGGTCCCAATCCAGAAGCCGGGGGTGATGATCAACCAGAAGATTCCGCGCCAGATGGCGCCATTATAGATTTGCCCAATCCCCGGGACGATCAAGCTGAAGATTGCCGCTTTGGCCGGAGCTTTCATGAGTATTCCTCCACTCTTTCCATATTCAAAACCGGGCGGCGTGAAACGGAATCCTTTCCAGGGATCCCTCATTTTAATACGCGGAGAGATGACCTGTAGATGATATCATTTTGACCGAGAGAATAAACTAAGGATGGATTTGCCAGGTCGTCATCAGTGAGCATCAGAAACCCCATTAACGGCGAAGGGGAACGGATCTCGAATGAATTCCAACTCACCAGGTAACCTCAGTAACTGAAATTACCTTCACAAATTCCGCCGGCCCCGGTAGCTTCGGACTACAACGCCCGCCCATCACCACCCGCAGCCGGCTGATCGCAGATTGTGCTTGACAATGGTTCAATCATGAACCATCTTTGCTTAGCATCAGAAATCGGTAAAATAAGACCTCAATTCGGCGGGCCGGCAGTGATAGAGCTCCAGGCGGACGGCGGCGAAGAATCGCCGCGGCCGTGGCAGAGGGCCGGGTCTGCCCTGAGACGATGAGCCCAGTCCCGGATTTGGAGGGTCTAAAAGTCTGGTGCAGTCCATCAACTGTTTGGCTACCATTTGGCCTCACGATTAAGGAGTATCTTATGAAACTCAGCACCATGCTTACCATGTCAAGTTATTCGCGCAAACGCCGGTTGTCGGCGTTCCTGTTCTCGATCTATGGCGGGATAGCCGTTATGGCCTTAGGGGCCGTGCTGCCGGGGGGGCCGGGCTCCTCGGCGTTCGGCCGGCAAGATCCGGAGCCGCAGGCTGTAGGCGGAGCGACCGTGGCGACCTGGGGAGCCAGCCCGCAATCGGCCGCCGAGCAGAATGCCACGCCGATCCAGCTCAACAATCAGACCATCCGGATGATCGCCCGCATCAGCAAGGGCGGCGATCAGGTCCGGGTGCAATTGAGCAACACGTTCGGGGTCGGTTCACTGGCGATCGGCGCGGCCCACGTGGCCAGACATCTGGCGGGCGCCCAGATCGACCCCAATACCGATCGGACGCTGCGGTTCGGCGGCCAGGGAGCTATTACGATTCCGCCGGGCGCGTCGATCGAGAGCGATCCGGTCTCGCTCCAGGTGCCCGATTTGACGCGGCTGGCGGTGACCATCTGGGTCCCCAATTCAACCAGCGCCAGAACCGTTCATTCGCTCGGCTACCAGACGGCCTATCTCTCCGCCGTCGGCACGGGCAATCTGACCGCTGCCGGCGCGCTTCCGGTGGCCTCCACCTCGGGGGCTCGATTCTTCCTGTCGTCGATCGATGTTCGGGCGCAGAGCACCACGCGAGCGGTGGTCATGATCGGCGATTCGATCACCGACGGCGTCGGTTCGACGGGCGACGCCAACCGGCGCTGGCCCGACAGATTCGCCGAGCGCCTGATCGGCCGCAATCTCGATCTCTCGGTGGTCAACGAGGGGATCGGCGGCAATCGCCTGTTGGACAATGTGGTCGGGCCCAGCGTCCTGTCGCGGTTCGATCGGGATGTGCTCTCGCAGAGCGGTGTCAGATATGTGATCGTCCTGATAGGAATCAACGATCTCGGCTTCGGGCAGAACGTCACGCTGGACCGGATGCTGCAAGGATATCGGCAGCTCATCAGCCGCGCCCGCGCCAGGGGCCTGAGAATCATCCTGGGCACGGTCCTGCCGTATGAAGGCTCGTTCTATTTCCGGTCCGACCGCGAGACCATTCGGCAACAGATCAATGCGGCCTTCCGCAACGGCAGCGTGGCGGCCGACGGACTCATCGACTTCGATCTGGTGCTCCGCGATCCGGCCCGTCCCACGAGATATCTGCCTCAATACGACAGCGGAGATCATCTGCATCCCAATGACGCCGGTTACCAGGCGATGGCCAATGCGGTCAACCTCAGGCTGGTGGGCGCCATCTCAGCTTCCGCCGCCGAAGAGCCCGTCGACAATAACGACAACCAGATCGACGACCGGCGCTAGGCACTTGGAAAAGCGAGTCTCTCGAGGTTCGATTCGAAACCGCGAAATACGCGGAACCAACGACTGTTCGCGTGTTTCGCGTGTTTCGCGTTTTTTGTACCGAGGCTGTCGTCCAAGGACCAAGAGAGCACGCGGCGCAGCTTCAGACTCGGGAAGGAGGAGTCCATCATGTATACCGCATCGAGTAGGAATCATCGGCTGACAACCGGAGTCGCGCCCTGGGCCCGGCTCTTCGCCACCCTGGCCCTGACGACCGTGCTGTTGAACCTGACACCTGTGTCGGCGTTCAATCGGCAAGACCGCAAGGATCGGGATGATCGCTGGGTGGCGACCTGGGGGGCGAGCCCGCAATCGAGCGCCGAGGGAATCTTCGGCCCGCCGACGCCGCCGCAATTCAACAATCAGACCATGCGTATGATCGCCCGGATCAGCGTCGGCGGCGACCAGATTCGGGTGCGGCTGAACAATGGGTTCGGCAACAGCCTGATCGTCATCGGCGAGGCGCATCTCGCCCGGCACGAGATGGGCGCCGGGATCGATCCGAATTCAGACCGGACGCTGCTGTTCGGGGGCAGTCCGACCATCACGATTCCGGCGGGCGCTTCCGTCTTGAGTGACCCGGTCTCCCTCGCGGTCCCCGACCTGGCGGAGCTCGCGGTGAGTATCTATCTGCCCAATCCGACTCCGGCTTTTGCGTCCCACGCGACCGCGCTTCAAACGACCTATATCTCCGGCGCCGGCACGGGCAATTTGGCGGCCGCGGCCACCATCCCGTCGCCATCGACCACGCAGGCGCGCTATTTCTTGTCGGGCATCGACGTCCGCGCGGAGACCGAGACGGACGCGATCGTCGCCTTCGGCGATTCGATCACGGACGGGTTCCTCTCGACGGCGGATGCCAACCGCCGCTGGCCCGACGTGCTCGCCGAACGACTGCTCGCCCGTCAACGGCGGCCTCAACTCTCGGTCGTCAACGAGGGCATCAGCGGCAATCGCCTGCTGCACGACCTCCTCGGGCCCAACGCGCTTTCGCGCTTCGATCAGGACGCGATTCTGCAGGCCAACGTCAAATTCATCATCCTGTTAATCGGAATCAACGACATCGGATTGCCGACCAGTCAGATTCCCAATGCGCCGTTCGCCGACGAAGCGGTCACCGTCGAGGAGATGATCCAGGCCTATCGGTTGATCATCGATCGCGCCCATTCGAAAGGACTCAAGATCATCGGCGGCACGCTGCTGCCATACGACGGCTCTTTCTACTTCACGCCGGAGGGCGAGGCCAAGCGGCAGGCGGTCAACGAGTTTATCCGCCACGGCGGCCAATTCGACGGCGTCATCGATTTCGACCGCGTGATGCGCGATCCGGACCAGCCGACGAAACTCCTGGCCCGCTACGACAGCGGCGACCGCCTCCATCCCAACGACGCCGGTTACGAAGCGATGGCCATGGCAATCGACCTCCGAATGTTCAGCCGCCAGTTCCATTCGCGCGAGGAGGAC
>DATEFT010000814.1:0-7572 GCA_035280505.1 Blastocatellia bacterium | reverse complement strand
GGTGGAGATGACTCTCAAACGGAAGTTCATGATTAACCCCTCGAGGAATTTATCGCTTTGATACCAGATGGATGCAGATCGTCAGAAACGTCTAAATTCGACTATAAGATTATTGATAGATCGACTCTATCAACATCAATGCGCATAGAAGCGGAAAGAGACGACACGAAGCGGCCATTTTTTTCACAGGTTCGCCGAGGTAATCCGTTAAGTTACGGTAAATCAATACTCAGCTTGGGCCGCCGCGACACGCGGGATGAGGGTTACATAAAATTTTCGACCAGCATGATTTCGCTGTCGAGTTGATCCGTTTGCCAATAGATTATCCATTGGCCGTCTTGAGACACGTCCAGAGCCAAAGAGTAAGTGGGAGCCTTTGATCTCTCCAACTCGATGAGTCGTGTCACTCGCCGAGTACCGAAGTTGAAGAAGTCGATCGTGGGTTGAGGCTCCGCCTCAAGGTTGAGAAAGCAGATCCCGCCTTTAAATAAAGTCCACTGGCCTGCCCGCCCACGGTCGAAGACGCGGCTCTCTTCACCGCCGGTAATCGGCATCCGCCAGATGCCGGTTTCGTCGGGTTTAGTATAATAGACGGATTGATCGCCCCATAACTCGAAGGCCTGGTTACCTCCATTCCGGGTGACACGCGCGGCTGGCCCGCCGGCGACGGGGATTTTCCAGATTTGCCAATCGCCGCTTCGGCGCGAGCCGAAATAGATCCAGCGCCCGTCTCCGGACCAGCTCGGCAGGATATCTTCGGAGGTGCCCTCCGTGACGCGCCGGAGGTGGCTGCCATCAAGATCGATCACATAAACGCTGCTCTGGCCATCGGGTCGTGAGTCGAACGTGATCCGGGTCCCGTCAGGCGACCAGCGCGGCGTGCCCGTGTGGGCGCCGCCGAAGCTGGTTAGTTGAACGGGATGATGGCCGTCGCTGGTCGCCACCCAGATTTCGTAGTTTCCCGAGCGGTCGGACGTAAAGGCGATGCGTTTGCCGTCCGGCGAGTATTGCATGCCGTCGTCCTTTTGCGTGGAGGCGATCAACCTGATCGGCGGTTCGCCCTTCTCCTTCGAGTTCGGTCCCGGCGCGCGCCAGATATTGAGATCCCTCTTCTGATAGACATAGGCGAGGCGATCTCCCCGGCACGAGACGGAGGGGCTGATCGCATACTCGCCGGTGCCGACCACCCGTCTCGGCGACCCGCCGGAAACCTCAATCCTCCACAAACTATAAATTCCTCCACGAGATGATGAGAAGACGATCTCCCGCCCATCGGCCGTCCAGGCGAAGCGGCTGAACAGATTTAGATTATCGAAAGTCAATCGCCTGGGAACTCCGCCGCCGGCGGGCACCAGATAGATATCACTCACCTGATGATAGCGGCTGCGGATAAAGGCGATCGTGCGACCGTCCGGTGAATATGCGGGATAAGTGTCACCCACCGATGCCGGCTCCGGAGTAGTCAGTCTCCGTTCCTCGCCGGTCTCGACCGAGACCAGAAGAATGCTGAGGGCCTCTCGCGGTAAAGGGCTGTCCGCCACCGCCAGCGTTCTCCCATCCGGAGACCAGGCGAAATTGCCGGCCCTGTCGGTCAGTTTACGTTCGGGGCCGCCCAGAGCCGGCATGCGATAGATTCCTCTTTCCCTCCCCAATCGAATGAAGGCGAGTTCGCGACCATCATGAGACCAGACGGGCGCGGCATCCGAATCTGAGGTCAGACGCAATGGGCTCCCGGCCCCGACCGGTTTGACGAAGATGCCGGGCTTCTCTTCTCCGCCACCGTCCCAGGCGAAAGCAATCTGACTACCGTCCGGCGAGAAGGCGGGGCTCGATTTCTGTCCGGGAAAGCTGGTGAGAGGAATGGTCCTCACGAAATTCGCGAGCGACGCCGAGCGGTCCTGACCGGCGAAGCGGTGCCAGGCGAAGGCGATCAGAGCCAGGACGATGGCGAGCACGATCGAGACGACGATCGCCGGTCTGATCCGGCCTCGGGCTTCATTGACGAGACCTTCGCGAATTGCCATCGGATCCGACCTTCTCCTCAATTCCGGTGGAAAGCTGCGCTCGATCTCGGCGGCGACCTCCAGCCGTCTCTTCAGATCCCGTAAATCGATCAGCAGCTCCCTGGCGGTCTGATACCGTTCGCCGAGATCCTTCGCCAGAGCCTGATGAACGATCTCCTCCAAGCGTTCGGGCAAGCGTTCGGGCAAGCGTTCGGGCAGGCGTTCGGGCAGACTCTGAAGGTGTCCGGCCATCGGCGGCGGATCGCTCTCCAGGACCGAAATAAATTGCCGACGAACATCCTCGCCCTCGAACGGCTGACGCCTCGTGACCATCTCATAGAGGACCACCCCCAGGCTCCAGACATCGGTGCGATGATCCACGTGCTCAAACCCTTGCACCTGTTCCGGGGACATGTAGGCGGCCGTTCCCATAATCAGGCCCGCATCGGTCTTCGGGCTGAGATCGGCCCGCGTTTGCGAGGACCGTTCCGTCAGCTTGGCCAAACCGAAATCGAGGACCTTCACGACCTGATCGCGCCGGAGCATGATGTTCTCGGGCTTGATGTCACGATGCACAACTCCGGCTTCGTGCGTCGCCGCCAGCGCTGAGGCCACTTGCAGCGCGATCTCCAGCGCTTCATCGATACTTAACGGAGCGGAGTTGAGGCGTCGGCGGAGCGTCTCACCCTCGACGTACTCCGTGACAATAAAGCGCGTCCCTTCCGACTCGCCGACTTCATAGATGGTTAAAAGGTTGGGATGATTCAGCGTGGAGGCGGCGCACGCCTCATATTCGAAACGCCGCAACTGCTCTTCGTCGCCGGTATATTTATCCGGCAGCAATTTGATCGCGACCTTGCGGCCGAGCCTGGTATCCTCGGCCAGATAGACCTCTCCCATGCCTCCCGCGCCGATCCATTGCAAGATCGTGTAATGACCGAGCATCCGACCTGGCGGCTGCCGGCGCGACACGTCTTTCAGAATTTCGGCCGCGACTTCACTCACGGCCGGCCGCTCCATGAAGTCCGGCTCCTCTTCGTGAGAGGCCAGCAGGCGTTCGACCTCCCGACGCAACGAACTGTCGCCGGCACACGCCTCATCAAGTAATCCGGCCCTCTCGGCCGGAGCGCATTCCAGGCTGGAGCCGACCAATTCTTTGATTCGTTGCCAGCGTTCGGGCGTCATGACGGTCCCATCTCTGAGTGATCGGAATTTCGTCCGATCTCTTCGCGCAGCCAGATCTTGGCCACCAGCCAATCGCGTTCGACTGTCCTGGCCGAGATCTCCAGCACCTGTGCGGTCTCCTCAACACTCAGCCCGGCAAAATAACGTAACTCCACGATCCGGGCCTGTCGCGGATCGATCAGGGTCAAGCGGTCGAGCGCGACATTGAGCGCGATTAAGTCCACGGTATGATCGGTCACGGCTGATTGCGCCTCGGTCGGCACCGCCCTGATTCTGGTCCAGTCCCGTTTCTGGGCATGGCGCTTGCGCGCATAGTCGACCAGGATGCGCCGCATCAGGTTGGCGGCGATCCCGAAGAAATGCGCGCGGTTCTGCCATTGAATGTTCCTCGCGTCTATCAGCCGGAGGTAGGCTTCCTGGATCAAGTCCGCGGTTTGAAGGGTATGTCCGGGCTGCTCCATTCGCAGGTAGCGGGCGGCTTGACGACGCAATTCCCCCTCAACGAGCGGAACCAGCCTCTCGAAAGCCGACTGGTCGCCACCCGTCCAGTCACGGAGAATCTGCGTCACACTATGGATCGGGTGTGACATCATGGACTCCTATCGACCAGAGAAGACAATCACCATTCCCCCCAGATGCTCCTATCCGGCGGCCCGCGCTATTTCAATCCGCTGGTTCTTCTCGGCGAAGAATGTGCCGGCGCCAAGCTGGTCATGGTGCAGATACTCATAGATGATTAGGTAGCTGGTACTTCCTGCTTTTTTCTCCGGCAAAACCAAGAGATGATGACACCTTCACATTTTGGCAGGAAATCTGTTCGAGTTAGCGTTAATTAGAAAGGTAAACCGAGGCGTACATTACAAGACCGGCAATGCCATGTCAAGTGAGATTACCATAATAAAGCATTGCGCCTCAATAACTTAAAAGACAGGATGGATAAAATATCCGGCCCGAGAATTTTTGGGGGATCGCCTGATGAGGGCGCGAAACACGCGAAATATCGACTTCTCGCCGCTCCCGCGTGTTTCGCCTTCCTCTTCGTTCCAGATTCCATGCGAAGGATGGAATGGTCTGATCACGAAGTCCGCGGCCGGCCTTATTGCTCGCGGAACGTCGCATCGGCCTGCTGGAGGCTGCTGGAGACGGTCCCCAGAACCATCAGAAAGTTGGAGTGCCGCATAAACTGACCCGGCAGGCTGTAAGACTCGTAGGAAGACCAGGTACTGTTCGCCAACCCGGCGCGTCGATACCAAGTGGCATCGGCTCGGAAACCGGCCGACCCATCATTGGCATCCAGCCAGATCTCGTTGTTCCGTTGGCGCAGGAACCGGCCCGGGAAGTTCAGAGACTCGAAGGAGACGCCGTTCGAGTCGGTCAACCCGGAGACCACCCTGAACTGCGAGTCCTCGAAGGGCGAAACAGTCTCATCGATCCGCGCGCGGAAGCCCTGGTGGCGGAGATAGCGGCCGTTGTAATTGTAGGATTGCAGTCGGCGAATGTTGCCGACGGGCGTGGGCGTCGGGGTGGAGCCGCTTGTGTAATTACGGATCATGCCCAGGTCCCATGGAATTTGCTGGTAAGGGCAGCAAGATAGTTGAGTAGTCCCCTGGATGAGAAAATCGACCCGGTTGATGTCGTTGATCTCGAGTCGCTGGTTGACGCCGGCGCGGATGAACTCGCCGTGTGAGACGCTCGTGGTCCACTGATTCGCAGTGTAGACCAGATTGCCGCGCCAGGCCCATTTTTCGGCGACCTTCGTCCACGGCCCCCCGGCGCCTGACGACCGCCAGAGCTCGTAATACCGGTTATCCAGCAGGTCTTCGACCACCAGGTAATATTGGCCGTCGGCCAGCGACCGATAGACGTTCGTGCCCTCGAACGTGTCGGTGACCGCCACCGACGGTGTGCCCCAGCCAGTCGGGAAGTTTCCAATCGCCGTCCGACGTACATAGATGCGGCGCGAGCCGTCGCTCGGAGTGTTGTACATGTAACAGGAAGTGTTGTCGCAGATCACGTAATAATCCCAGCCCAGGTTTCCGGAGATGCCCAGCGATCGGGGGCCGGACCACGAATTGGGGTCGGCGAGATTGGTCGTGGTGGCATAGGCCGCCCCAAACGTCCCGTCCTGGTAAATGAGGTACCACAGACCCTGGGGCTCGAAATAGAAGACGTGCGGCGCGGCGAAATAGCCTTCGCCGATCCGGCTCAGGTAGAGATGGGCGGCGGTTCGGAATCCCTCCAGCGTCGTCGCGGACGAATAGAGCATCTGCCATCCTCCGCTGGCATTCGCGCCGGTATAGAACATGTGATATCGACCGCCCGAGAAGACGATCGTGGGGTCTTTGACCGCATAATGATCGTATGGTTCCGCTCCGGCTCGGAAGAGAATCGGCGCATCCGCACGCCAGGTCGGGTTGGGATTCTGCGCGGCATCGAGCGTGCTGTTAGTGAGTAGCGAAAAGCTCAGCGCCAGAAGCGCTCCCCCTGCCAGGAACGCCAAAGATCCGGGTCTGAGCGGATTGAAGAGACGTCTGAGAGACGAGATCCGGCTGGTTTTAATCATAAGTCGCTCCTTGTCGGCAGACGCTGGTGCGCTGGAACAGATGATTCCTCTTAAGACGTTTAGAATGTGAACCTCAACTGAAACTGAATCCAGCGCGGTGTATTGGCCTGGTTGGAGACCCGGCCGAAATTCGAACTGGTGATGTCGTTATTCGGCCCGACATAATTGACGTGGTTCAGCGCGTTGATGAAATCGGTCCGGAAATGCATCTTCAGTTTTTCCGTCACCGCGATGGTGCGCGAGAGGTTCAAGTCGATCTGGTTGGCGATCGGCGTCCGCACAAAACTCAATCGTTGTGGAAAGACCCGGCGATGAAAGCCGTTCGGCTGGAAATTGGTCGGGATCACGTTCTCGTAGGTGCAGGCGGTATTGTTCTGCGGGCCGCAGATATTTCCCATCTGGGCCAGAACCGACTGCGGGACGAGCTGCCGGACGCGCGCCTCATATCTCGAACGGTCGGCCGAGGTGTAATCGCGCGAGGCGCCGGGTAACAATTGCCAATTGAACCATTCAGCGTTAGTGCGTTCGTCACCCGATTTGACCAGGGCGCGAAGGTCGTCTCCGTAAAAGAACCAGTTCCCCGTATCGAGCGCCGCCCCGCTCCGGAAATTGTAGATGGCGCTGGTCCGCCAACCGCTCAAAAAGATCTTGGCGACCTTCGACCCCGCCAGAAAACGATGGCCCTTGCCGACCGGCAGTTCCCACGTCGCATTGAACCTCACCGTATGCGGGCGCGAGTTATTGCTCTCACGCCAGACCGGCCGCGCATCGAACTCATTATCGAAGCTGATCCGCTCCTGGTTCCAGACGCGAACGTAGGAAGCCATATATTGCAGGCCCTGGGCGAATCGTTTGGTCAGCGTGAATTCCAGGCTGTTGAACCGGTTCTCACCCAGCGGCGCGCGTGAAATGGTCGAGCCGTTCAAATGTCCGGATGGACGGAGCAACGCGCCTTTCGACCTCGTGGTCGCGGTGAAGAACGGGTTGTTGGCCATGTATTGATACAACTGCGGGTTCGAGGTCTGGAGCGAGGCGAAATTGCCGATGTTGAAGGGATTCCGCACCTGCGTGTTCAGATTGTCGGCCAGCCCGTTGTTCCGGATCACTCCGGTCGCCCAGTATTGCTCGGGCAGCGCGTCGATCCGCTTGGCGACGGAAAGATTGTCGGCGGAGGCGCCGACATAGGCGAACTCGAAGACCATGTTCTTCGACAGTTCCCGCTGAATGCTGAAGCGCCATCGCTGCTGGCGTGCATGTTTCCATTCAAGCGGAATATATCCGATGTTGGTCCCGACCCCCGCCATCAGTCCGAGCGCATTGCCGACGGGAGCATTGAAACGAGTGCCGTCGGCGCGCACCGGGAAGGGATCGGAGAAGATGGTCGTGCAATTGGCGGTGTCGGCGAGGCATTCGGCCGACGTCAGATTGGCGGAAGTGAAGGTCAGGCCGTTATTGTTCGACACCGGCGTGGCCGTATCGCGGTTGTACCCGAACTGATTGAGATCATTGTTCAGGACGTTGTTGGTATCGTAGAAGAGCCCGTAACCGCCGCGGACGACGGTCTGGTTGTCCAACATGTAGACGATCCCGAGGCGCGGCATCAGCATATTCTCACTCAGATGCGACGAATCGCGACCATTTTGACCGAGCCCGCTTTGACCGAGGTAGACCGATCCTCCTCTGACGGCGAACCGGTCGGCCGGCAGTTCGGGGAACGCCACCGCCGCATAGGCCGCCTGAGCCGCCGCCGTGATCGGTAATTCGGCGTTCGGATCGAAGTTGACGAGCGCCCGGTTGAAACGCTCGTGGAAACCGGCCTCC
>DATEFT010000813.1:0-7132 GCA_035280505.1 Blastocatellia bacterium | reverse complement strand
TAGACATCGCAGACCAGGCCGTACTCGACACCCGGCACCTTGCGCATCGACTCCGCGACATCCATGCCGCGCCCGCCGCAACCGATCAGACCGAGGCGGATGCGATCGTTGGCCCCCAGGATGCGCCGGGCCGAGGCGGCGGTGATCGCCAGGGACGCCGCGCCCTGCAGAGATTGCACGATAAACTTGCGTCGTTTCATAAAGATACCTCGGAGAGAAGATTGGGAGGAGAGACAACCTCAGTTGAAAGACCGCGAAACACGCGAACCCGCGAACAGTGGTGAATTTCGCGTGTTCCGCGTATTTCGCGGTCTGAAGGCTGCGGGCTCGATCAGAACCGATAGCGCAGCGTGAACTGTATCTGGCGCGGGTTGGTCCGCTGCGAGGTGATCCGGCCGAAGTTGGAGTTATTCATACTCCCCTCCGGGCTTCCGAAGTTGACCGTGTTGGGGACGTTGAAGAACTCGGTCTTGAACTCCAACGCGTGCCCTTCCCGAATCTTGAACTTCTTCTCCAGGGCCATATCGATACTGATCATGCCGTCGGCATTGGTGATGTACTGGCCGGCGTTGCCGAACGTGAACGGCGCCGGCACCGCGAAGGCCTTGGTGTTGAACCATTCATCCGGGGTCTTGGGTCCCGCATTGGGATCGCCCACCAGATTGGGACGCTGGCTGGATCGGCCGGTATTGGCGATATCCTGGCCGGTCCCGATGAAGACTGGCGGTCCCGATTCGAGGCGGGTGAGACCCTGCAACGTCCATCCGCCGAAGATCGCTTCGGCGGCCCGGCCCCAGCGTGCCCCGAATCGGCGGCCCTTGCCGAGCGGCAGCTCATAGACGTAGGAGAAGTTGAAGACGTGGTTGACGTCCCAGCTCGACCGCGAGTAGTCGGCTCGGCGATCGAACGGATTCTGGGTCTTCCCCTCGGCCAGCGACGATTGGCCGTCGAGGGACTTCTGCCACGAGTAGTTGGTGTTGATCAGCAGCCCCTTCGAGAACCGCTTGAGCACCGAGACCTGCAGGCTGTTGTAAGAGCCGTTGTACTGGTTCGAGCCGCCGTCGAGATCGCCGAACTGCGGCAGCAGGCGGCGCGGATTGATGGGTCCGGGTCCCGGCGTCAGGGCGTTGTTGAAGGGCGCGTAGCCGATCTGCTTGCGGCTGCCGGAACCGACGTAACCGATGTCGAGCGAGATATCGTTCATGAGCTCGCGCTGGATGAAGAAGTTCCACTGCATCGAGTAGGGCGAGCGGTTCTCCGGGTTCTGCGGCCAGCCGCCGATCTCCGAAGTGTTGGAGAAGCTCGGCCCCGCATCGGTGATCGACAGATCCAAGGCGCCGCGGTTGGGACTGAAGACCTGCTGAATGGTGAAGGGCCAGAATTTCCGCAGGTCCTGCAGCTCCTGCACGAAGGTCGAGTTGTAGAAGATGCCGAATCCCGAACGGATGACGGTCTTCGAACCGAGCTTGTAGGCGATCCCGACGCGCGGCGCGAAGTCGTTGTAGTCGTTCTGAATCAAGGACGAGCCGAACCCGAAAGTGCGCGCCGGCTCGTTGCGGCGGCCGGTCACCGGATCGATCTCCGGATTGGTGGTCGCCCACATGAGGTCGCCGACGATCCGTCCGGAGTCGTCACGGTGCACCCAGAGGTTGCCCAGCCGGCCGGTCGAGTCGTGCGGCCGGGGAGCCAGTTGATACATGAGGCCGAGGTTGAGCGTCAGGTTCTGGCTGATCCGCCAGTCGTCGGAGACATAGGCCAGCGCGAAGTTGCCGATTCCGTCCGTCAGCGTGTTGCCCTGACCGCGGCGGATCTCGGACGGATAGCCCAGCAACGCATCGGCCATCGGGAATCCGGTCAACACGCCGCTGAAATCCGCATTGCCGTCCATCGGGTTCCCCGTGTTCGTGTAGAACTTGCGATAATGGTACTGACCGCCGAACTTCCACGAATGTTTGCCGCGAACCATGGTCAAATTCGCCCGGGTCTGCCAGATGCGATCGCCGATCACCTCGGCCCCGCCGCCGCCCGTCGAATAAGCGCCGAAACCGATGTTGACCAGCGGGTCGCCGTAGACCTCGCGCTGGTACATGGCGATGCCGGTCAGATCCAGAAACTCCGTGCGCGAGATCGGCTTGTCGAGCACGCCCAGCCCCCCGTCGGGATGGTTGTAACCGAAGCCGACATCGAGGGTCGTGGTCGGGCCGAAGACATGGACCCAGCCGCCGCCGTAATTGGTCACGTCGAACTGGCTGAGCCGCGTGAAGGTGGGATTCGACTGCGGCTCCCGCAGATCGGCGTTCTGGTGGCTGTAACGAAAGTTGAAGCTATTGCTCGAATTCAGACTGTAGTCCCAGCGCACGTTGTAGAGGTCGCGATCGTTGGCGACGCTGCGGTTGGAGACCAGGTTGCTGGTCTCACCGGGCCGGTTCGGCAACGGGACGATGGCCGCCATCGCCTTCGGAATGGCCTGATTGATGCGCGCCTGCGGAATGACGTTGTTCGGAAAGCAGGCCGTCTGATCGGCGGCATCGCAGTTCCCGGCCAGCAGCGGATCCCTGATGTAGATGGGATCGTTTCCAGTCAGCAGGCTGGAGAAGTTGCCGTTGCGGAACGCCTCCGTCGGGACGCTGGTCAGCAGCGTGCTGCCGCGGCGGCGGCGGAAGCCTTCCCAGGAGAAGAACCAGAACATCTTGTCTCGCACGTTGGCCTTCGGCAACATGACCGGCCCGCCGAGAGTCACGCCGTACTGGTTCAGGCGAAACGGGGTCTTGCCCAATCCGTTCCGGTTGGCGAAGAACTCGTTCGCATCGAAGAGGTCGTTGCGCAGATACTCGTAGACCGTCCCGTGCAGATCCCGCGTGCCCGACTTCATGACCATGCTGATGTTGGCCCCCATCGAGCGGCCGAACTCCGAGCCGGTATTGGTGGCGACCTTGAACTCCTGAATCGCATCCATCGGCGGCGAGATGCCGGGCGAATTCATCATCTGCATGTTCGAATCGACGCCGTCCAGCGTGAAGTTGTTGTCCTGCGGGCGGCCGCCATTGACCGAGAAGAGCGCCGTGCCCGACTGGGCGTTGCCCTGCTGCTGGCTGCGGCTGACCGAACTGGTGCCCGGCATCAACAGAATCAGGCGCGTGTAGTTTCGCTCGTTCACCGGCAGATGCTGCAGCTCCTTCGAATTGACGACGCTCCCGACCGTGGCATCCTCGGCCTGCAGAACCGGCGTCACGCCGGTCACCCCGATCGTATCGGTGACCTCTCCGACCTGCAGCCGAAAATCGACCTCCAGCACGGCGGAGACTTCGAGCACCACGCCCGTGCGCACCTCGCGCCTGAACCCGGCGGCCTCGATCTGAATGGTGTAGGTCCCCGGATTGAGCGGGGTCACCCGATATTGCCCGGCTTCGTTCGTCTGGACTTTGCGCTCGAGCTTGGTCCCCTCGTTGATGACGGTGACCGAAACGTTGGGCGCCACGGCCCCGCTGCCGTCGGTGATATCGCCGACGATGGTGGCGGCAGTCTGGGCGCCGGCGTGGTTGGTGTGGATCAGGCAGACTATCAACGTCATAGCCAGACCGACCCCTAGGCGGCTCTGTCGAACTCCCATAAACTTCCTCCTCTTTTTACGTCGCTAGACCAGGTGGTCAGCTCCCCTGTGGCTGCGGGGCAATCTAGCATGATCCGCGTTGTTTGCGATAAAGTTAGCGATAACTTGACAGATATGGCTGCAAGTATATGGGGGTTCGACCGCTTGTCAAGAGAAAACCCACATAATAAGATGCAGGCCTGCTGTGATCTGAACTCTTATGAAAAATGAACTGACGAGGAAGAGGCGCCCCGCCGGTTGGCAGCTTCCGGTGCTCGGGCTGCTGGTCTGTCTCGGGGTCGGGTTCTATGGCTACGGCCAGGGAGTGGCGACCCGCAACGCCACTCCGGCTTCACGCGGCGCGGCCTCGGGCCAGCCGTTCCTGGCCAAATTCACCGAGATCGCGGCCCAGGCCGGACTCGCCATGCGTTTCGCCTCGGGAAACGAGACCCGCAAGAAGTACATCATCGAGGCGAACGGCAGCGGAGTGGCCTTCATCGATTATGACCACGACGGCCGGCTGGATCTGTTCCTGGTCAACGGATCGCGCCTCGAGGGTTACGGCGAGGGACCGGCGCCGACCAACCATCTCTATCGCAACGCCGGCGGCGGCGGTTTCGAAGACGTGACGAAGAAGGCCGGGATGGCGCGTTCCGGCTGGGGTTCCGGGGTCTGCGCCGGAGACGTGGACAATGACGGCAACCTGGATCTCTATGTCACGTACTGGGGGCCGAACGTGCTCTACCGCAATCGCGGGGACGGCGCCTTCGAGGACGTCACCGGCCGCAGCGGAACGGCCGGACCGGCGAAGGAGTGGAGTTCCGGCTGCACCTTTCTCGACTACGATCGCGACGGCCGGCTCGACCTGCTGGTGACGAGTTATCAGGCCTTCGATCCGGCCACCGCGCCGCTGCCGGGCAAGACCGCCAACTGCGAATGGAAGGGGATGCCGGTCTTCTGCGGACCTCGCGGCCTGCCTTACGGATCGATGACTCTCTACCACAATCGGGGCGGCTTCTCGTTCGAGGAGGTGACGTCGAGTTCGGGCGTGGGCGCGGTCAAGGGGTTCTATGCCTTCACTCCGGTGGCCGCGGATCTGAACGGCGACGGCTGGACCGATCTCTACATCGCCTGCGATTCGACGCCGAGCATTCTCCTGCGCAACAACCGGGACGGAACCTTCACCGACGTCGGGGCGGAGGCCGGCGTGGCCTTCAGCGAGCACGGATTCGAGCAGGGCGGCATGGGAGTCGGCGTCGGCGACTTCGATGACGACGGCCGGTTGGATTTGATCAAGACCAATTTTGCCGGAGACTATCCCAATCTCTTCCACAACGCGGGCCAGGGCGTCTTCGAGGATCTGGTGCTCCGGGCGGGGCTGGCCGTCAACCCGCAATACGTCGGCTGGGGAGTGGCCTTCACCGACCTCGATCACGACGGGTTGACCGACATTCTGCAGGTCAACGGCCACGTCTATCCGGAACTCGACTCCGGGACGCAGAAGAGCCAGGAGTCCTATCGCAATCCGCGGCTGGTCTATCGCAACCTCGGCCAGGGCCGTTTCGAGGACGTCAGCGCCCTGGCCGGGCCCGGCATCGCGGAGCGCAAGTCGAGCCGCGGGGCGGCCTTCGGCGATTTCGACAACGACGGCGACATCGATCTCCTGGTCATGAACATGGGCGAGGGGCCCTCGCTCTTACGAAACGATCTGCCGCCGGCCGCCGGCCATTGGATCAACCTCCGGCTGGAGGGCACCAAGTCCAATCGCAGCGCGATCGGAGCGGTGGTCAGCGTCGAAGCGGCGGGCCGAGTCCGGACCGAGCCCGTCCTCAGTCAGTCGAGTTATCTCTCCCAGAACGATCTGCGGTTGCATTTCGGGCTGGGCGGCGCGACCCGGGTCGATCGGATCACGGTGCGATGGCCGTCCGGGCTGGTCGAAGAGTTCCCCGGCGGACCGGCCGACGGGTTCGCGCTGCTGGTCGAGGGCAGCAAGACCGTCAAGCGGTTAAACAGGTAGGCGGCTTATGCTAAAGATCATAGTCATGTTGGCGATGCTTTCTCTCTCCGCGCAGGATCCGGCCGCGCTCTCGGACTCCGCGCAGCAGGCGGCCCAGGCCCGGCGATTCGAGGAGGCCGAGAGACTGTGGCGCAAGGCCCTCGACTCGTCGCCGCGTTACTTTCCGGCGCTCTTCAATCTGGGGTTCTTCTACTTCTCGCAAAAACGGTTCGGCGAGGCCGCGCCCTTCCTGGAACGGGCGGCGGAGGTCTCGCCGCAGGACTTCAATACTCATTACCTGCGGGGCGCCTGCTACCAGGCGCTCGAACGCCGCGAGGACGCGCTGCGCGCCTGGAGAATCGCGCTGAAGCTGAACCCGAAAAACCCCCGGCTGCTGCAGGTCATGGTGGTCGAGTATGGCCGGGGACGCTATTTCCAGGAGGCGGCCGAAGTCGCGGGGCGGGCGCTGGAACTGGTTCCGGAGGATCCGAATGCCTACTACCTCGCGATCAAGGCCAATCAGGATGCGGGCCTCTACCCGGAGGCGCTCGCCATCGCCGGCCGCGCCGTCAACCGGTTCCCGCAATCGGCGCGAGCCCGCTTCGAGTACGGATTTCATCTGCAGAAGGTCGGGCGGACGGAGGAGGCGCTGAAGGAGCTGGAGAAGGCGATGGCGCTCGACCCGTCATACGAGGAGCCGCCGTTCTTCTACGGCGATCTGATGCAACAGCAGGGCCGCTACGAGGAGGCGATCGTCTTTCTGAATCGGGCGATCGCGATTCGGACCGACTACGTTCCGGCCCGGGTCGCGCTGGCCAGGGCCCAGATGGGACTCAAAAAATGGGAGCCGGCCATTCAGGAGCTGAACGAGGCCGTGCGGATCGATCCCCGCCACCCGCAACCGCACCTGCTGTTGTCGCAGATCTATTTCCGATTGGGCGATGAAGAGCGAGCACGAAAAGAGAAGGACCTCTCGCTGAAGCTGCGGCGGGAGAACCCGACCGTGCTCGAGGCGGTCCAGGGCCGCAACTTCCCCGGCCCCGGCCATGATTGAGTTTCAAACCGCGAAACACGCGAAACACGCGAAAGGCCAAAGAAAAAAACCAAATCCTTAGATCAGCGTGGCCACCGCGATTCCGACCTGGTTCGTGGTCGCGGATCCGCCGAGGTCCGGCGTCAGGGCCGTGCCCGCCGCCAGCACCTGCGCGACGCTCTGCTCCACTTTGCGTGCAGCCTCCGTCTCGCCCAGATGGTCGAGCATCATGGCTCCCGCCAGAATCGTCGCCAGCGGATTGGCCAGCCCGCGGCCCGCAATGTCCGGGGCCGAGCCATGCACCGGCTCGAACATCGACGGGTACCTCTTTTCGGGATTGAGGTTGGCGCTCGGAGCCAATCCCAGGCTCCCGGTAATGATCGCGCTGAGATCGGTCAGAATGTCGCCGAAGAGGTTCGAGCCGACCATGACATCGAAGCTCTCGGGCCGCCGCACCAGATCCATGCAGGCGGCGTCGACCAGCAACGATTCGGTTCGAATCTCCGGGTAGTCC
>DATEFT010000812.1:0-6049 GCA_035280505.1 Blastocatellia bacterium | reverse complement strand
GCCGCGGAACCGGAGCCGCTCCGGACCGCCCGGCGCTGTTTCGAATGGGTGCGGGACGAGATCCGTCATACCTACGATTACGGCCTGACTCAAGTAACCTGCCGGGCCTCCGAAGTGCTGGAGGCCGGAACCGGAATCTGTTACGCCAAGAGCCATCTGTTGGCGGCCCTGCTGCGCGCCAATTCGATCCCGGCCGGTTTTTGTTATCAACGGTTGAGCCTCGACGACCGCGGCGAGAGGTTCTGCCTGCACGGATTGAACGCGCTGTTCGTCCCGGAGATCGGTTGGTACCGAGTAGATGCCAGAGGCAACAAGCCGGAAGTCGATGCGCAGTTCTGTCCGCCGGTCGAGCGGCTGGCTTTCCGGATCACGATGGATCAGGAGGCCGACCTGCCGGAGATCTGGCCCGACCCGCTGCCGGTCGTGATCGAAGCCTTACAAAGCAGCCCAACCTGCGATCGGTTGTGGGGGAGGCTGCCCGATATTCTACTGGTTAAAAACTCGCTCCCGGATCTTCCAAGATCTTAGATATGGTCTTCATCAGTTCCTTCCGAGCGGCCCGTCTTGAAGAAAACATCGATGTCCAGGGCCTCCGAGTAGAAGGGCGCCGGAGAATGAGCTTGACAATCATGGCCGCTTTTCTTTAGGCTTCGCCCATTAGTTGACCGTCGAAAATCAGAGATAAGGAATGTCTGCCTGCGGCTCACTCGCTGACCGGTACCCAGAGTGTAACCGCCGATTCGGTCTGCAGGTCACATCCCGCAATTATCCTAAGGCTAGCAAACAGAAACCTGATAACCATCAATAACCGATCCCGATCTCTTGTCTTTCGCGATCTCCGGCATCACCAGGACAAGAAAGGATAAGGAAGGATAGGGAATGAGAGCACTAATCAAGCTGTTTGCGATCGTCATCATTGCGCTTCCCGGCACGATCCCCGTGCTGGCCCAGTATACGGGGCAGCAGATCTCGGGCTTTGTCAAAGATTCCAATAACGCCGTCATCGCCAATGCCACGGTCACCCTCCGGAACCCGGGCACGGGGCAGACCCGGACGGCGACGACGAACGAGAGCGGATACTACGTCATCGCCAATATTCCGATCGGCAATTATGAAGTCTCCGTCGAGATGGCCGGCTTCAAGAAATTCTCCAAGTCGGGTGTCGAGGTGACGGTCGGTTCGAAGCCGAGCGTGGACGCGATCCTGGAGGTCGGCGACGCTCGGGAACTGGTCACGGTCACGGCCGACGCGGCGACGGTCGAGTCGAGCACCGGAGAGGTGGGGCGGCTGATCACCGGCGAACAGGCCAACAACCTGCAACTCAACGGGCGCAACTTCACCCAGTTGCTGGCCCTCGTCCCGGGCGTCTCCACCAACTATCGGAGCCCGACCGACCTGCTCGGCGGGTTCGGCGCCAACCAGGGCCAGTTGAACGTCAACGGCGGCCGCCGCGGCGCGCAGTCGTGGAATATCGACGGCGCCGACAACAAGGACAACGGCGGGAGCGGCAACAACTTCGTCAACATCAATCCCGACGCGCTGGCCGAGTTCAAAGTCCTGACCAGCAACTACAGCGCGGAGTACGGGCAGAGCGCGGGGGCGGTCGTCAACATGGCCCTCAAGAGCGGCACCAGGGAGTTCCACGGAGTCGGGTACGAATACCTGCGCAACGACGCCTTCGATGCCCGGGCCTTCAATTCGCTGGCCAAGCAGAAACTGCGCTTCAACAATTTCGGCGGAAATATCGGCGGCCCGATCTACATTCCGGGCAAATTCAACCAGGATCGGGACAAACTCTTCTTCTTCTTCGCGACCGATTTCAAACGGCTGCGGCAGGTCACTCCGACGACCGTCCTGGTCCCCACGCTGGCGCAGCGCAACAATCTGCCGGCCGGCTTCAGTCCGAACGCCAAGCGGCTGATCGACATCTATCCGCTGCCCAACTACGTCGGGGACGGGGGAAACTACCAGTACGGATTGTCGACTCCGATCAACGTCAACCAGTACATCACCAAGATCGACTACAACATGAATTCGCGCCATCAGTTCGCGGTTCACTATGCGCGAGACGCGTTCTATGCCCTGCAGAACCCGTCGGCGACCGCCATCAACCTGATGATCTTCGACCGCGATATTCCGGGAGAGAACACCAGCGCCAAATGGACCTGGATCCCCAGTTCCACGCTGGTCAACACCGTCCAGGTCGTGACCTCGGGCAACGTCGTCCAGCAGCACAATTTCCGGCCGAACCCGCTCTTCATCAACGACGTGACGCGGGCCGCCAACGGCGTCACCTATCCGATGGTCTTCGGCGTCAGCAACATCATTCCGACCGTCAATATCGGCGGCGGAATCGCCACGCTCAACGTGAGACCGATCGAGTTTCAAAACTTCAACCGGGTCTTCCAGTTCAAGGACGATCTCTCCAAGATCGTCGGCAGCCACAGCCTCAAGTTCGGCGCCGTCTTCATGCGGAGCCGCAAGAACCAGGACAATCAGCCGAATATCAACGGGTCCTTCACCTTCACTTCACTGACCGCCGCGCTGCTCGGGAACTTCACCACCTACAACGAGGGCGGGCGCGGCCGTGAGGGATGGTTCCGGTTCAGCCAGTTCGAGGCTTACGGGCAGGACAACTGGAAGATCAATCGCCGGCTCTCGATCGATTACGGCCTGCGTTACTACTACATGGGCCCGCAATACGCGGCGCTCAACAATGGCACGATCTTCGTCCCAAGCCTCTACGATCCGGCCAGGGCTCCGCAGGTCTCCAGGGATTCGATCGGCCAGATCATCTCGGCTCCCGGAACCTACGACCCGGTCAATGGCCTGGCTCTCGCGGGCAGCTCGTTCCCGGACGCCGCCCAGGGTCGCATTGCGAATCTCAACGATCCGCTGCTCAAGAGCCTCTTCCGGGGCCTGCCGGATCGGCTGCTCAACGCGAGCAACCTGATTGCGCCGCGTTTCAGTTTCGCCTTCGACCTTCTGGGTAATCAGACCACGATCCTGCGCGGGGGATACGGGATGACCTACGAACGGATTCAGGGCAACCTGATCTTCGGGGCGATCAACAATCCGCCGTTCGTTCGGGACGTCACCCTCTCCGGAAGCGGTGCGACCACCGGCCCCGTCGCCGGCAACGTGGAGAATCCCGGCGGCGGCGCGAACCGGGTGCTACCGCAAAACGTGAGCACCTCGTTCGATCCCGGGCTGGAGATTCCGACCGTTCAGAACTGGAGCCTGGGCGTGCAACGCAAGATTACCAACGATTCCACGCTCGATGTCTCCTATGTCGGAAGCAACGGCTATCATCAGACGATCAACCTCCGGCTGAACCAGCTCCGCGCGGGCACCCTCCAGGCCAATCCGGGAGTCACGGCCAACGCCCTGCGCCCCTATCGGGGATACGGCGACATCAACCAGGTCGTGGCCGGTTCGACCTTCAACTATCATTCGCTCCAGGTGCTCTTCCGCAAGACCATCGCCCGGAGCGGAATCATCAATGTCTCCTATACCTGGTCGAAAGCGATCGCCGATGTCAGCGATTGGAATACGATTCCGGTCAACAGCTACGACCTCAGTTACGACCGGGGCCTGACGACCTACGATCGGCCGCACATGTTCGTCGCCAGCTACGTCTATCCGCTGCCGTTCTGGCAACGCGGCGGAGCCTGGTACAAGAAGGCCCTGGGCGGCTGGGAACTCTCGGGAATCACGACCATTCAGAGCGGGAGACCGATCAACATCACGATCAGCCAGGATCTGGCGGGCATCGGGACTTCCGGCAGTCAGCGGCCGAACCTGATCGGAAATCCCAACATTCCGGCGGGAGAGCGAACGACGGCGCGGTGGTTCAACACGGCGGCCTTCGCCCTGCCGGCCGAGCGGACCTTCGGGACCCTGGGATTCGACGCCATCCGCGGCCCCGGTTATCAGAACTGGGACATCTCGCTGAAGAAATCGATCCCCATCAAGGAGCGGCTCAAGACCGAGTTCCGCTTTGAGATGTATAACGCGCTCAACCACGTGAACTTCTGGACGGTGGGCAACGTGGTGGGAAGCCGCACTTTCGGGCAGGTCACGCAGGCGACCGATCCCAGAATCCTGCAGATGGCGCTGCGGATTCAGTTCTGAAACAACAAACAACCGCGAAACACGCGGAAGACGCGAAATCGACCAACTTTCGCGTCTTCCGTGTGTTTCGCGGTTGATGTCTTTTAGATCGGGTAGCGGCCCGGTTCGGTCTCGATCGTGATCCAGCGCAGCTCCGTGAACTGATCGATGCCGGCCTTTCCGCCGAACCGGCCGTAGCCGCTGGCCTTGACGCCGCCGAACGGCATCTGGGCTTCGTCGTGAACGGTCGCGCCGTTGATGTGGCAGATCCCGGACTGAATCCGTTTGGCGATTCGCAGAGCCCGCGGCAGATCCCGACTGAAGACGGCGGCGGAGAGGCCATACTCCGTATCGTTCGCGACCCTGATCGCCTCCTCCTCGCTCTTGACCCGAATCACGCAGACCACGGGCCCGAACGACTCCTCGCCGTAGATCCGCATCTCGGGCGTCACCCGGTCCAGAACCGTCGCATTCATCAACAATCCGTCGCCCTGATTGCCGGCCACCAGGCTCGCGCCTTTCTGCAGCGCATCCTCGATCAACGCCCTGACCAGAGCCGCCGCGTCCTGACTGACGACCGCGCCCAGGGGCGCCTGGCCTTCCCGTGGATTTCCGGCGACCAGGGATTGAGCCTTGCCGGCCAGCTTCTCCACAAACGCGTCGCCGACGGCCTCATGAACGACGATCCGCTCGGTCGACATGCAGATCTGCCCTTGATTCATGAAGGCGCCGAAACTCGCGGCCTTGACCGCCTCGCCCAGATCCGCATCGTCCAGGACGATCAGCGGCGCCTTGCCTCCCAACTCCAGGAGCACCGGCTTCAGGTGGCGCGCCGCGATCTGGGCGACGATGCGTCCGACACGCGTGGAACCCGTGAAGTTGATCCTTCGCACCGCGGGGTGTTCGATCAGCGCCTCCACCACTCCCGGCGCATCCTCGACCGCGTTCGTGATCACGTTGACCACGCCGGACGGAAGACCCGCCTCGCGCAAGACCTCTCCGATCAGGCGATGGGTGCGAGGGCACGATTCGGAGGCTTTGAGCACGACGGTATTGCCGCAAGCGAGCGGCAACGCGACCGCCCGCACTCCCAGAATGACCGGCGCATTCCACGGCGCGATGCCCAGCACCACCCCGACCGGCTGGCGCAGCGCCAGGGCCCAACAGCCGGGCCGATCCGACGGGATGACCTCGCCCGAAATCTGGGTCGTCATCGAGGCTGCTTCACGCAACATCTCCGCCGCCAGTTTGACGTTGAAACCGGCCCAGGCCGCGGTGGCCCCGATCTCGCTCATCATGGCCGCGATAAAATCCCCGACCCGGCTCTGCATCAGGTCGGCGGCTTTCAGCAGCAAGGTCCGGCGGGCATTCGGCCCCATTTCCGCCCAGGCCGGAAACGCCGCCCCGGCCGCATCGACTGCCGCGCGAGCGTCGGCGATCGTGGCCGCGGCCGCGCGCGTGGCCACCTCATTGGTCAGCGGGTCCAAACGGTCGAAGGTCGCGCCGCCACCCGCCGCGACGTCCTGGCCGCCTATCAGCAGACTGATCTCATTCATCTCCGATCCTCTTTTCATAAGCTGCGAAATACGCGAAAGATCGATGGTTTCGCGTATTTCGCGTATTTCGCGGTTTAGTCCAGTTTAGTCTAAAAGATAAGCTTCGCCGCGAACTGGAACTGGCGCGGGTTGAAGACGTTCCTCGGAGTGCCGAAGAACGGGTTCGGCGCCACGGCCCCGTCTTTGTACTCGCGCGGGATGGTCCCCACAAAATCGGGCGCGCCGTAGACCGAGTTGATCTCGTTCACGTTGGCCCGGTTGAAGAGGTTGAAACATTCCGCGATCAGTTGCAATCGGCGCTTCTCGCGGCCCAGGTTGAAGGAACGGGAGAGCCGCAGGTCCACCGTCCGCAGGCTGTCGCCGCGATACGTGTTCCGGCC
>DATEFT010000811.1:0-3974 GCA_035280505.1 Blastocatellia bacterium | reverse complement strand
CACCTATCCGGTCAATCAGCCTATCGCGCAATAACAGCAATCTATTCGGTGAGCTATGCTAGTCCTCAAGCGTCAAGTCGGCGAAAAACTCGTGATCGGCAACGAGATTACCATTGAAGTATTGTCGGTCAGCGGCGATGGCGTGCGCCTGGGCATTGTCGCGCCGCGTGAGACTTCCGTACACCGCTTCGAAATCTTTGTGGAGATTCAGGCCGTCAACTGTGCATCCTCCAATTTAACGGCCGTGGCTCCGTCTGCGGCGGTGACTCATCTGGCGGCCCATCTGCGGACGCAGGATGAGACAGAGACGCTATGAAGAAGAAGAAGCGCGCGGACTTCTCGGTCGTGATCGGATTGTTGATCGGGCTGGCCGCGATCGTGATCTGTGCCGTTCTGGAAGGCATCAAGTTGACCTTTCTCCTGCAGCCGACGGCGGCGCTCGTCGTGTTCGGCGGAACCCTCGGCGCGGTCATCGTCCGGCGCGGCGTGAACGGGCTCAAAGAGGCCGCCAAATCGGGCTCCGATCTGTTCTTTCACGAGCAGGACGACAAGGATGCCATCCTCGGGCGATTGATCTGGATGGCGCGCGCCGCGCGACACGAAGGGGTCAAGGCCTTCGAGACCAACATCGGGACCATTCGCGACCCGCTCGTGACCCAGGCCCTCTCGATGGCGGCCGATTATGCCAAACCGGCCGACGTCCGAATCAAGCTCGACCGCATCCTCGAAGCGGAGGACGAACGCGGGATCAGCGAGGTGGCGACCTTCGATGCGGCCGGCGGTTATGCGCCGACCTTCGGCATTATCGGGGCCGTCCTCGGATTGATCTACGTCCTGCGTTCGATCGCCGACCCGGGTTCGCTCGGCCAGGGGATCGCGACCGCCTTCGTCGCCACCATCTACGGCGTCGGAGCAGCCAATCTGGTCTTCTTTCCCATCGCCTCCCGGCTTCGCGACCGGCACCGTTCGCGAATGCGGCATCGCGAGATGTTGGCGGAAGCGCTGGTGGCGCTCGCGGCGCACGAATCGCCGCACGCCATCGCCGCCAGTTTCTCGGGCCCGACGACCATCGTCGGTTCCACCGAATCTTATGAGCACTAATTGAAGAGAGTGACCGCATGACCCCCACCCCCATCCCGCAACCGGTCCGGACCAGATTCAACCGCGCCGAGGAAGAGACCGGCGATCAACGAGACCGGTGGCTGATCTCCTACGCCGACCTCGTGACGCTGCTCTTCTCGCTCTTTGTGCTGCTCTACGCCACGGCCGACCAGGACCGGGCGAAGGCCGTCGCGAGCGCCATCACCAAACAGATCGGCGAGGCGCCGGGCCGCAAGGGCGTGCTGCCGGGCGGCGACACGCTGACCAGCACGCGCCGCGCGGTGGAGAGCGTCCTGGCGAAGAACGAGGTGGGGCGCACCGGCGCGCGAGTGACCAAGGCCGAACGCGGGTTCGTGGTCTCGCTGGCCGAGGGCGGATTCTTCTCGCCCGGCGAAGCCACACTCAGTAAAGACGCCTACGAGGTGCTCGATACTCTGGCCGCGACGCTGGGCCCCACGTCCGCGGTGATCCGGGTGGAAGGCCATACCGACTCGACGCCGATCTCGACGGCGCGTTTTCCCTCCAATTGGGAACTTTCGTCCGCGCGCGCCTCGGCGGTGCTCGCCCGACTGCTGTCCCAGGGTGTCAACCCCGCCCGGCTCTCAGTGGCCGGCTACGCAAGTCAGCGGCCGGTCGCCGATAACGACACGCCCGAAGGCCGGGCGCTCAACCGGCGCGTGGACCTGGTCGTCCTGCCGCCGGGCAAATAGAGATAACTTTCATATGAGATCTAAACCACTCCAGATTTTCAGGACCAACCGCGAAAGACGCGAGACACGCGAAAGGATCCCGCTTTCGCGTGTCTCGCGTCTTTCGCGGTTCACGCTACTCTGCGCGATCTGGCTCGGCTCGATCGCCTCCGCCGCCTGGGCCCAGAGCCCGCCCACCGATCTGACGGCCACCAGCCTCGAAGACCTCATGAATATCGAGGTCACCTCGGCCTCGAAGAAGGAAGAGAAACTCTTTCAGACCGCCGCCGCGATCTACGTCATCACCCAGGACGAGATTCGCCGCTCCGGCCTGACCAGCATTCCCGAACTGCTGCGCCTGGCCCCGGGCCTGGAGGTGGCGCGAATCGACGGCAACAAGTGGGCGATCAGCTCCCGCGGCTTCAACGGCCGGTTCGCCAACAAACTGCTGGTCCTGATCGACGGGCGCAGCATCTACTCCCCGGAGACGGCGGGCGTCTACTGGGAGGCCCACCACCTGCCGGTCGAGGAGATCGAGCGGATCGAGATCATTCGCGGCCCCGGCGGCACGCTCTGGGGCTCCAACGCCGTCAACGGCGTCATCAACATCATCACCAGGCATGCCAAAGATACGCAGGGCGGATTGATCACGGCCGGCGGCGGGTCCGAGGAACAGGGATTCGGCAGCGCCCGCCACGGCGGCCGAATCGGCGCCAAGGCCTACTACCGGGTCTATGCCCGGTATTTCAACCGGGGCGGCCTGGACGAACCCTCCGGCTACAATGCCCACGATTGGCAGAGCGCGGTCAACGGCGGATTTCGCCTGGATTGGAAGCGGTCCGAGCACGACACGGTGACGCTGGAAGGCGACCTCTACGATTCGAGCCTGAAGGAAAGATCGATCAACAGGTCGCTCCTGCAGCTCCTGGCGCCGCCCAGCCTCACTCCCGGCGAGTTCAACGGCGGGAGCCTGCTGGGCCGCTGGAATCATCTCTATTCGGATCGGTCCGACACGACGCTGCAGATCTATTTCGACCGGTCACGCCGCGAGATCTTCGACCTGGGCGAGCGGATCGACACCTTCGACGTCGACCTTCAACATCACCTGGCGATCGGGCGACGGCAGGACCTGATCTTCGGGCTGAGTTACCGCCTGATCGCCGACCAGACCAACTCCAACCCCGCGAACCCCGTTCAACAGACGCCCAAAGCGCGGACGGTCCAGCTCTTCAGCGGCTTCGTGCAGAACGAGGTGATGCTGATCAAGAAGCGGCTGCGGCTGACGCTCGGCGCCAAGCTGGAGCACAACGACTATACCGGATACGAGGTCCAGCCCAACGTCCGATTGCTCTGGACGCCGAACGACCATCAGACCGTTTGGGCCGCAGTCTCGCGCGCCGTCCGAACTCCGGCCCGCGGCGAGACCACCCTCAGGATCAATCTGCCGGCGATTACCGTGCCCTTCGGCCCCCCGCTCGTGCCGACGCTCCTGGGCAACCCCGGCGTCAAGTCCGAGGAGCTGCGCGCTTACGAGTTCGGTTACCGCCACCAACCGAGCAAGAAATTATCGTTCGACCTGGCGACCTTCTACAATTTTTATGATCGACTGCAAACCCTCGAACCCGGTCAGCCCTTCTTCGAGCCCGCGCCGGGGATCCCGCACCTGGTCCTCCCGCTCGCGTTCAACAACCTGTCGCGGGGCGAGACCTACGGCGCGGAGCTCTCGGCCAATTTCGACCTGAACCCGCGCTGGAAGATTCAGGGCAGCTACACCTTTCTGCGGGAACAGATCCATCTCTACCCGGGAAGCCACAGCACTGGCAGCGAGGCCGGCGAGGGTGAGAACCCGCGGCACCAATTCCAGGTCCATTCCTTCTTCAAACTGCCCCGTAATTTCGAACTGGACGCCGCCCTCTACCGGGTCTCGCGGCTGCCCAGCGTGCAGATTCCCGGCTATACGCGGCTCGATGCGCGGTTCGGATGGAAGGCCGGAGAGAACTTCGAGCTGAGCCTGGGACTGCAGAACCTGCTCGACGACCGGCATCCCGAATATAACAGCCGGATCATCGGGGCCGTCACGAGTCAGCCCAAGCGCAGCATCTATGGAAAGGCGGCCTGGAGATTTTAGATGAGGCTTGGACCCGGACGCCGAACCAGGAGCATCAGACCGGCGCAACCCTCGAC
>DATEFT010000810.1:0-13374 GCA_035280505.1 Blastocatellia bacterium | reverse complement strand
AGAGGCCCAGCGCGGAGAGGAGCATGCCCAGCAGCAACTGGGCTCCCCACGCGACCCGGCGCCTGATCGTCCTCAATCCGACGGGGCAGTTCCGGGTCAGGACGGTCCCGTCCGAGCGGCGGTAGAACCTGACGCACAACCGGCCCTCCGCCTGATTGATCAGGTCCTCGGCTTCGGGCCGGGTCAGGCCCGAGAGGTTATAGACATTCAGATTGCACTGTGAGCAGAACCGGACCCGGTCGTCGTCGTCTTCAAAGGCGAACATCCGATTCCAGTCGGCGGTGCAGGGCGCCGCGATCCTCACACTCTCCGGCGAACTTGTCGATTTGGCCACACCCTCTCCTCTCTCGATCACCTCTGGCGCCACGGAGCCGACGGCCGGTTCGACTTCGCGCCGGCGGGGTAGGGGACCGCGCTCCCCGGCCGGGAAACTTTTCGATCAGGGCTTTTTGGTTCCGGTCACCGGATTGGCCCGGTTGTACTCTTTGACGAAGTCCTCGGTGATGTCGGCGGCCGGAGTGGACCAGACCAGGAGGCCCGACTCGGTGGCCGCTCCGAACTCGAAGATCATGATGATCCCGCGCTGTTGGCAGAAGTCTTCCAGAAATTTACGAATCTTGCCGTAGACCGGTTGCGTGCTCTCGCCCAGCCGTTTCCGCACGAGCTGCTCGTAGTCTTCCGTCTGACGTTTGAACAACCGCTCCTTCTCGGCCGCCTCGGCCGCCCACTGACCGCGAACCTGCGGACTGACGGTGCCGCCCTGGTTTTCGACCTTGTTCTTGAGAGTCTGGAGCTGCTCCTCCAGGCCGCGGAGCTCCTTCTGCTTCGGCCCGAACTCGGCATTGAGCGCTTCGATGCGGACATTGAGTTCATTAATGCTCTGGTGAAACTGCGCCGTGCTGAGACAGGCGATCTTGCCCGTGGCCCCGACCTCGCCGTTTCCCCCGGTGCCCGCGTCTTTGGCGGCTGCCGGGCGAACGGGCGGGACCGGCGTCTGCGCCGCGGAGACGACCGAGAGGAGGGAACTGATCGCGCAAGTAAAAATCAGTCTCTTCATTTTTCGACCTCTGGTGATGGAAAAGTAGAGAACCTCTGATTATGCCGCTGCTGCCGCCTCGGATGACCCCGTGCCAAAGATGCGGGTGGCGGCGGCAAATGTCAAGTGTTGCATTAGGGAAACAAGCGGCGCCGGATCCGGGCCTCATTCCAGCTCATTCAGGCTTCCGGCGGGCGACTTTGTGCAAGCGGTTTCTGTAAGCGGTTACGCTCGAATCGCGGGCTGGAGAGGGTATAAACCATCGTCCGATAACTTTCAGATGGGGGGCGGCGTGGAACACTTTGGGGGGTGGGGATCTTTATGTGGAAAAAATACCGGAGGTCGGGGGCGCGGATCTTTCCCTGTGGAAAACATGGTGGAAATCGAAGCGCCGTTGGCGCTGGTGCAAATTGACACGAGAGCTTCGTGGCTCTCATCACTCGCCGGGTGGGCCGGCGATCGGGATCGAGTCGCCGGAGGCCACCTAGAAGTTGGTTGAAGTGTTCCACGCTGAGAAAAAGGATGAGGTGTTCCACGCGCGTCCGATCGGCGCGCGACGGACCGGGCCGGCCGCGGGAGACCCCGCCACCGGTCTCTGATCATTAAACAGGCGCCGGAAGGCGCGCCATTGGTGAGACAGGGCGGCAAACGGATGTTTAATCCGAGAGGCTCTGTGGCAGCCTGCCGTGACGATTACCGATCTGCAGAGGATTAGTCGACGAGAGGCAAACCGCGAAAGGCGCGAAACACGCTAAGTCATTAATCTTTAGCGTGTTTCGCGGTTTCGAATCCGATTTCGAGACGCTCACCTGCTCTAGTTCGAGCGGTAGCGGAAATTGAGATACATGGCGACGGCGATCAACAGGATCTGGGGGGCCCAGACGGACATGGTGATCGGCAGATTGGACTGTTTGCCGGCGGCCTCGAAGAGGATCATCAGCAGCCAGAAGATGAGGCTGATCCCGACCCCCAGGGCGACGCTCATGACCGGAGTGGCCCTTCTGGAGTAGCGAGTGGTGGCGAACGGCATGGCCAGCAGGGCCAGGGTCAGACAGGAGAACGGAAAGGCGACCCTCTTTTTGAGGTCGAGTTGCAGTTCGGTCGTGGCGACCCCGATCCCCTTCAGTTGATTGATGTACTCGTGCAGGTCGTGGGAGCTCATCTTGCTGGATTCGTTGACCGTTCGTTTGAAGAGCGAGGGGCCGTCATCGATCCGGATCTGCTGAGTCCCGGCCTGAAGTGGTCTCCGGAAGATGGTCAGGTCGGGTTGGATCGTATCCATCCAGCCGTCGGCCGCCTGCCAGAGGGCCGGGGCCAGTTGAGTCGCGGTGCCGAAGTGGGTGGCCTTCTCGATCAGGCCCTTGATCGGCGAGAGATGATACATCGAGGTGTTGACCAGACTGTTGTCGGGCTCGATCCGCTGATAACTGTAGATGGTGTTGTTCTTGCCGAAGACCCACTTCTTTCCGAAGGCGATGGTGGTCCGTTCCAACTGCTTGTTCTTGATCTTGTGATAGCGGATGTCCTGTTCCGTGTTGGTCTTCGGCAGCACGTAATCGGAGCAGGTCCAGAGCACCACGCTCAACGAGGAGGAGGCGATCAGGATCGCGGTGATGATCCGGGCCTTGCTCTGGCCGGCGCTCGAGAGGATCACCAGTTGGTTGCTGCGGGCCAGGACGCTGCAGCCGGTCAGGATCGCGACCAGCATCGCAAAGGGCGAGACGTGATAGGCCAGTTGCGGCGCCAGATATCCCAGATAGGTCATCGCATAGCCCAGCGACGAGTCGCTCTTGCTCAGGGATGGAATCAGGTCGAAGAGCGTAAAGACGATCGAGGTGACGACCAGGGCCGTCACCGCCAGCAGGTAGTATTTGACCACTTCGGTCACGATCAGATAGTTGATCAGGTTGATCAGGCCGAAATTGGAGACCAGCGATCGTCTCCCCTCTTTGCCGTTGGCCTTCCGGGCCGGCTGGTCGGCGCCGGCGGCGGCGGCTCGCGAGGGCCAGAGGCCGGCGAGATAGGCGGGGAGATCCGCGATCACGAAGAGCCGCTTGCTGGTGATGAACGATTTGATCACATAGAGGGCCAGCGCCATGTTGGAGAGCCAGGCTCCCAGCCAGGGCGGAACGGCGCCCGACAACGCGATATTCTGCCCGGCGATCAGCAGCAGGTAGAAGGCCATGGCGATGAACAGGATCATGATCACGGTCCGGGGGCGGGTCGAGAACCGTTTGCCGCTGAGCGCGATGATGAACGTGAGACCGGTCAGGGTCAGGCAAGCGAAGGAGAAGGCCAGCCGTTTATGCCATTCCACGGTGGCCCGCAATCGATCCTTCTCCTGGGGCGCGCTCCTGGCGATGGCCGCCACCTCGGTCAGGGTCCGTTCGACGATCGCGGTATTGAAATCGTTGGGATCGTCCTCCGGGGTGGGATCTTTCTTGGTCAGCTTGATCGAGAGCTTGTCGAAATCGGAGGCCGCCTGTGAATCCGCAGCCTTGCCGGGCGTCGCCTGCGGAGTCGGGGTCCCGTCCATCCGGTTCTCGAGCGAGAGCCCGCGATAGAGCTCGGCTTCGAGGGCCAGGCTGGGACCGGAGGTGATCCGCAAGCGCCCTCGCTCGGAGGTCAGGAGCAGGCCGTCCGGGCGGCTCTGGTCCTGCTGCAGGATGAAGACCCCCAGCCACTCGCCGGTGCGGGTATCGACGTCCTGAACGTAGAGCAGGACGTTCGGAAAGGCCGTCACGAAGTCATGCGGCCGGATCTGGGTGTTGGCCTCGTCCAGGAGGATCTTGTCCCTCAGGTCTTTCAACTGCTTGACGGCCCGCGGCGCCACATAGCCCGACAGATAGAAGATCACGATGGTCCCGAGCAGGCCGTAGGTTAGAAACGGCAGGGCCAGGTTGATCTTGCTCACTCCCAGCGCCTGGGCCGCCGTCAGCTCGCCGTCCGAGGAGAGCCGGCTGCAGGCGATCACGGTCCCCAACAGCAGCGCCACCGGGAGCGTGATGATCACGATGCTCGGGATCAGGCACAGCATGAAGCGGATCGTCGTCTGGTTCGACGACTGCAGCGAGAGGAGATAGTTGGAGTACTTACCGACCTGCTGCAGAAAGACCAGCGAGGTCAGGATCAGAAACGACAGGGCGATGAATGGCAGCGCCTCCTTGAGGATCGATACGAAGAGTCTCCAAGGGTTACGATGTCTGTACATTCGATCAAAACTGTAACACGGTAAAGTTAAAATTCAGGGGAGTGCGGCGGTCTAATCTGTTGGTTGCTGGCCGCCTCAGGATCTTGAGATACTTATTGCGTCTGATAACAGGTCTTATGTTGTATTGGTAGCCATTCTAATCATCGTCTGCTTCATTAGTCTTCAACTCCGCAAAGTCCAGCCCGCGATTGGGTTGATCCGATGGTTTCCGGCCCGGCCCCGGGCCGCCCCAGAGCTCCAGGACGCGCATCCGGTATTCGATCAGCGACCGCGTGACGCCGAAGTGCCTGGCGATCGTCGTGACGGTCAGGCCCTTCGAGAGCAGATCCTTGAGGGCTCGATATGGGACCAGGACGGCGGCCCCCACGCTGTAGGCCTCCTCCTCGATGGCCCGGTTGTAGCTGCGGCCTCCGCCGGCTCCGGTCGGATCGATCGAGCTGGGACGATGGCCGAGCAGCGAGTGGCAGACCTCCTCCATCAAGGTGGCGGCCTGGCGCCCGGGGCTCTGGCGATCGTTGATGATGATCAGGCCCGATCCGTCCGGCAGCCAGCCGGTGGTTCCGCCCGACCATTGATCGGAGCCCATGAGGTGGGCTCTCGCCTGCTCCGACAGCCCCTCGACCTGGCTCACCGAGACGACCTTCAACTTTAATGATTCCGCCAGTTTGAACGGATCCAGCCGCTCAGCCAGGCTCACGCCGGCGAAGCGGCGGATCTCCAGGGCCTTGCGTTCATACTCCTTCCATTTGCCGCCCCGTTCGGGCAGCAGTCCCGGCTCGGCGCCGATCTCTCTGGAGCTGTTGGAGTATGCCATTTTTCAGATTGCTGTCTGTATCCGGTCTTTCAGTCGTCTTCCGGTCGGTCGCCTTCCGGGACGTTATTTGGGGCTGAACTGATTGTATGCTACCCGGAAGAGCTCCGCCAGGGCCCTGGCGGTCTCAGGCGTGAGGTTGGGATCGGCCCGGAGGTGGGCCTCGACGATATCGGGTACGGACTCCTGCGGATAGTAGACCACCGGATTGTCGGAAGAAGATTTGCCGATGACGATTCTTTCCAGTGGCACGTTGAGCCAGATGGCGATGCGGGCGAGCGTGGGGGTATCTGGAATCCCGGTTCCGTTCTCGATCCGGGAGAGCGTGGAGGCGCTGACCTGGGTCAGCTTGGCGACAGCCCTCAGCGAGAGCCGTTCCGACTCCCTCTTGCGCTTGATATACTGTCCCAGCTCGGCCACGTTGATTACTGGGTTACTGTTAGCGGTGACATCGCTGATCGTTCCAGATCTCATCTTTTCTACTCCTATTTTCTCCTTCCATAGAGTATAGATATATCGTAAACTTTAACCGAAGATTAACACAACGATCCTTGCAGAAGCAAGATGTTGTTTCGACATCGAAACGCGATATTCAGTCGCCACCGGCCGGGTCCCGCCCCGGACGGGTGCCGCAATTAAGGTTGAGAGCGTGACACTAACCGATTCCCCTGCAGCCAGCACTGCATTTGACGGCCTGCTGGACGACCAGACGGCCGCCTCGTATCCGGCCGCGCCGGCGACCCCGGCCTCGGTCGAGATGCCCGATGATCTATTGATTGAGCTCACCCTGGGTAAAGATCAGTCAGGATTCGAAATTTTGGTGTCGCGCCACAGCCGCCGGGTCTTCTCGATCGCCCGTCACTTCTTCCGTAATCCCGAGACCGTCGAAGATATCGTGCAGGAGACCTTCGCCAAGGCCTTCTTCTCGCTCTCGAGTTATCGCCGGGGGGCCTCCTTCGAGCAGTGGCTGGCGCGCATCGCCGTCAACAACTGCTACGACGAGTTGAGGCGCCGGAAGAAACGGAGTGAATCGCTGATCACCGAGATCTCGGAGGATGAGGAGTCCTGGTTGGAGAGCAAACTGGCGGGCTCGGCTTTCGAGATCCACTTCAACGAGGCCGAGCGGGACCGGGCGGCGGAGATCGCCCGTAAGCTGTTGCTTAAACTGTCGGTGGAGGATCGCCTGATCCTGGTGCTGTTGCACGGCGAGGACAATTCGGTTAAAGAGATCTCCCAGATGCTGGGATGGTCGGAGGCCAAGGTTAAAATTCGCGCCTTCCGGGCCCGCCATGCCATGCGTCGCGCCCTCGCCAGGTTGAACTTGACGGAGAAACGCAAAGCCGGCAAAGCGAATAACAAATCGGTTCAGGTTTAAGTAGAAGATCAAGTATATGAAATGCAGAGAGGTCAGAAGGCTGTTCAAGTATACCGCCCCTCAGGAGAGCGAGAGTCGCCGAGAGGCCCTGGCCCATACCGCGGAGTGTGAAAAGTGTCGCCAGGGTCTGGTCCTCGATCATCTCTCGTCGGTACTGCTGGAGGCACATCGGGCCCGGCCCGTCCCGGAGATGCCGGAGAATCTGCTGATGGCGCGGATTCGAGCCCGGATCCGGGAACTGGGCGAACAGGGGATGGGCTCCTGGGAGACGGCGGTCCTGGCGCTGCGCGGATGGGTGATCGCGCTGGGCGCGGCTGCCCTGCTCCTGCTGACGATCAGTTATCAGTGGCAGTTGCCGCGCGCGGCCAATCCGGGCGAACATGACAGCGATGTCACGTCGCTGTCGAGCATCGGGGACGACGTCCTGAGCGGAAACTACACCCCTTCCAACAATCACACCAGCGAGGTCGGCGGCAATGCTCACGAATAAGCGCAAAGCTCAATTGATCATTATGACGACATTTCTCTTGGGTCTGGTGGTCGGCGCCTCCGGGCAGTATCTGTGGACCCGGGAGTCGGTGGCCAATCAGGCCGGCCCCCAGGGCGATCTGGTCGAGGAGCTCTCCCAGCGAGTGCACCTGGATCCGCACCAGCGGAACCAGGTCGAACAGATCGTGGGGGACTGCAAGCACCAGATCCAGGACTTCAAGAATCAGGTCGTGAAACCCAAATTCACGTCGATCCGCGACGCTTCCCGACAACAGATTCGGGCGCTCCTCTCCGCGGAACAGCAGGAGCTCTACGATCAGTGGACCCGCGAACAGGATCTGAAACGAGAGCAGAAAGCCAAAGAGGAGGCCGCCAAGAACGCCAAATAGCACCGATGACCAAAGCTAGAGCTCTTCTCCCGATTTCGTTCCCCTCCCCCTTCGTCATCATCCTGATCATCCTCTGGTGCTGCCTGCCGGTCTTCTGGCAGGGCTGCGGCCGGGGCAGCCGCCCCGACGAGCTGGTGATCATGATCGAAAAGCGCGTCTACTTCGATCCGCGTAACGAGTCGGACTCCGCGGCCGAGCGCATGCGGCAGTTGATGTTCAACGGATTGACGCGCAAAGACGAGAAGTTCGAGCCGGTTTCCGATCTGGCGGAGCGCTTTGAGGCCTCGCCGGACTACCGGGTCTTCACCTTCTACCTGCGCCCCGGGGTCAAGTTTCACAACGGCCAGCCGCTCACGGCGCGCGACGTCCAGTACACCTTCGAGACCATGCTCGATAAGAACTTCCAGTCCAAGAAGAAGGTGGAGTTCGTCAATTCATTGGCCGCCGTCGAGGTCAAGGACGACCGGACCGTGGTCTTCCGCTGCCACGAGCCCTTCCCGGGCTTCCCCAATGCCATCATTCCGATCGGGATCATTCCCGTCGGGACCAGCGAGCTCCAGGCCCAGCGCCCGGTCGGGACCGGCCCCTTCAAGTTCGAGAGCTACACGGAGGACCAGGAGGTGGTCCTCTCGTCCTACGCCGACTACTTCGGCGGGGCGCCGGCCATCAAGCACCTGAGGGTCAAGATCATTCCCGACAACAGCACCCGTGAGGGCGAGCTTCTCAAGGGCTCGGTCGATCTGGCGATCAACGCCGACTTCGATCCGGTGACCGTCGAGGGGCTCAAGCAGGCCGCCGGGCTCCAGGTCGAGGTCGTCGACGGCACCAATCTCACTCACATGGGGATCAACCTGCAGGATCCGATCCTGAAGGATCAGCGGGTCCGGCAAGCGCTGGCCCTGGCCATCGACCGCGAGGCCCTCATTCGCGACGTCCTGCGCGGGCAGGCGCGGATCGCCTACAGCGCGCTGCCGCCCAGCCAGTGGGCCTACGAGCCAGAGGTCGAGAAGTACCCCTACGATCCGAACCGGGCCAAGCAGTTGCTGGACCAAGCCGGGCGTCCGGAGAAGGATGGCCAGCCCCGGCTGACCCTCAGTCTCAAGACCTCGACCGTCTCGATCTCGAGGACCATCGCCGTGGCCATGCAGTCGCAACTCCGCAAGGTCGGGATCGCGCTGGACCTCCAATCACTTGAACGCAACAAGTTCACTCAGGATCTCAGCGACGGAAACTTTCAGCTCTACCTGAACATCACGGTCGGCGGCAACCAGAGCCCGGACTTCTTCAAGTTCGCGTACAGCTCCAAGTCTTTTCCCCCAAATGGCCAGAACCGCTCACGTTACGATAATCCGAAGGTCGATCAGTTGCTCGTCGAGGCCCAGACCGCCGATCGCGAGCGGCAGAAACAGATCTTTTCGCAGATTCAGAAGACCCTGGCCGTCGAGCTGCCCCAGATCTACCTCTGGTATCCCTCGACGATCGTCGTCCATCGCGCCCGGGTCGGCGGCCTCAAGATCGAGCCGTCGGGCGATTGGCAGGTGCTGCGCAGCATGACCCTGGCCTCCCGTTGAGCTGAATCCCGGACGGACTGCTGTTTTAAGCTGCTTAAATACTCCGCTTATGGCAATGCTTAGCGGGGCGAGACCGCAAAAGACGCGAAATCACCAGGATTTCGCGTCTTTTGCGTCTTTTGCGGTTCATCCTCTAAGATCGCGGGTGGAACTTCTTGTAGGTGGTCTTGAGGTGATCGTCGGTGACGTGGGTATAGATCTGGGTCGTGCTGATATCGCTGTGACCGAGCATGATCTGGACGGATCTCAGATCCGCGCCGTTCGAGAGGAGCGCCGTCGCGAAGCTGTGGCGCAGCATATGCGGGGTGACGTAATCGACGTTGGCCATCTCGCCGTAGGTCTTGATCAGCTTCCAGAACTTCTGCCGGGTGACGGGCCGGCCGCCCTGGTCCAGAAAGAGCAGCTCCGACTGCCGGCCGACCAGGAGCTGGATGCGGGCCGGCAGATACATCTGCAGATAGGTCAGGGCCGAGCGGCCGACCGGAACCCGCCGTTGCTTGCTTCCCTTCCCGAAACAGGTCAGGAGACCGGTCTCCCAGTCGAGATCCGCATGACTGAGCCCCACCAGCTCCGAGACCCGGAGGCCGGTCGCATAGAGGGTCTCCAGCATGGCGCGATCCCTGAGCCCGGAGGGGCTCTGGAGGTCCGGCATCTTGAGGATGGCCTCCACCTCTTCCGGCGTCAAAAATCTGGGGAGAGTCTGCCACGATTTGCGGGTCGCGAGGTGGGCGGTCGGATCCTGCTTGGAGAAGCCCTCGTCGATGATGAACTTGTAGAAGCCCCTCATGGTCGAGCTGAATCTGGCGATGCTGGCGTCGCTGTGGTGGCCGGTCTTGAGCTGCGCGAAGATCGCGATCATATCGCCGCGGTCCAGGGTCAGGAGCCCCTTGCCCAGGTCGGACGCAATCTTGCCGAGCTTCTTCAGATCGTTCTGGTAGGCTTGAATGGTATTCTCCGATAATCCTTTCTCGACCCTGATAGCTCTGATAAATTCTTCGATCAGTTTTTTTTCTTCCATAACTTTCGTAGAAGAGTTAAAAGATGACTGTTTAAGGTGTCGGTTCAATTACCACTGAGCTCTTTTCGTTTATCCGTTCCCTTCTTCATCGAGATGATCAGGCGATCCCTTGAATCATAAAGTCGGGTTACTGCGGTCGAGTCTCACGGTTCGATCTCAAGTTAGGTAATAAATAAAAGGATATACTCGGTTTATTAGATGGAGGCTAAGGGAAATTCTAAGCAATCCCAGGTTTGGAGTCAACAATGAAACTATCGGAAATCGCGCAGCGCTTAAAGTGTCAGGTCCTCGGCGACCCGGAGATCGAGATCACGGGTCTGGCGCCGATCGAGATCGCCCAGGCCCACCAGCTCACTTTTCTCAGCAACCGCAAGTACCGCCGGTATCTCTCCACAACGGCCGCGGCCGCGATCATCACCGACGAGGCCGGCAATCTGCTGGAGGGGCAGTCGGGCCTCCTCTCCGATAATCCGTACCTGACCTTTGCCGAGGCGCTCTCCCTCTTCTACACGCCGCCGCGATTGGCCGAGGGCATCCATCCGCAGGCGTCGATCTCTCCGACCGCGATCATCGGCGCCGGGGTCTCGATCGGCCCCTTCACCGTGATCGGCGACGGGGCCCGGATCGGGGACCGGACCGTCATCCTCTCGCACTGTACCATCTACCCGGAGGCGGAGATCGGCACGCAGACCATGATCCACTCCCACTGCGTCGTGCGCGAGCGGTGCCGGGTCGGCTCGCACGTGGTCCTGCAGAACAACGTCGTGATCGGCAGCGACGGGTTCGGCTATGCCCGACGCCACGACCGCACCTGGTACAAGATCCCGCAGACCGGCCTGGTCGTGATCGAGGACGAGGTCGAGATCGGCCCCGGCAGCGTCATCGACCGGGCGACCATCGGGGTCACCCGGGTCGGCCGGGGGACCAAAATTGACAATTTGGTCCAAATTGGTCATGGTTCGTCTGTTGGCCGCAACACCCTGCTATGCGCCCAGGTGGGCCTGGCCGGCAGCACCAGCGTCGGCGACGAGGTGATCCTGAGCGGACAGGTGGGAGTCGCCGGCCACCTGTCGATCGGCGACCGGGTCGTGGCCACGGCGCAGACGGGAATCCCCAACTCGGTCGAGCCGGATCGGGTGGTCTCCGGCTATCCGGCCATCGACAATCGTAACTGGTTGAGGTCTTCGGCAATCTTCGCCCAACTGCCGCAACTGTATAAGGAGCTCAAGGCGCTGCGGGAGCGGCTGGCCCAGTTGGAGACGGAGTCGAAGTCCAAGCCCGCCTGAACCGCTGGGAGTCGAGAGAAAAAACATTTTTGAAAGGTATCCGAATGGCCGTTAAAATCGAGAATCAATCCTCCATTAAACTACCTAAAAAGACGGAAGAGATTATTCAGAGCGTGCTGGAGAGTGTGCCCCGCGAGCATACCCGCGGGCTGACCCGGATCGTGCTGGTCGATCGAGTGATCCCGGAGGCGCGGGTCGCCATCCCGAACGCCTCGGACCTGCCGGGGCTCTACCATCCACGCTACGGCAATACCCAGCCCTGGTTGGAGATCGCCCTGGGCGTCCTCCTGCCGCGAACCGGCTTCTTCAAGCGGCTGGCCGCCCGTCTCAACTTCAAGCCCAACCTGGCCTACCTGCTGCTCTCGCTCCAGGCCCAACACTACTGCCTGACCCTCTCGCACGGGATCAAGAAGCACCAGTTCGAGAGCGCGATTCGCAGCTACGTCGAGCAGTACCATAAAGTGTGGCGGGAGAAGCAGAGCGGATGGCGGGGGCGCCTCTTCAAACCGATCCAGCCGTACATCGACAAGTGGGCGCGCAGCCTGCGACGAAGATACGAGACGGAACAGAAACGCCGCTCCGCCTGAATCCTGATCTCCGGGGGCCCGAGCCGGCCCCTCTCTCCATTCCTCTCTTCACGAATCCGGACGGGCGACTGCCCCGGGCCACCACTCCGGGGGGGGTTACCTGGAGCGTCTCAACTCTTCGAGCGCGGTCTCCAGCGCCACGATCAGCTCTTCGGGCGTGACCGCCGAGCGCCGGTACTTGACCTCGAGAGTGAACTCGCGGTTGGTGGGATTGTAGCGGTAGACGTAGGGTTGGGAGTGGGCCTGCTTGTTCTTCCGGACCTGGCGCGCCTCCTCCCGGTTCATTCCCTGCTCGGCCACGCGGCCGACAAACTCCTGCATCGCGTCCCGGTCTTTCTGCCTAGCTACCTGTAATAACATAGACTTGGAGGTAATGTCGGCATGCTGACATTGCTCTCGGACCTCGTGCGGGAGGGCGGCGATGGTCAGGGCCTCGGTCACCGAGGAGCGGGACTTCCCGATCTTGGCGGCGATATCTTCGTGGGTATAGCCGAACCGTTCGACCAGCACCAGCAGCCCGTCGGCCTCTTCGTAAGCGGTCAGGTCCTTCCGTTGGAGGTTCTCGATCAGGGCGATCTCGGCCACGGCCCGGTCGTCGACGTCCATCTCGATGCAGGGGACCTCGCGGAGACCGGCCTCCTTGGCGGCCCGGTACCTCCGCTCGCCCGAGATGATCATGAACCGGCCGCCCACCTGCGATGGACGCACGAGGATCGGTTCGAGGACCCCCTTCTCCTTGACGGAGGAGATCAGGTCTTCGAGCTCCCCGAAATCGACCCGCGGTTGCTGCGGGTTGGGTTCCAGACGATCGAGCGCGATCATGCGCCCGATCGGTGCGCCACGCTGAGAAGAGAGCTCTTCTACATAATGGCGATCGTGTCTCATCTTCAGCGTTGACGGCAGACCACGTTTAATAGGCACGGCGTATTACCTCGTCACATAGATTGGCGTATTCGATGGCTCCGCTCGAGGCTGGAGCGAATGAAAAGATCGACTCCCGGTAGGCCGGACTCTCCTCCAGCCGGACCGACTTCGAGATGGTCGTCTCGAAGACCTTCTCGCCGAAGACCTGGCAGATCTGATCGTAGATGTCGCGCGAGAGGGTGGTGCGGCGATCATGCAGGGTCACGACGATCCCCATGACTTCGAGCTCCGGGTTCGGTCGGGCCTTGATCCGCTCGATGGTCTCGAGCAGGTCGTCGGTTCCTTCCAGGGCGAAGTAGGACGATTGGATGGGAATGATCAAGTGGGTGGCGGCGACCAGCGCGTTGACGGTGATCAGACCCAGGGTCGGCGGAGTATCGATGATCGTCACGTCATAATTGACGCTGATCGGATCCAGCTTGTCCTTGAGCCGGAAGGGCGCATCGAGTTCGGAGATCAACTGCCGCTCGAGCTTCGCCAGGTTGATCCGGGAAGGCAGCAGATCGAGATTCTGGATCTTGGTCTTCTTCACGACGTCGTCGAATTTGGTGGAGGTGTCGATCAACAGATCATAGATCGACTGTTCGACTTCTTGAATATCCAGGAATGAGATGGTGCTGTTGGCCTGTGGATCGAGGTCGGCCAGTAGGATCCGCTTCCCTTTCTGTGCAAGAGCC
>DATEFT010000809.1:0-3321 GCA_035280505.1 Blastocatellia bacterium | reverse complement strand
CCGTCCTCAGTACTCTTTTCAAAGAGTCGTCTTCTCGCCGGACGGCCGATCGATCGCCGTCACCGGCCGGTTTCAGGACCGAGAGGCCGTCGCCGAATTGCGCGACGCCGGGACCGGCCGGATCCTGGCCACGCTGAGCGGGCATCACAAGGATGTCTCCTCCACGGCGTTCTCTCCGGACGGTCGAACGTTGGCCACCGGCGGCGAGGATAACCTGATCAAATTGTGGGATGTTACTACTGGGCGGGAACGACTGACGATCGACGGGCATCACGGCGAGGTGATCACGGTCGACTTCTCTCCCGACGGAAACAGACTGGTCTCGGCGGGGCTCGATAGCCGGGCCCGGGTCTGGGATGTGAAGACCGGCGCCCAACTGCTGGAGTTCCCGGCTCTCGCCACGGCGAGGTATTCGCCCGACGGAAAGCTGATCGCAACCGGCAGCCATCATCATCTGGTCAAGCTCTGGGAGGCCGCGACCGGCCGCGAGATCCGTGTCCTCAGAGGACACAGCGGCGATCTGCGCACCGTCGCCTTCTCACCCGACGGAAAACGCCTGGTCTCAGCCGGCGAAGACCAGACGATCCGGATCTGGGACCCGGCCACCGGCCTGGAACTGCTCGCGCTCAAGGGCCACCAGGGCGCGATCACGTCGCTGGCATTTTCAGAGGACGGGCGCCTCTTGATTTCAGGCGGCAAAGACCGGACCGTCCGCCTGTGGAGATCCGCGGCCGAATCAAAAATCCGGCCGGGAGGAAAAAGATGATCGCCTTTTTAATGAGCCGGTTCTGCCTCCTCATCCGCACTATCAGATGACCGGGCAATCGCCGACCACGCTCAGGTCATCAAGCTGGAACCGGATTGCTCCTGCTCCTTCAGTAACCGGGCGCCGGCTGACTTCAAGAAAGGTAACTATGATCAGGCGATCATCGACTGCAACCGGCCGCCCCACCCCAACTCGAAAGAAGCGCCGGCATCCGAGAACCGAGGATCGATCGATGCCCTCCTGGCAGAGAACGACTTCGCATTGGCTGACCTTAATCCAGCGACTGAACTCCATTCCGGAAGGCCACTGGCATACGGCCATCGTGGGCAAATTTACGAGGAGTAGAGAGAAGAGACCAGAACGATAACCGATTGAGTACTTTGAAAAGTAAGTCTTTTGAATTCGGATTCTAAACCGCTAAATACGCTAAATACGCGGAATCAGATACCTTTCGCGTGTTTTGCGGTTTGAATCTAAGCTTCCCAAGAACTTACATTCCGGAGTAATGAAGCCCACCAAAATTAACATCCTTAACAAACTCTTTTCCTCATTTTAACTACACGATCCGGCATTTCGGCGATGATGCCGCGTGACGATCAAGTCAGCTTAGCCTGAGGCGGGCCAGGTTGTCCGCAATCGGAGAGCTGGCCGTTCGAAGTCACGAAAAAGGAGAACAACGTTTATGTTTAAATCTGTGCTGGTTGGAATTCTCTGTCTGCTCGTCCCCGGCCTGGCCCTCGCGCAAGGCGAGGCGGGGGGTGGCCCGAAGAGGACCCTGGAGACGAATGTCTTCTTCGCCCATCCCGCCGGACCGCCCACCCCGGTGACGGGAGCCCCCTACTCGGCTCAAGCGGTCACCAAGAGCGTCCAGGTCCTGGCCGACGGCAACCGCATCACGCGGACCAATTCCGAGAATGTCGCCCGCGACAGTCAGGGCCGGACGCGCCAGGAGACCTCGCCCTTCAAAACCAATACCGACGCGCCCGTCCTGATCATCGTCAACGACCCGGTCGCCGGTTATACCTACACGCTCGACTCGAAGACCAAAACGGCGTTCAAGCTTCCGGCGTTGAAGGGAGCCCCGCCGGAGGCGGGGATGGCCGTCAGAGGGCAGATGATGCATGTCGAATTCGGCGAGGGCGGGGCCCCGCACGGCGCGATTCGGATCATGACCCAGAGTGGTCCGCCGGAGGGCCCCGACGCCAACGAGACCAAGACGGACCTGGGGACCCAGACGATCGAGGGCGTGACCGCCCAGGGAACGCGCATCACCCGGACCATTCCGGCCGGCGAGGTCGGAAATGAGAAGCCGATCGTGACCACCATCGAAACCTGGTACTCACCGGACCTGAAGGTGCCGGTCATGAGCAAGACCGTCGATCCGCATCTCGGTGAGATCACTTACCGCCTGACCAATCTTCAACGCTCCGAGCCGGCGGCTTCATTGTTTCAAATCCCATCCGATTACACGGTCAAAGAGGGGCCGTCAAGGGGCCCCTTCATCCATCAGCTTCGAGGACCCAAAGATTCGATCCAGTAGTCGGAATCCTTTCGACCATCTCAAGGCCTTCCCGCGGCTGAGTCATGGCAGCGTCCTTTCGGCCGCCATGATTCAGCCTCTTTCCGCCTCTTGACAGCGGCGGCGAACCGCGTTTGTTAAGGATGTTAATTTTTTCGCGGAGCGGCCGTTTGGCGGGGATCGATTTGGCCCCGGCGGAGAGGATGGTTGAGAATAGCGGTCAGGGATGGTGAGGTCGAGACGCCTCGCTCCGAGAGATCACGAGCCGATGAAGACGATAAAGACGATGAAGATCTGGAGACGCCCCCCATCGTTGATGTGGTTGCTGATCATGGCGCTGCTCACGCTGCTGCCGATGCTCGCGATGTTGCAGTATCACTGGCTGGAGGAGGTCATGAAAGGCCACCGGGAGCGGATGAAGAGCACGCTGCAGACGAGCGCCTCGCAGTTCGGGCAGGAGTTCGATCGCGAGGTGAGGGCGGCGTTGATGCACTTTCAGGAAGAGTTGCAGCCGCCCCATGAGCATCCGGAGACCGCCTTCTTCCGGGCCTATCGCCGATGGCAGGCGACGGCCGCTCATCCCCGGCTGATCGGCGAGATCTATCGAACGACCATCGATGAGCGCGGAGAGCGCCAGTTGACGAAGTACGCTCCGGACTCGAACCGCTTCGAGCCCAGCGCCTGGCCCGAGAATCTGAAGAGTTTCTCCGGCCCGGTCGGAGGCCCCAACCAGATCAAATATACGCAGGGGATCTTCGACAATTCCGGCGCTCACTCCCGGTTCGTGCGGATCGAAAAGGGAGCAGGCAGAGCCTTCGCCCACATCTTGAGCGGACCGATCGACGGGGACGTTCCGGGCCTGATCATCCCGCTGCTGCCGCTCAGACCCTTCTCCCCGGCCGGAGAGCACGGTCCGCCGTTTCCGCCCGCCTATTTGATCCTGATGTTCGACCTGGACTACCTCAAACGGGAGTTCATTCCAGAGCTCGTGAACCGGCATTTTCTGAGCGAAGGCCGGCTCGACTACTACGTGGCG
>DATEFT010000808.1:0-14905 GCA_035280505.1 Blastocatellia bacterium | reverse complement strand
GACCGCCTACACCGTCTGGACCGGGATCGGAGCCGTCGGGGCCGTCGTGCTGGGCATCCTGCTCTTCGGCGAGTCGGCGGATTTCCGCCGACTGATCTGCATCGCGCTGATCGTCGGCGGAATCATCGGTCTCAAACTGCTGACGCCGCGATAACTGAGTTGATGTGACTTTAAGGCCGACGGATTATATACTTAGCCCAGCCTGAAAGTAACAGTTCCGAGGACCATGCCCCGCCGGGTTCCGGAAAGGGGCCGTTCTTTCGGAAGATGGCCGTACCACCTTCACCGTAATTACTATGCATTATCTATTTGGCTATGGGTCGCTCTTATCGCCCGGCAGCACTGCGCGAACACTACAACGACCGTTGAGTTTGGCCGATCTGTCGCCGGCCAGGGTCTCTGGTTTCAAACGAACCTGGACGGCGGCGGCCGAGGTGACCGTCACGCAAGAGAGCGTCGCCCGCGATTACACCGCCCGCTTCCTGGACCTCTCGGCGGCTCCCGGCTCGATCTGCAATGGCGTGCTGCTGGAGGTTCACGATCGCGAGTGGGACCGTCTCGACCTCCGCGAGCGCAACTATCGGCGCGTCGAGGTCCAGGTCGAACTGAACGGCAAGACGGTCCCGGCGTTCACCTACATCGTTCCCGATCATGAGAAGAGACACGACGGAGTCGTGCTTCTCGGCTACCTGGAGATCGTCCGCCGGGCGCTCCTCGATTATTCGGAAGAGTTCAATCGGGAGTTCTGGAGCGGCACCGATGAACCGGGAGAGTTGTTGATCTCCGGCAGCTATGTTTTTCAGGATCGGGAACAGAATCGAGCGACAGGCCGAGAATGAATGACCTTACGATCAACCTGATTGCCGCCTTGATCTACACCGCGCTCGGGTTTGTGGCGAGTCGGATCTGGATCTATTACAAGCAGCGGGCTCGACAAGAGTATAACAAGATCAGTTATTTCCGGGTGATCCGGCTCAGATTCCGCGAACGCGACGATGCTCCCTACTACATTCGCCGCCACCACACCATCAAGGGCGAACGCGACGCCGTCTATGACGAGACGTGGGTCCTGAACGGGATGCAGTGCACCAAGCGTGAAAAGCTCGAACCGGTGCGGATCACCTCCTCCGGCATCGTCGACGCCATTCAGATCATGCCGGTGCTCGATCGCGATGCGGATAATCATCCGCACACGCGCGATGATGCCAAGATGTTCACCTTCTCGCACCCGGATCCCAGCACTCAACTGGCCGCGGTCGGAACCCTGATCAACGGGCTTCAGACCTCCGATAACTGGTGGTACGGCACGACCGCCCAGTATGACGGTCAAACGCTCCTCCTGATCCTGGATTTCACGTCGCTGCCCTATGAAACCTGCCCCGTCAGGAATGTAACCTCGGTGCTGGAGCGCAATCGCCAGGCCGTCCTGAAGGAGTCCGTGGCGTCGCAGTGGTTCGAGGATCACGTCGGCCCGGATCTCTTCTATCTGCGATTCAAGAACGCCAAAAAGGGCGACGTCATCAAATTTAACTTCACCATCGACATCGAGGCCATTCCCCGGATCAAAAAACAGGGAGTTCCCATGTCGAGCGTCGAGAACAACCTGGTCAACAATTCTTAACTCGCAGTCGGTCGATGCCGGGCTAACGATTCTTTCGTGAGCGGCTCATGATCAGAATGGTAACTTCCAGAATGATGATCAGCGCCCAACTGATCACGGCGTTGGTGCTGCGCGCGAAAGTGGCGTTCACGAACTCTTCGAAGCGATTGCCCGGAGTCGGCGGTCTGCCCGGAGCAGCCGGGTCGGGCTGCTCCGGGTTGGCTGAGGACGACCGGTGTTCCGGCTCGAGCGCCGGCTGCTTGTTCGCCTCGTCATTCGGCCGAGCGAGGCTCTCGAGCCGGTGGCTGAGGATCTGCGAGGGCTCGAGCGGCGACGACAGCCCCAGCCTCTCCCTCAGTCGGCGGACCCGATCCTGATAGACCACGATCTTCAGATTTCGGGCCGGCGTCGCTTCCAGTTGCCGCTGCCAGTAGAGCCGGTTCTCAAGCTCATAGATCCTGGCTTCGATCTGATCGCGCGATATTCGCGAGTCGTCGTCGATTCGCGGGCGAGTCCCCGGCGCCCGGTTCCGGCTCGAAGACTGCGCGGCGGAGACCTCCGCGACCTCCACGTTCAACCCATAGAATCCATAAGCCGCCAGCGTGGCCGAAACGATCAGGGTCCCCAGGAACCAGATTTTGCCGCCGCCATTCTCCGACAGCTCGTAGAGGGATTGGCGGACGACGTACAATCCTCCGGCCAGCAGGAAGCAGGCGGGGTACAGAATGGTGGTCAACGGCTTCAGACCATTGGCGATCAGCGCCATGTCGCAGGTCGAGAGCAGGACCAGCAGCAGGCGCGAGCCGAAATGGCGATCGCGCGGATAGATCGGAGGCCGGTAGGATCGGTCTGCGGTATTCCAATATGGGGAAGCTCGATATTCTCCTTTCATCATGATACCTCCTTGCTTTTAAAGATTGAGTGCATCTGCCTCACCGCGACTGCTACGATTCAGGCCGGCGATAGGCATTCGAGGATCATGATAGAAGAGCTGTTTCGGCTATCCCGACAGCCTCTGAAAGCCGCCGCGAGAGACGGAGCCGGTAACTCTGTTCGGAAGCTGGAGCGGTCGGCAGGGAGTGTCAGTTACTGTAAGGTTTCTGCGCAGAGTAAGAGGGAGGATCGAGAATCAGGTACAAACGACTGCGGTTGGTACCTGATTCTGTTAGCGGAGTACTTATCGGTTGGTTGCGCTTCGAGGCGGGCGTAGCCATTTCGTCCATTTCTCCTCCGGCCATCCGAGGTACCTGGTAGCGTAGGTCCGGCAAATATCCGTCAGGAAGAACGGCAGCCGGCCCTCGCCGAATTGAGCCAGGATCGATCGTCCGATCCGGGCCCGGACGGCCGCGCGCTCGCCCTCTCGCGCTCCGGCCAGGCTCTTGCCGTTTGGCGAATCGATGGAGATCTCGCCGCCTTCCAACTGCATGAAGCCGAAAGCGTCGCCCATCACTCGTTCAATCGAGTTGTAGTCGTTGCCATACCCCAGGCTCGTCCTCAACCACTGCAGCCGATCGGGCTCTCGCTGCCCCGTCAACGGCGGCAGATGTTTGGGCAGCGGCATGGGGGGCAGGACCAGCGCCTTGCTGGCCTGCTGCCATTCGCGGCGGAGGCCATAGCGATGATCTCCGTCCTCTCCGATCCGGCGATCGACCACCTCGGCATCCTCCAGCCGGTCGAAATGCCATTTCAGCCAATCTCGATTGCACTCGCCGGGACCGATCGGCCTGATCCAGGCCTCGGGGAAGGTCTCGAACAGCTCGACGATCGTGAATCCCTCTTCGTCCGGGTCATAGGCCTTCACATACTTTCTGATCAGGGCGATCAGCTTCTGGAGCGCGGCTCTCAAGCTGTCGCCGGACCCGGCCCCGCTGGAGACGAATTTGAGCTTGGTCGGATCCCAGGAGTGGTTCTCGAGGTAGTACTCCCAATCCAGGGCCTTCTTCTGTTCGATTCGCACCAATTGGAAGAGGACCACCATCCCCAGAGTCAGCGATGAATAGTTGCCGCGCCGCTTGATCTCGGCCAGGGTCGCGGGACGCTCGTCTTCCGGCAATCGATAGTCGACCTGAAACGCCTTCACGATCTCGGCGGCTTTGGCATAGGCTTCGTCCATGGTCCCCAGCCGGCACAGATACGAGCCGATGTGCGGCCGCCCGTCGTCGTCGGGCTGCCACGGTTCCGCCAGGCCCGGCTGAAAAGCAAAGGCCGAGGACGGTAAGGGTTTGGTCGTGATGTCTTCGTAATCGGCGAAGAGCGAGGCCAATGAGATCAGGTCGCGCGATCCGTTATGGTAGGTCAGCTCGACTCCGAGATCGTGCTGGAGGTTGAGCGGCTGCGGATTATTCTGCATGGCCTGGCACCAGCTCCGCAGCTTCGCGACGTGGTCCGGATGAATGTAGACGCTCGACGATTCGGAGGTGCCGAGCAGGCCCAGTAACCGCTTGCGATAGTCGATGACGGCTTTCTGAATCCCATGCGCGAAATTGCTGGCCGACGCCATCTTCAACCAGTTGAAGCAGGCTTCGACGTGTTGGTGGCGATCCTGCGCGTCCAGGGCCAGGTCGTCGCCCAGAATCGCCGCGATCTCTCCGACTTCGTGCGCGGCCAGCAGACCCATGGCGCAATCCTCGGCCGTATGGATCGGCTCCGTCGATAATCGCTCCCACAATCCGGGGTCCATGGTTCGGGCCCCGACGCCCAGGGGGCGGCCCAGCCCCCGCGACAGCGCCGCAAAGGCCTTCAGGTGCGAGAGTCCGGTCGGAATGTTGTTCTCCTTCCCGCGGAAGAGGAGCGAGAGCGGAGACGTGTGATCCATGGCGAAACGGACATCGGCCACCACCAGGTCCGGCACCTCGCCGCTGCGGAAAGAGCGCCAGAACGAGATGGCCGTCCGCCAGGAGTTGATCCCCGCGAGCTGCCCTTCCGGCCGCCAGATCTCCAGCGAATCGGGCACGCCGAAACCGATCCAGGAGGTGGGCAGTTCGTCGTCGATCACCAGGACCTTGAGTTTTCTCGGTGGTTGATCCCTCATAACTTTCACTCGACGCGAAAGCGCGAAAAACTGATGATTTCGCGGGTTTCGCGGTCTGCATCTCAAATTCCAAAGAACTCAAATTCCAAAGAACTTACTTTCCGGCATCCACTCGGATCGACCGGGCGGCGCCGCTTCGGTCACGAATTGGAGCGCAGCGTCGCCTGGATCAATTGATGCAGTTGCTGCGGGTGTAAGAAGACCGGGACCCAGAAATAGTTGCCGTCGCCCCGACTCTCGACCTGCGGCTCGCCGATGGTCGCCACCTTGGCGAATTTCATGAACTCCCTGGCCTTGGCGATGCCGGTGGGCGAGATCAGGTCGTTACTGAAATATCGGTTGCCGATCTTGACCAGAATATGCGGGAGCGCCGACTTTCGACAGTCTTGAATCTCCAGTCTGATCGCGGGCGGCCGTTCTCGTTTGACGTCGGGCGGCATGAGTGACGAGACGGTCTCCAGGTAGTTGAAGGCATTGCTGAGCGGCTCCGTCAGGGCCGGCAACAGCGCCAGGATCGGTTCGCGCCCGGCTCTCTTCGAGAGCGGCGGGAACCGCAGTTCATCGAAATCGAGATGGCAGTATTCGTGATAATGGATCTCTTCGCCGTCGGTGACGACCGTAACCGACGGATAGCCGTGCACGCTGCCGATCGCGCGCGCCAGATGCGTGATCGATTGTTGATACTTCTGGAAAGCCATGGGCTCTTCCCATTCCTGGATCGATGAGTTCGTAAACCAACTGGTCAGCTTGGTGTACTCGGAATGTCCCAGGACCCCGAGCAGGCGCATGAGGCTGGCTCCACCCTCGACCAGGAGCAGGAGGTCCAGGCTTCTTTGAATCGCTTTCAACTCTTCGTGATGAGGATCTTTCGGCTCCATCTGGTCCAGGATCCTCTTCATCTTCCGGGCCGCGCCGGCGCGGTCGGTATTTCGAATGAGGCTGTTGACCCAGTGGGCGGCGCTCTCCAGGCCGGCATTTCGCTGCCGGTCCACCCTCAGGCGCTGAACCGTATGCTGGGCCAGCTCGTCATAGATCACGGCCCCCAGCCGGTCCACCCATTCGGCCAGGTCCTCCGGATCGATATCGAAGAAGTGGCAGGCGAACTGGACTTCGTCAAACAGCAGGGAGGCCAGAGTCGCCTGGAGGTCGAAGTGGGTGACCGTCTCGACCCTGGACTCCGGCAGGCCGCGGTGCCGCTGGGCCTCGATCAGGCCCGAGAGCGAGAGCCTGAGGTAGGTCACATTGGGATGGCTGGTGCCGGAGGTGGCGAAGAAACCCGGATAGTTGCGCTCGTAGCCTTGCCATTGGACCTCCCAGTTGCCGGTGCCGGCCGGCGGGGCCTCCTGCCAGTCGTCGAGCTCCTCGTCTTCGGCGCGAACCAGCCGGTGTGAAAGTTTGTTGGCGATGGAGAATCGCACTTCCTGCGCCCACCAGAGGTCGGCCAGCGAACGGCGCAGCTTGCTCAACGCCGAACTGCCGTTCTCCAGAAGGTCGGAGAGCGATTGGCGAAACGCCAGGGAGAAGGACTGGATCAACGATTGATTGAAGAGCGAATCCATGGCGTCCAGTTGCATCTGCGAGGTCTGAAGCACGAGCTGCGCTTCCGTCAGGGCGCTGGTCAGGCCGCCGCCGTCGACCGCTTCCCAATTGACCACGGCGCGGCACTGCCCGAGGCCTCGGAGCGCCTGGAAGAAGAAGGTCATGCTGGGCTCGACGGCGTTTTCGAATCGGTTCGGAATATCGAGGTATTGGGCGACCCGGGGATAGGCCAGGAGATGTTCGGCCACGAAGGCCTTGAGGTTGCTCAGATCGACGAGATTCGGCCGCTGGGCGCTCTGCCGGACCTTGAGGATGGTCGCGCGGCCGGAACCGGAGATCCCCAGCTCTTCGCAACCGTCATATCTTTCGCGATCGCCGCTCTCCCGGGCCTTCGCCAGGGACCGCCAATATTTAGCCCGCCAGTCGATCGCATCCTGGGTCCGAAGCTGGGCTCGCTCCGATCTGGTCGTCCGCCAGCGATTGGTCTCGCTCTCCGACAGGAGCGGCGCCTCGCCCAGGGGCAGCGGATTCTCTTCCAACCAGAGGACCGCCACCCTTCTCAGGAAGGGCTCCTCGAACTTGAGCGGATTCGCCATCCGGCCCGCCAGGTCGACCAATTCCCGACAACGCCTGAAGAGCGAGGTGGCGTCGCTCAGCGACTGGACGGCCTCGGTGCTGCTCTGCCTGATCTCCCGATCCACCTCTTCAAAGGCTCTATTCATGGCCCCGTACCAGGTCTCGAGCATGGTCGCATCCAACGGGGGCCGGATCCCGGTCGGGATGAAATCCACTTTGATGGTCCCCGGACGTAAGACGACCAGATAGCGGGCGACCGCTTCAATTTTGCTCATCTGCCTTCTCATGGCGGGCGAGATGATCTCTGAGAGCTGTTGGCGCATCTCCGTGACCTCCGGTTATCTGAATGGCGCTGAGGATCCAGGCCATCGGTTAGTTCTTGGGCCGAGCTGCCTGCTGATCATCGACGCCGGCTGCGCGTTGATGATTGAACGTTCCGGTATTTATTACCATGACCTTCTCCGTGGATTCAAACAGGTAGTGGAATTCGTGCAACGCCGCGAACGGCACGGCGCTGGACGGTTCACACGTCAACTGGTAATCGTCGGTGATCTTCCGGTAGGTCTCCCACAACAACTGCTCGTTCTTGAGCGCGACGATCCGATGCGGCTGCCGGCACGCCGGCAGGCCGCGGCTCCTCCCGGTCCGGGAGAAGTTGTCGTAGAGTTTGTCCGCCGAGGCGATCTCGTCGACGGCGACCCCGATCAGCCGCGTTTTGAGCCGGTGGGCCAGCAGGCCCTGTTCGATGCCCCGGAAGAGCTCCCCGCAGCCGAACGGCATGACGATCACGTCCGGCAGATCTGATTCGTTCATCTCCCGGCAGATTTCATCGACGATCGTTTGATAGGGGCTGCTGATGCAGTTGCTGACGTCTCTGACCCGGCGCCGCCGATCGCCGCCGGCCCGGCCGCGCAACTCCTTCGAGGACCACCATCGCGTTAAGTCGAGGCTGATCACTCGCTCGCACTTCCGCTCCAGTTCCTGGTGGCTTCGTCCCTCGCCGACGAAGGAGATGACGGGCAGGTCATGCGCCTCCGCGAAATGGACCAGCGAGAGTCCGGCGTTCCCCGCCGTGACCAGACAGAGCGCCTCCGGGCATCGGGTCGGACGCTCCCGGCGATCGCGCAGAATCTGGTTGACGATACTCAATGACTTTCGGTCTTTGTGCGTGCCGAAATGATTGTAACTTTCATCCTTCATCGTCAGGTGTTGGAGGCTGAAATAGTCCGACAGTTGCCGGTTTTTGAAGATCGGAGTCTTACCTACTTTAAAATGGCGTCGTTTATGATCGGATGAAACGGGGGAGGCTGAAGCTTCTGTTTGCTGGTCGTCTGGACTGCTGGTTGAGGAGTGCAGCTCTGGCTTGGGTCTCGATTGCATATTTTCCCCATCTGTCAGTGATCCGGTAACGCTTATGCCGTACCAGTCACTCTGAGCTGTCCTGTGATAGTGAAAAGAGTGCATAAATCCTGGTTGCGCCGTAACGGGTCTCCCCATTATCGATAAATGTTACATCTCACTGTAAAGGTTGAACGTTCAATCACCCCTCAATGGGTGATCCAATAATCTCAAGTCAGTTTTGTCTGAAAGTGACAGCTTCTGACAAGCGAAAAAGGAGAGAGTTTCTCCCGCCGGGCTCATCGGTTCTGACAGGTTCTGACAGGTTCTGACAATGGCCAACCGATGGGAAGGTGAGAGCGATTCTAAGGATCACTCGAAGCGGCGTGGAACCAGGACCATCTGGTTGGGGCTATTTCCTGATCTCGACCAGCCAGGCGATCCGGTTGAGGTTGTGGAAGAGCACGTCGCGCCCTTCGATTCCGCAGGCTCTGAGATTGGAGAGCATGCTCTGCTCGGTCCATCTGACGGACCAGAAACCCTCGGCGGTGGCCACGAACCTCGACCCTCGCGGCGTGATCACGTGCTGCCCGGTGTTTCTATACAGTTCGATCTGGCTCTCCTCCGCCTCCGGAAGATCTTTATAGATGGTCAGGAGCATCGAGCCGCTGGCCTTCAGCGCCATGTAGAAGCGTGAGATGACGGAGATGAACTTCGGATTTTGGTCCAGGTACGGGTCGGTGTAGAGGCCGAGGTCCTCCAATTGCTCGCGAAAATTGCCGACCGTGAAGTAGAGGCAGAAGACGAGGTCGTAGAAGTCCGGCGGCGGCTCCGCCTGGCCGGCATCGCCCACGAAGACTTCGGTATTGCTCAAGCGGCGCGCGTTCCAGGCCGTCCGGGCGATATTGGCCACCTTGTCCACGATCTCGAATCCGTGATACAGACGGCAGGAGGGCGCGAAGAGGGCGCCGTGATAACCATTCCCGCATCCGATGTCGGCAATGGTATAGAGCTCGCCATGAAATCTCTCGACCAGGATCTGATCCTGCTTCGTTCGCGCCTCTCTGATGGCGTCCGGGCAATAGGTCCAATCCAGCGTTTTGAGTACAGCTTCATGTTCATATTCATACTCAGGTTTGAGTGGAGTCACAGGTTCGGGGTCGCTTGACTTGATGCGCATGCCGTATCTCCTGAGATCGGAAACCACACGTCAAATATGCCGGATATCGATATCAGGGCTCTCCACGGATCCGGGTGAGCTCATCGCGAATTGGTGACAGCCTTAAGTGTGTCGATCAAGATCCTGATTGGCGAGCTTCTTCAAGAATCGGCAGCGATGGCACATTGAGGACTAAAATGATCGCTACCCGAACCATTATACACAATGAGGGATCGAGAATGTACTGCGCCATCGATTTCGATTCTTGGCCGCCTATACTCTTCCCGGCCGCGCATTAGAGAGGGGGCTTTTAGACTTGTAGATAGTTAATTTGCCGCAAGCTGTTCCTGTCGCTCGCCAAAACCCGATCCCGCCCTGAAGTCGGGACATGTTGTGTAAGTATATGTGCCAAGACAGGTTAGCGAACTGGTGAGAGTTTGTTTCTGCAATGAATACGAACTCAACCCAGGCACGTTTACAGAACTATATCAGCATATAGTCTTCATAATGCCTCTTTTGGCTATCGGGTTAAGTGAAAAAGTTAAATTGAAAGCCTCTGGATTAATTTTATTCGGATTGCTCATTATCTTTGGACTGGATAGATGAGGATCGTCGCCAGGCTGGCCGGGATTGTTCTGCGTATTCTCGTAGGCGTGAGACCTCTTCTTCGGTCAGCGTAATCCTCCAGGGTGCTCCTTTAACGGATTGTGTTCTCCTGAGCAGCCCTCGTCGCAACCAGACATGCACCGCGCTCTCAGCAATCCCGATGGCCAATGCGGCGCCTCGAACCGAGAACGTTCCATCATCCCATTTTTGCGGATTATACCCGGCTTCGTAAGCGCGATTGGCCCTGATTCCCCAGCGGTGTCGTAAACGACATACACCATAGTGACTGATCTCTCCTCCCCGCGCCGTTCGATACCCTTCGGCTTTGAGAATGACCGCGATTTCCGGATCATGCTTTCCATCGGCGTTCAGCTCTCCGATCCTCCGCCGTAGAGATTCGACATCAGCCTGTTCCCGGTAGCTTCCCGTACGCCGTTTGATCCGATGTTCAGTGGTTGCGCCTGTCCGCCAGTTGATCTTGAACCAGACTTTCCCCTGCTCACGTTTCTGATCCAGAACTACATCTTTGATGATCAAACGAATAATCTGCTTCCGATCCGCGTTGGTCGTCGTCGGCGCCGCCCACAGCTTCGGCAGGTTCTCGCCCAAGGCGACAATCTGCTGCCGGTCCTCGGCCGTCAGCGCCGTCTGGTGCTGTTTGCGCCACGCCTCGAATTCTTTCTCCGTCTCTTCCACCGCGCGGAGTTTTGCTTCCCAGAGATGTTCGAGATTCCGAGCCGCCAGGCGGTTCTCGGGCTCAGCAGTCTCAGGTGCCCTCCGCACACACCACACAACGCGATCCCCTGCCGCAGTGCGAGCATTAGCAGAAGGTTGATGATAGTTTTCATGTTTATCCTGGTTACCTGGCCTGGCGGCGGGTGAGAGGCCCCGTCGGTGAGTAAGGCCCCTCACGGCACGTCAGTCGGCGCGATTCACAGTTCTGGCAATTTCCCAACGCCGGCGAAGCTGGACACGAGGTCGGGAATCTCTTCGGGCTCCTGCAGATCGGCGTCGTAGGAGTAGTAGCTGCTCGGTTCGACGGCCGTCCCGTTCGTTGCGATGGGATCATCGGCATTCACGTTGATGTTGTTCCGCTCCACGATCCGGCCGGGATCGCCGGCCACCTCCAGGCGTCTAACTACTTCGACGTCGTCGAAGTAGTTGTTCTCCGACAGGATGCCGGCGTTAACCTGCGAGACCACGTTATAGCCGGTGACGCGCAGGTAGTAGTTGTTGAACACGTGCGCCAGCTCGCCGAAGCGTTCCTGCGGGGTGAGCCGGATACTGGCGTCGAAGAAGTTGTGGTGGTACGTTACCCGGAGCCGGCCGAGGTCCTGGAGCCGGTTGCTGTCGTCGCGGACCGGGAGCAGGTTCCGGTTGCCGTCGTGGAAATGGTTCCAGGAGACCGTGAGGTAGTCGGATCCCCGCTTGATGTCCAGGGCCTCATCGGACTCCAGGTCGTTGTGATCGATCCATACATGGTGTGAGAACATCTGGACGTTGAGGCAGTCGTCCGGGCAGTTGGTGAAGCTCAGGTTCCGGATGATCACGTTGTGAACGGCGTCGGCCGGCGGCGACGTCACGTTGTCGTCGAGGGGCAGGCCGATGTTGAGCCCTCCGCCCGTGAGTCCGGAAGTCGCGCCGATTCCGACGATGGTCTTGTCCGAGGTCACGCTGTGCATTGAGCCCGGTAGTGTGATCATGCCCGAGACCTTGATTACCAGCGGACCCGGCTGTGCGATGAAGGCCAGGAACTCGTCGGCCGTGGCGGCGATGACGGTGGGGCCGCCGGCTCCGCCGGTCGTTCCGTTCTGGTCCAGCGCGTTGACGGCGGCGAAGCCCACTAACTTGTCGATCCGCGCCGAGGCCGGAAGGCGGAGACTCCGGTCAGCGCCGGCGTTCACGACAGGATCCTGGTTGCCGGCGGGAGGGCCTGACACGGTAATGGGGGGTATTGTTGAAATGGCCGTAAGAACGATGTTGTCAAAATATATCGTACTTGCGCCGGCGGCATTGGCCCTGAGCTCAATGGTATTAGAGCCGGCTTTCAGAATTATCCGTTGATTGTTGATCGCCCAGGCGCTGTACGATGAAGTTGGGGTAAACGTGGTGGGACTCACCTTTGTTCCGTTCACAAGCAGATCAATAGTAATAATTTCTTTCCCGAAAGCTGAATACCTGATAGCCAGATCGTATACGCCTCTGCGTCGAGCCGTCACAGTCTTCCTGATACTTGCCATGGGATTTGTTCCAAATTGCAGGTACCCCATAGCCGTATAGTCGCTGACTCCCGTGCCGATTCCCTGCCGGGCGACGGAGCCGGTGTTCTTGTAATCAAAGTTTTCCGCCTCATATTGACGTGGGCCCGTATAGACCGGAGGGCTGTTCGGAGCCACCAGCGTGGCTGTTCTATACGACGTCAAACGGTCGATCGCCGCGCCTGAACAGTTCACTGTGATGTCGAGCGGGCCGTTGTGTGTCACAGTTAAGGTGAAAGTCCCTCCCGAATAGCTGCTTGTCACGGAGCTGGCCACATGACTTCCCCTGTCCGTAAAAGAGTATGTGGGTTGTGACGAGCATCCGTTGATCGTAATCACATCGGTCTTCAAAGCGGCATTGGCATTATCGTAGTTGGTCAGGTAGAAGATTATCTGATCGGAATATTCCGTGACAATGCCCGTAGTAAATTGTGAATAGGTGAGGTCCAGGCTGGTGCAGGTATTATATTTAAAAGGGATATTCCCGGCGGCGGTCGTTGCCGTCTTATTCGGGTTGTAGGTTACCCACGCATTCTCACTACGGCTTGCATAGATGGTGCCCGTGTATTCCTGCGGGAACAGTCGGTTGAATTCGTCCACTTTGGCGGCAGCGGCAGGCCAACGGGACGAATAGGTCGACTTGTCCACTTTAACCTGGAACGAATCGGCGTCGGTACCGTTTAAGGCGTAAACCGTGGGAATTGCCGGGTATCGCCCCGTCTTCTTGAACCAGGTCCGGTTCCAGAGAAGATGATTAGGATCAGCAAAAGTATCCATTCGATATAGTTCGTCGAACAGTGCCGCCGGCGCGCTATATCTATCTACATCGGAGCCCGAAGAGAGATCGTTGATGATGACCAGCTTGGTACGATCGATGACTTCGCTGCGGCTCAAGATCCGGATGGTCCCGTCCAGGACCTTACGGAAAATATCCAAACTGATATTGTCGAACTGAGGGTAGGTCGCCCACCGCCTCGTTGTAAAACCATCTGATGTCGTTCCCGTATTGATTTCATGAATAGCCTGTAACCAGGTCAATTCAGGGCCATCGATCACGGTTTGGCCGGTCAGCATGAGGTGCTCTATGACAGGGGCTGCGCCGGCAGAGACCGGAAATGTATCGTCGACGCTGCCATTGCTTTCGCCATCGGCGCCGGTCCAACCGGTTTGATCGAAACGGATCCCATATTGACCGCTGTAATTCGAAAGGTAAGCTCCCAGGCAGGTACTCTCTATATCATAAAACCCGTATCTCGAAGTAAATTTCTCACAGAGGATGAAATGGTCCGACTTCGACCTCAGCACGGATGCAAAGGCCGGGTTGCGTTTCATCATTGCGATAGGGTTGATACCGGCGCCATAGTAGGCCCCGCACCAGCTCACAACCAGGTACCCGCCGAATTCATCAGCCAGATCTATTAAATCAACGAAATGAGCAATTCGAGTAGTCCAGGCCGGAGAACGTCCATCATTTGGATCGTCAAATCCCCAGAACTGCTCACAGTAATTAAAGCCCAAGAAGTTGGGGTAATTTGTGTAAAATTCCCGATAAATAGTCAAATCGGTGTCAGAGAAGTGGCTATATCCGCCGCTGGACGGCTGGATCATTGCCCACATCCGGTTCTCGGCACAAGTCCTCAACCACGATTTGGCGGTCTCATAGCCGTATGCAAGAGTTCTCCATTCGCCGGTTGCACTATCATGATTAATGGAAAGCGAGATGTTCATCACCACATAGGGGCGAATGTCTTGGGGAATTAAGTCGATAACCTTCTGCGGGTCGGGGTAGGCCCATGAATCAATATGAACCAGCCACATCGGGCTGGAAGGAGAAATGGGGCGCCTCATAGGCGCCTGACCATACGCTGCAATTTGCGCAACAGCTATAGCGAGTAAAGCCGACAAGATCACTACTTTTTTATTGACTTTCATCGTTTTCCTCCAGGAAGCGCTCCGGACCTTAAGCGCCTGGCTCAAACCGGACGACAGGTCGGTTATATAACTGTAGTACTAGAACGTGAGCCTCAACTGGAATTGAATCCAGCGCGGCGTATTGGCCTGATTAGCAATCCGACCGAAGTTTGAGCTGTTAAGGTCGTTATTCGGCCCCACAAAATTGACGTGGTTCAGCGCGTTGATGAAATCGGTCCGGAAGAGCAGTTTCAGTTTTTCCGTCACCGAGATGGTGCGCGAGAGATTGAGATCGATCTGATTCGCAATCGGCGTCCGCAAAAAACTCAGCCGCTGCGGAAAGACGCGGCTATGAAAGCCGCCCGGCTGAAAATTGGCCGGAATCACATTCTCATAGGTGCAGGCGGTATTGCTCTGTGGACCGCAGATATTTGCCATCTGCGCCAGGACCGACGGCGGCACGATCTGCCGGATGCGCGTCTCATATCTCGAACGGTCCGCCGAGGTGTAATCGCGCGATGCCCCCGGCAGCAATTGCCAGTTGAACCATTCATTGTTGGTCCGCTCGTCGCCTGACTTGACCAGAGCACGCAGGTCATTTCCGTAGAAGAACCAGTTCCCCGTATCCATAGCCGCTCCGCTCCGGAGATTGTAGATGGCGCCGGTTCTCCAGCCGCCCAAAATGATCTTGGCGATCTTCGAACCCTGTAGAAAACGACGGCCCTTGCCGACCGGCAGATCCCACGTCGCATTGAACCTGACGGTGTGCGGGCGCGAGTTATTGCTCTGACGCCAAGCAGGCAACGCATCGAACTCATTATCGAAAGTGACCCGCTCCTTGTTCCAGATGCGAACATAGGAGGCCGTATACGACAGTCCCTGGGAGA
>DATEFT010000807.1:0-11757 GCA_035280505.1 Blastocatellia bacterium | reverse complement strand
GATCTACGTGGCGATGGAGTATCTGGAGGGCCGGAACCTGCGCGAAGTATTGAGCGAGCGGGGGCCGCTGCCGATGGAGATGATTCTGAGCATCACCCGGCAGGTCTGCGCCGGGCTCGCGGCCGCCCACAAGCTCGGCATCGTGCATCGGGACATCAAGCCCGACAACATCATGTTGATTCAGGACGAAGAGTCCCTGAGGGTCAAGGTCCTCGATTTCGGAATCGCCAGGCTCTCGGAACCGGACGCCACGGGAGCCAAGACCCGGGCCGGAGCGGTCTTCGGCACTCCGGCCTATATGTCGCCGGAACAGGCCGCCGGGTTGACCGGCGAGCAGATCGATCTTCGGGCGGACGTCTATTCGCTGGGGATGGTGATCTACGAGATGCTGACCGGCCGCGTCGCTTTTGACTCCGAATCGTGGATGGGCATCCTGCACCACCAGATTCAGACGCCCCCGGTCCCGCCCGGCCGGTTGTGCCCGGAGCTCAAGATTCCGGAAGCGGTCGAGCGGGTCATCTTGAAGGCGCTCGACAAGATCCCCGCCCGCCGGCAACAGACGATCCTCGAACTGGCCGCCGAATTGGACGCCGCCGGCCGGCCGCCTCGAGTTCGCGACTCGCGCCCGGCGCCCGCGCCGACCGTGACCGCAGCTCCGGCGCCGAGATCGTGGAAGAGAGAGAAGCTGATCCTGGCCGGGCTGCTGGTCGGGTTGACGATCCTCATGCTGGTCTTCTTTCTCAATCCGAGGCCGGCTTCGCCGGAACAGCCGCTGGTCAATGCCTTGCCGGCTCCGCCCGTCGACTTGCCGGTCGACCTGTTGGAGTATCGGGTCGAGCGGGAGAGGCCGGGGGCCGATCTCGAATCGCTCGTCTTGAATCAGATCGTGCGATCGGGCGAGAGCATCCGCTTTCGGGTGAAGGCCGAATCCGCGGGAGCGTTCTACGCCCTGGGGAAGAACGACGACGGTTCCATGTTCTGGATCGACGCGGCCGACGATTACGCCACGCGGATCAACCCGGCCGGTGAATGGGTGCCGATTCCCCGAAAGACCTATCTGGAGATCGGCAACGAGGTCGGGACCGAGACGGTCCTGCTGATCTTCGTCCCGCGCACGATCGATTGGACTTTGGCCCGGGGCGTCTCCCGCGGCCGACTCCCGATCAAAGACGGATTGGCCAGGATCCCTCCCGACGGCGCCGCGCGGCTCATGAAGTCTCTCCGGCAGGAAGGGCTGGAACTGCAATCCGGCGGTCCGCTGCGTGGAGAGACCGTCTCTTTTAAACTGACGCAGGCCGAAGCCGCCGAGCGAATTGCCTTCTACGAGATCAAACTGACCCATGTCTCAAAGGACTAGGGATTTTCACTCCGCGAAACGCGCGAAACATGCGAAAGGTTGATTCTTCCGCGTCTCCCGCGTCTTTCGCGGTCTCTTTACTTTTCGAGGTACTGAACTATGCGACCAATCTATCTGCCGATTCTCTGGCTCGGCCTCTGGCTCTTGCTGGCCACGTCAGGCTCGGGCCAGGAGCCCGGCGCTCGCGATATGTGGATCAAAAGCCGCACGTCGGTGGCGGAATCGGCCTCGAAGCCGCGCCAGAAGGCTCCGGCGGCCCCGGCGGCTCCGAAAAAAACGGAGCTCACGCTCGGCCTGGGCTACACGCTCTTCTTAAAGAACGAAGCGGACGACGACCTTCGCGCCAATCCGAAGCAGACCTTCCGCTCCGGCAATCAAGTGCGGCTGTTGGTGGAGAGTAACCGGAATGGCTACCTCTATATCTTTCATCAAGAGAACGGCGGTCCCCCGACCATGCTCTTTCCCGATTGGAGAGTGCAGGCGGGCGACAATCGCGTGCGCTCCCATCAACCGCTGTGGGTTCCGAACCGGGGCGTGATCGCCTTCGACCAGCACCCGGCGGTCGAGAGATTGGTGCTGGTCGTGACCCAGGACCCGATCAGCGGCTTGCCGATCGGCGAGGAGCTGAAAGATCGCGAGAAGTTCCCGGTTCCCGCCGCGCTCTTTCAGCAGTTGTCTCAGCCGACCCCGTCGCGTGAAGACACGCAACTGCGCGAAGGCGCGAAATTGACCGAGCGCGAAGGCCGTGGGGTGACGCTGCAACTGGACGATCCGGCGCCGGCCTTCGTGTTGGTTAATCGAAACCCGCAGGAGCGCCGCATTGTCGTCTCCCTCGAGCTGGCTCATCGTTGAACGGGCCTCACCCGAGCTGTTTGCGGAATCGCCAGGCGCTGATGCCGACCAGGAGGATCGCGAACCCGACCAGCGCGGCCAGATGCGGCCAGATGATCTCGAGGCCCGCGCCGCGTAACAGGACGCCCCGGGCGATAGTGGCGAAATGGCTGACCGGATTGATCAGCGTGAAGGGCTGCATCCATTCCGGCATGGCCTCGACCGGGGTCGTGGCGCCGGACAGCATCGACAGCGGCGGGTTGATGAAGAAGCTCATCAGTTGCGCCTGTTGCTGCGATTTGCTGAAGGTGGCCAGAAAGGTTCCGATGCCGATTCCGGTCAGCACGCAGAGCGTTCCGGCGCCGAAGAGCAGGACCAGGCTGCCGCGCAGCGGCAGGCCGAAGACCAGGTGGCCCACGCCGAGCGCCAGCACGATCTGGGTCGAGAGCAGCACGAAGAGCGGAGCGATCTTGGCCGTCACGATCTCGGCCGCCGGCGCGGGCGTCATCAGCAGTTGCTCGATGGTCCCGACCTCTTTCTCTCTGACCATGGCCGCCGAGCCGATGATCGATCCGTTGAGCACCAGCAGGATGCCGACCACGCCCGTGACGATGAACCAGGCGCTCTCGAGCCCCGGATTGAAGAGCAGCGCGATCCGGGCCGCCAACTGCCCGCGAGGGCCGGGGGCTCCTCCCTCGACCTGCAGCGAGACCGCGGGAGAGTCCTGCGCGATCCGCTGATTGAGGGCCGCGATGATCCGCGCGGCATAGCCTCCCGCGATCCCGGCCGTATTCGAATTGACCGCGTCGAGCAGGAACTGCACGCGCGCCGTCTCCCGCCGCTCGCGCTGTTTGGCATAATCGACGGGCACGATCAACCCGGCATCGAGCCGGCCCGCGCTCAACGCCCGGCCCAGCTCTTCCGGCGACCGGAAAGATTCGGCGACGCGAAACGACCGGCTCTCGACGAACGCCGAGACCAACTGGCGGCTGGCGGCCGTGTGGCTCTCATCGACCACGCCGAGCCGCAGATTCGTCACCTCGGGATTGAGGGCGAACCCGAAGATCACTAACTGGAGCGTCGGCGGCAGAATCAACGAAACGACCAGTTTCTTGTCGGCCTTGATCTGGCGCAGCTCTTTCAGGAACAGCGGCCAGATGCGCCAGGTGCGGATTTGGTGGATAAATTTTTTCATGATGATTCCTCCTACGCTGCAACCTGCATCTTGCCCATTTTTCGCCATGCCTTGAAGAAGAAGAACGAGCCGATCAGGGCCAGCATGATGGTGGCCGGCCAGACGGCGGGCCAGCCGCCGCCGCGCACGAACGAGTCGCGCGAGATTTCGATGAAGTAGCGCGCGGGGACGAACGCCGAGATCCAGCGAATGCCCGCGGGAATATTCGAGACCGGGAAGATGAATCCCGAGAGCAGGAAGGAGAGCAGAAACTGCACTCCCGCGACCGCCTGAATCGCCGCCGCCTGATTCGGAATCGAAACCCCGATCATGACTCCGAAACAGACGTTGCAGAACAGGTAGAGGACGGTGCCGACCAGGAACGGCGTCGGGTCTCCCGCCATCTTCAGATCGAACAGCGGCACGGCGATGATCAGGGCCAGCACCCATTCGGCCAGCGCGATCAGAAAGAAGGCCGCGATCTTGCCCAGCAGAAATTCGTGCGCCGAGATGCTGGAGACGTAGACCTGGAGGATCGTCTTCTGCTCTCCTTCGCGGGACATGGCCAGCGCGGCCAGCAGCGGCGGAAAGAGGGCCAGCGCCACGCCGAAAGCGCCCGGCCCGATGAACTTTCTGGACGAACCGCCGGGGTTGTACCACATCCGCGCCTCCGCCTTGATGGCCGGCTGCGCGGCCGATTCGGAAGCCGGGTTGAGCTGCGCCAGAAAGGCGTTGGTCAGCGCCGTCGCCTGGCCGCGCAGCACGTTGGCCGTGTTGGCATCGACGGCGTCGATCAGCCATTGGACTTCGGACGGGCGGCCGCGCCGGAAATCGCTCTCGAAATTTTGGGGGATCACGATCACGGCCCGCGCCTGCTCCGACGCCAGGGCCTCCCGGGCGGATCGGTCCGCGGATCCCGGCACCACGCGGAACGTGAGCGAGGAGTTGAGCGCATCGATGTACTGCCGCGAGAGCGGCGTCCGATCGAAGTCCTGCACGACGACCGCCAGGCCTTTGACGGAGAACGAGAGCGCCGTGCCGAGCAGGGCCAGCAGAATCAGCGGCAGCACCAGCGCCAGCAACACCGTCAGCCGGTCGCGAAACGTCTGGGTCAGTTCTTTACGGGCTTGAGCGATAATTCGTTTCATGATCCCCCTAGTTTTTCGCGTTTTTCGCGTCTTTCGCGGTTTGATTCTCGAATTTCAGGAACTTGCTTTCCAGAAAACTCAGTCGCCGGTTGCGACCTTTCCCGCCCGCTTCGCCTTTTCGACGACGGCGATGAACACATCTTCGAGCGAGTAGCGTTCTTCGAAGGCCCGATCGACCCGCAAGCCCGCGCTCGTCAACCGCCGTTTGAGGTTCTCGATGCCGTCCGCCGGCTCTTCGTCCACGACCACGTGCAGGCGGTCGCCGAACAACGACACGCGCCAGCGTTCCATCTCGCCTTTCAGCAGATCGGCCGCGTGTTGCGGGGCATCGGTGATCAACTCGATCAGATGGCCGCGCTGTGCCGCCTTGACCCCGCTCGGGGTGCCCTCGGCGACCAGTTCGCCCGCCACCATGAGGCCGAGCCGGTTGCACTGCTCGGCCTCCTCCAGATAGTGCGTCGTCACCAGCACGGCGACCCCGCGATCCGCCAGTTGATTGATCATCTTCCAGAAGGCGCGGCGGGCCAGCGGATCCACGCCCGAGGTCGGCTCATCCAGAAACAGCACGCTCGGTTCATGCATAATCGCCGCGCCGAAGGCCACTCGCTGTTTCCAGCCGCCGGGCAGCTCGCCGGTCAACATCTCGCCGCGGCCGGCCAGGCCGGAGAACTCCAGCACCCAGCGTTTCTTCTCTTCGCGCTCCTCCGGCGCCACCCGGTAGACGCCCGCGAAGAAGTCCAGGTTGTCGTTGATCGTCAGGTCGTCGTAGAGCGAAAACTTCTGCGACATATATCCGACGCGCTGCCGCACCGAGCTGGACCGCAGGCTGCCGTGCTCTCCGGCCAGTTGAATCTCGCCGCCGCTCGGCGCGATCAGGCCGCAGAGGATCTTGATGGTCGTCGTTTTGCCCGCGCCGTTGGCCCCCAGCAGGCCGTAGATCTCGCCGTACTTGACCTCGAGATCGACCCCGTTGACCGCATGAAAAGCGCCGAACCGTTTGTGCAGGTTGCGGGCGCCGATCGCGACCTCGCCCGATTCGCGGCCGCCCGGTGATTGCCGATGGGGGAAGGGCGGAATCTTCATCTCGCCGTTCAGCTCGCGCAGAATCGAGACGAAGGCATTTTCGAGCGTCGGCAACCCGGTGCCGATCTCCCGGACCTCGATCTCCGCCGCGCCCAGCGCCCGGCGCGCGAGCTGCTCGCCCCGCCGAACATCCCGCACCATCAGGTCCAATCGATCTCCGAACCGCTGAACGTCGGCGATCTCCGGGACCTCGCCGAGCACCTCTTCCGCCCGGCTCAGCCGGTCCGCCCGCACCTCCAGCCGGTGCAGGCCCAGATCGCGGCGGATCTCCGCCGGAGTGCCGATCTGATGAATGACCCCGCCGTGCATCAAGGCCACGCGCGTGCAGCGCTCGGCCTCGTCCAGGTAGGGCGTGGCGACGACGATGGTCATCCCGTCCGCCGCGAGTCCCGCCAGCGTGTCCCAGAACTCGCGGCGCGAGACCGGGTCCACGCCCGTCGTCGGTTCGTCCAGCAACAGCACTCTGGGCTCGGCGATCAACGCGCAGGCCAGGGCCAGCTTCTGCTTCATGCCGCCGCTCAGCTTTCCCGCCAGCCGATCGGTGAACCGGTCCATGTCGAAAAGCTTCAGGTAATGCCGGCCGCGCTCGTCGATCTCGCGATTGGAGAGCCGGCGGAGCTGACCGACGTAGCGCAGGTTCTCCGCGACGCTCAGGTCCTGATAGAGGCTGAAAGCCTGCGTCAGATAGCCGATCAGCGCCCGGGCCTCGCGGGCCGGTTGGCCGAAGATGGTGGCGGTGCCCGCCGTCGAGGCCATGACGCCGCCCAGAATCTGAAAGACCGAGGTCTTGCCCGAGCCGTCCGGTCCGATGATGCCGAAGATCTCGCCGCGCCGGATGTCCAGATCGAGGCCGCGCACGACCTCGGCCTCGCCATAGCTTTTGCGCAGGCTGCGGACGCGAACGGCCGGCTCATCATTCGATTCGACCGGCCATTCGATTGATTTGAGGCCGCCGTCGAAACTGTTTTGAGTGATCTCTCGCAATGCGCTCATCCCTCTCTCCTCCGGGCAAAGTTCTTCCTGGGTTGAATAATCGATTTGGTACGGTTTGAGATTTGAACTCTCATTACCTTTTCGTCGCTATCCATTGGCCGCCTTCGACCAGGACCTCGCCGTCGGCGGGCATTCCGGGTTTGGCGAATCCCTGCGGGTTGACGAGCTGCAGCTTCACGCCCACGACCTGTTTGACGCGGTCGTCGCGGAAATAGGTGTTCTCCGGCGTGAACGAGGCGCTCGGATCGATCCGCGCGACCGTGGCTTCGAGCGGAAGTTTCGGGTTCGAGTCGAGGTAGACCCGCGCCGGCTGCCCGGTGCGAACGCGCCCGATCTCGCCCTCGGGGATGAAGGCCCGCAGGTAGATCTGGCCCGGGTTGATGACGGTCACGATGGCCGTGCCCGGCGCGACGACTTCGCCCGGTTCGGCGGATCGAGTCGCGATCGTGCCGTCGAACGGCGCCGTGATCTGCAGGTCGCTGCGGTTGGCCTCGGCCTCCTGCAACTGGGCCCGGCTCCGGGCGACTTCGGCCTCGGCCGATTGAATCTCGGCCTGGGCCTGATGAATCTGCTGCTCGATGGAGAGCGCCTGGGCCGCGCGAATCGCCGGGTTGTCCAGGTTGGCTCTCGTCGCGACCAGCGCGCCGCGGGCGGCCTCGACCTGTTTGCGAGCCGCCAGCACGACGGCGGCCTGCGCTTCGGCGGCGGTGCGAGCCTGTTCTCCCTCGCGAGCCGGGGCATCGCCCTGGTCGGCCAGCGCGGTGAATCGTTCGGCGTCGGCGTGGGCCTGTTTGGCCGAGGCCGAGGCCTGCGCCAGCGAGGCCTCCGCGGCGGCGACGTGCGCCTGGGCCTGACTGACGCGGCCTTCGGCATCGACGCGGGCCTGGCTGACGCCCAGCCGGCTCTGTTCCAGTTGCGCTTGCAGCACGGCGACCTGCTGCCGGGCGGCTCTGAGCCTGGCCTCGCTCTGCTCGACGTTCGATCGAGCCTGTTCGACCCGGGCCTGAAGCTGGTCGTCGTCGAGCACCGCGATCACTTGCCCGGCTTTGACCGCATCTCCCTCGCGGACGGTGATCTCGCGAATGCGCCCCGAGGTCTTGGCGGCGACGACGGCATCGTCGCTCTCGATTCGGCCGCTCACCTCCAGGATCCCGTTCGGGACGGCCGGCTGGCGGAAGAAGAACCACCAGGCCGCGCCTCCGGTCAGCAGGGTGACGGCGAGAATCGCCCGCACCACCTTTTTAGTCCGATTGCTTCGCTCGTTATTGCTCTTGGTCATCAGTCTCCCTCCTTCTGGCGACAGGGTTGATCGTTAGCGGCGGGCGGCGAGCTGCACGTTGTTGCTCGTGAGCGTCGTCGACATCGCGCGTTGAAGTTCGGCTACGGCCTTGGTGTAATCGGTCAGCGCTTTCAGCTCGCGTCCGCGGGCCGACGAGAGCGCGTTCTGCCGGTCGAGCACGAAGTAGTTGGTCGATTGCCCGGCGTCGAATTTCCGCTGCTCGCTGCGGTGCTGCAATTCGGCGTTCTCGCGTGAATTGCGGGCCGCCTCGACTCGGCGGCGGGCGGTCTCGACCGCTTGCCAGGCGTTCCGCACCTCGACCCCGATCAACTGTTCGGTGCGCTGCCGTTCGGCGTCCAGTTTGCGGCCCTCGGCCAGCGCCCGCCCGTACTGCGCCCTGGCCGTCCGGTTGCGGAGCGGCAGGTTGATCGAGATCCCGGCGCGAAAGGCGCGAAACTCATTGCGGAACAGGTTGCTCAGGTTCTGGCCGTAACCCCCGATGAACCGCTCGGGAGTGGCGCCGAAGGCGACCGGCGGCAGCAGCGGCAGGCCCGCCGCCTGCGACAGCCGGTTGACCCGATCGAACAGCAACTGGTTGCTCTCGGTGATCGGGTTGGCCGTCGAGCGTCCCCGGCCGGAGAGCCCGAACGTGCCGTAACCGGCGACCAGATCGATCTGCGGCTTCGCCTGATCGCGGTAATAGTCCTGGTCGATCCGGTTCAACTCGCCGCGCAGCCGGTATTGCTCCATCTCGGGCCGGTTCTGATAGGCCAGCCGCAGCGCGTCGTCGATCGGCAGCGTGGCGTCGTTTTTGAGCTGCGGTTGTTCGGCCGGGACCAGCGCCGCATTCCATCGTTCGGCGTCGCCCACGGGCAGCACCAGCGCCTTGAGCGCATTCTCGGCTCGTTCGATGGCCTCGCCCGCGGCTTCGGCCTCGTCGATCCGGCGTTCGATCTCGACCCGCGCCGAGACCACGTCGGCCGGGGCCAGCGTGCCCTGCTTCACCTGCCGCTCGTTGTGCTGCATCTGCGTGCGGGCCAACTCCACCGACTCCCTTTTGATCTCGGCATCCCGCCGGGCGAAGATCAGATCCCAGTAGGCGCGTTCGACGCTCGCGATGATCTCGATCACGCGTTGCCGAAACAGGCTGTCGGAGAGGTCCAGCCGCCGGCTGGCGAGGCGAATCTGGCGGCGCTCCGAATCGATCCTCCGGTTGCGGAAGAGCGGTTGCGTCAGTTCGACGGTCAACTGCGAGCCGAACTGCGGGTCCACAGCGTTGAAGAGGCTCTGGCTGCTGCTGCGGCTCTGATCGAAGTTGACGCTCACCCGGCCGCCCTGCCACGGCAACCGCTGCGCCAGCGTCGTGGACCCGGTGAACTCGGTCGTCCGCAGGCGCCCGTTGTCGCCGCCCGCCAGGATCGAGGCCACGGGCAGCGTCTGCCGTTCGTAATAGAAGCTGCTCGACAACGACGGATCGTAGACGCCCCTGGCGGCCTGCAGATCGTACTCCTGGATCTGGGTGTTGAGCCGTTCGAGCTCGAGGTCGCGATTGTTCTCCAGCGCCATCGTGATGGCGTCGCGCAGCGTCAAATAGGTCTGTTTGGATGAGGGCGCGGCCGGTTGCGCCATCATCGCCGGTGACGTCCAGACCATCAGCACCCCAATCCACCAGAGGTGCGTCCAGCCGGTCTTTCGATTATTGCGTGCGGGGATTCTTCTTAACATTGTGCCTCCTTCTCCGGGAATGACTTGCCGGGATGGCTCGCGGATCGAACGATCGAGATCGCTCGATCCGCGTTCCTCTCAAGCGCCGTCCCTGCCGGCGTCTTCGTCAAATGAGACTCCCTGCGCGATCTGTTCGACCAACGCCTGGAGCAGGACGTTGGCGGCGGTCAGTTCGACTCCCGCCCTGGCCATCGCCGCCAGCAACCGTTTGCCGGCCTGGTCAACGAAGGTCACTTCGGTCAGGTCGATCGTGATCGGTGGCCTGACCGGCGGTGATCGCTGCGCCACGACGGCCTCGCGCCAACACCGTTCCAACTCCGGCACCCACTCTCCGGCGAGCCGCCCCGCCAATCTGAAGGTCAATAAACGCTCGTCACCTTCATCGATTATTCTCAACATCTACGAACCTCTCTTCCTGTGGGTGACTTTCAATCCGACTTCGTTCTGACGGTGAGTAATAGGGCAATGGCCTTGCCACAGCGGCCGGGAATTTTCGGCAGGGAGCTAAGCGGTTGAAACAGGCGAGGTTCGGTCGATGGAGGGGCGGGGGATCAGGCGCTGCCGAAAGCCGGTGCCGAAGCTTTTCGCGCCGAAATTACGGCACGCGCCGATATTTCGGCGCTTCGCGGTTTTGATATTGTCAGATCTTATTTTCTGCTATGATCTGACCCGTTCTTAGCGTCAATCGGCATCACCATCAATTCTCATTCGTCTAACCACACCGTCTTCTTTCAACCTCTCCTCTTAATCCCCCTTGAGAAGCCATATGAAGGTAATAATCTGTTTCTGTTTCATCACACTCATCGTCATGATCGGGGCTGCCCACGTCTCCGCTCAAAATCCGGATCCGGCGCCCGATTTGACGACGTTCAGCATGGAAGACTTGATGAACCTCGAAGTCACGTCGGTCTCGAAAAAAGAGGAGAAGCTCTTCCGGAGCGCCGCTGCGATCTATGTTATTACCCAGGAGGAGATCCGCCGCTCCGGTCTGACCACGATTCCCGAAGTGTTGCGGATGGCCCCGGGTCTGAGCGTGGCCCGGATCGACGGCAGTAAATGGGCGATCAGCGCGCGCGGATTCAACGGCCGCTTCGCCAACAAGCTGCTGGTGTTGATCGATGGGCGCAGCGTCTATACCCCTCAATTTGCTGGCATGTACTGGGAGATCCAGAATCTGCCGCTGGAGGAGGTTGAGAGAATCGAGGTCATCCGGGGTCCGGGCGGCACGCTCTGGGGCGCCAACGCCGTCAATGGCGTGATCAATATCATCACCAAGCGCGCCGAGGACTCACAGGGGGGATTGCTGACGATCGGCGGCGGCTCCGAGGAACAGGGCTTCGGATTGGCCCGCTACGGTGCCCGGATCGGCGCCGACGCCTCCTATCGCGTCTACGCCAAATATTTCAACCGCGGCGGTCTGGTCAACGCCGCCGGCTACAATGCCCACGATTGGCAGAACTGGGTCGGCGGAGGCTGGCGGCTGGATTGGCAGAGATCCGAGCGTGAGACGTTGACCGTGCAGGGAGACATTCATGACACCGGTTTGAGAGAGACCTCGACCAGCATCTCTCTCTTCAATCCATTGGCGCCCCGGGCCCTGACCCCGGCCGAGTATACGGGCGGGAATGTGATGGGGCGATGGACGCACGCCTTCTCGGATCGGTCGGACATGACGCTGCAAACCTACTTCGACCGATCGTGTTACAACTCCTTTGATGTGGGGGAGCGGGTCGACACCTTCGATCTGGACTTCCAGCATCGCCTCGCTTTTGGCCGGCAGGACCTGCTCTGGGGGCTCGGCTACCGCGTGATCACCGATCGAACCCGCACCGACTCTCCGACTCAGTTCACTCCGCCGGGGCGAACTTCCCACCTTTTCAGCGCTTTCGCGCAGGATGAGTTGATGCTGGTTAAAGACCGGCTGCGGCTGACCATCGGCTCCAAGCTGGAGCACCACTATTTTACCGGCTTCGACGCGCAACCCAATGCCCGCCTGCTCTGGACGCCCAGCGCCCGCCAGACCGTCTGGGCCGCCGTTTCACGCGCCGTCAGAACCCCGGCGCGTTCCGATCGCGGTTTAAGGTACAACAACTCGGCCTTCTTCGATGCGGACGGCCTGCTCAATGTGGTGGCCTTCCTCGGCAATCCCAAGCATAACTCCGAAGAG
>DATEFT010000806.1:0-2928 GCA_035280505.1 Blastocatellia bacterium | reverse complement strand
ATCGAAAGCGGCCGGTGCTGGTGTGGCTGCACGGCGGCGGGTTTTCGGCGGGTTCGGGTCAGGAGCTCAAGTCATATGACGGCGAGAATCTGAGCCGCCGCGGCGAGGTCATCGTCGTCACGCTCAATCATCGCCTCAACGTCTTTGGGTACCTCAACCTGGCGGAGTACGGAGAGAAGTATGCCAGTTCGGCCAACGTCGGCCAGCTCGACCTGGTGGCCGCGCTCGAATGGGTGCGCGACAACATCGCCAATTTCGGCGGCGACCCCGGCAACATCACGATCTTCGGGCAATCGGGCGGCGGCAGCAAAGTCGGGGCGTTGATGGCGATGCCCGCGGCGAAAGGGCTGTTTCATCGCGCCATCATCCAGAGCGGCTCGTCGCTGCGTCAGGCGCCCCCCGAGCGGTCGGCCCAACTGGCGGCGGCGGTGATGGCGGAACTCGGCCTCAACGCCTCAACCATCAATCAACTTCATGAATTGCCTTATCAGCGTTTGACCGAGGCGGCGATCGCCGCCATCAGGAAGCTCAACCCGACGCCGGCCGTGCCGGGATCGGGGATGGGAATCAACTGGGGGCCGACGGTCGATGGCCGGATTCTGCCTCAACACTCGTTCGATCCGGCGGCGCCGTCATACTCGGCCAACATTCCGCTCATGGTGGGCACGGTGCTCAACGAATTCACCACCGGGATCGGCAACCAGCAATTCGAATCGTTGACCAATGAAGAGCTGAAGAAGCGCGTGACCGCCACTCGCGGAGACCGGGCCGAACAGATCATCGAGGTCTTTCGGCGAGTGCATCCGAACGCGAAGCCCTGCGATCTGCTATCGCGGATCAACGCGGCGGGGCCGCGGCAGAACGCCGTGACGCAAGCGGAACGCAAAGCCGCGCAGGCCGCCGCCCCGGCCTATCTCTACTGGTTCACCTGGCAGACGCCGGTGCTCGACGGACGGCCCCGCGCCTTCCATTGCGCCGAACTTCCATTCGTCTTCTACAATACGGACCGTTGCGCCGCGATGACCGGCGGGACCACGGAAGCGCGCGCGCTCTCCGCGAAGGTGGCCGACGCCTGGATCAACTTCGCGCGGAAGGGAGATCCCAACCACTCCGGATTACCTAAATGGCGGGCCTTCGCCGCGGACCAGTGCCCGACCATGATCTTCGACAACAAGTGCGAGTTGAAGAACAACCCCGACGGCGAGGAGCGCCAGGCGATCAACGGCCGCAGCGCCTGATCGGCGGGCAAGACGTCGGCAGTTAAGTTTTACGCCTCAGAGGGCGGAGGTGAGAGCTCACCTCCGCCACCGCACGATCGAATGGTCGGTCTCAAGGACCTCTCCGATCCCGCAACTTGAAGCGCTGGACTTTACCGGTCGCCGTGCGCGGCAGTTCTTTCAAGAAATATATTCGCCCGGGCCGTTTGTAGCGGGGCAGCTTCTCTCCCGCTGTGACATTAAGACGATCGATCATCTCCTGATCGGCCGTCAGGCCCGGCTGCAGCACGATGTAGGCGGCGACCAGATTCGTGCCGTCCGCATCCTGTTCCGGCACCACCGCCGCTTCCAGAACCGCCTCGCTCTCGCCGAGCATCTGCTCGATCTCCGTGGGCGAAACCCACATGCCGCTCGACTTGAACTGATCATCGGAGCGTCCTTCATACCAGTAAAAACCCGCCTCGTCGCGCCGATAGATGTCGCCCGTCTTAACCCACTCCCCGCTCTTCGTCTCCGCCGTCTTCTCGGGCCGGTTCCAGTAATAAGAGAAGGCGCTCGCGCCGCTGACCTCAAGCTCGCCCTGACCGGCGCCGGTGATCGGATGCCCGGTCTCCCCCAGCAATCGCACGTCATATCCCTCCGCCGGCAGACCGGAGCTGCCCGGAACGAAACGGCCATGCTGATTGGCGATAAAGACGTGCAACAATTCAGTCGAGCCCAGGGCGTCGAGAATTGGAAGCCCGGTCTCATCGTGCCATTCGCGGAAAATCCGCGCCGGCAAGGCCTCTCCGGCCGAGGCGCAGAACCTGAGCGAGCCGGTCTCGAGCGAATGGCCGGCCCGGCGGTATTCGAGCAACGAGCGAAAGACGGGAGGCACGCCGAAGAAGATCGTCGGACGATGCTGTGCGAAGATTCGCGCGATCAGCTCCGGTTTGGGACGCTCGCGGCAAAGAATGCTGGTCGCCCCAAGTCCCACGGGAAAGGAGAGACTGTTGCCCAATCCGTAGGCGAAAAAGAGCCGTGAAGAGGAGAAGACGCGATCGCTCCGCCCGACGCCGTACACTCCGCGGCCGGCCTTCGCGATCGTGCAAGAGAGGTGGCCATGGGTATGCACCACCCCTTTGGGAGAGCCGGTGCTGCCCGAGGTATAGAGGATCAGGGCGAGGGTTTCGGAATCGAAATCGGCCAGCGGTTCCCCGGCGACTCCGGCAAGCGCCGCCTCCAGACTCAAGGTCGCCACCCCCTCAGCCTCCCAGGCCTCCCCGCCGGCCTCCAGCACGACTTCGAGTTCGGGCGGAGATTGTTCCGACAACACGGCCTGCATCGATTCACGTTGATCCGGGGTGATGACGGCCAGGCGCGCGCCGCAATCGTGCAGGATCGACCGGATCTCCGCCGCCCCCAGCATCGTACTGCACGGCACGGCAATGGCGCCCAGACCGATCGCGCCGAGAAAGGCCGCGATCCACTCCGGCCCATCGCACATGATCAACGCGACCCGGTCGCCCCGCTTCACTCCCAGGTCTTTGAAGACCCGGCGACATTGCCCGCTCAGATGATCAAGCTCGCCGAAACTAAGCTCCCGGTCGTCACCGATGACGGCGGTCTGCTCCGCCCTCTCCCGGGCGTGGGTCGCCAGATAGTCGACGATGCTGCGCGCAACCTTCTCGACCACGAGTCACCTCCGTAGCAAGATCCGGCTTACCGGGTT
>DATEFT010000805.1:0-2657 GCA_035280505.1 Blastocatellia bacterium | reverse complement strand
GCGGCTCTCGACGCTGCGCACATCGCTCAACCGGCAGTTTGCCGCCGTCGACTCCGCGATCAGCCAGTTGAACGGTCAGGGGACCACGCTGACCAGCGTCATCGACTCGTTGAAACCACGCAATAGTTAAAAGAAGTCCAGAGAAGTCTAGAAAAGTCTAGAGAAGTCTAGAGAAGTCAGCGGAGATTCAGAGAGTAGCAAATGGCATGATCAGTAAGTACTTGGGATAGTAAATTTCTTGAAGTTTTGATTCGGAACCGCGAAAGACGCGAAAGCGGGAAAGACTGATGATTTCGCGTGTTTCGTGTGTTTAGCGGTTTGCATCTCAAATTCCCAGGAACTCAATTTCCAAAGTAGTAAGAAGTATGGAGAAATCGGGAGCTGGTCCTTCCCGACTTTTCCAGACTTTTCCCGACTTTTCCAGGCTTTTCTAGACTTCTTAAGAGAGATTCGGTTTGAACCGATAAGTGAGATGTAGGGGGAATCAACTATGTCCAGGAAATCCGATCCGCTCGCGGCGTACGGCCGGGCTGCCCAAACCGAAACCAATCCGATCCAACAGATCGTCATGCTCTATGACGGGGCGATCAAATTCCTGAGGCTGGCGGCCACCGACATCGAGCAGGGCGAACTGGCGGCGAAAGCCGAGCATACCAACCGCGCGCTCGATATCATCGGATACCTGCAATCGATTCTCGACTTCGAGCGCGGCGGAGAGGTCGCGCCGGTGCTCAATGCCCTCTACGCGGGCGTGACGGCCATGGTCATTCGCGCCAGCGGCCACCTCGACAGTGCGCTCATGCAACAGGCCGCTTCCCTGCTGGCTCCGGTCCGCGACTCCTGGGCGGTCAATGCCAAGATGTCGTCTCCAACCACCTAAGCTTATGCCCGGAATCGAACCCCGCGAACTTCAAGCCGATTCGGTGCTCGACCTGCTCATCGCCCAGTGCGCGGATCTGGAGTCGCTGCTGGCCCTGGCGCGGCGCGAGGCTCAGGCCGCCGAGACCCGGAATTTCGACGAGATCCTGCGGGTGGCCGAGGAACGGGCGACCCTCGGCGAGCGGCTCGAGATCTATCACCGGCAGATCGCCGAGATGCGGCTTCGCTTGGGCGAACTGGCCGAGCCGGCCCTGCAAACCGACGCGGCGAAGCGAACCTCGGCGCTGGCCGCCCAGATCATCGCCGAAGACGCACGCACCTATCCCCTGCTCCTGGCCGCCCGCAGCGAACTGCTGCACGAGCAGCAACAACTCGACCGATCACAACGTGCCGTCAACGCCTACCTCCAGGACGCTCCGCGCCTCTCCGTCGCCTGCGACCGTCGGGCCTGATTCACGGCCTTCAGTTCCCCTCCTCCAAACCGAAAACCGCGCCCTGAAGCCCGAAAACGGAAAACTGGCGGAGTCCTAATCCATTTTTTCACCGGTGCCGATAAGTGGGTAGGGCCGCTCGCTGGCCCCGGCCGTAAGGACCAGCTTTGGGCGTTAAGGATAGAGATTCATGAAGATATTAGTTGCTGATGACAGCCTGATCTGCTGCCGACTCGTTCAAGCCACGCTGGCCAAGCGCGGATACGAGATGATTACGGTTCTGAACGGCGTCGATGCTCTGACCGCGCTGCAACAAACCGAGTGCCCGCCGCTCGCCATTCTCGATGTCAACATGCCGGGATTGGACGGCGTCGAAGTCTGCCGCCGAATCCGCCAGTCGTCGCAAACGCTGCCGACCTACATCATCCTGTTGACCGCCAACAGCAGCAAGGCCGACATCATGGCCGGTTTCGAGGGCGGGGCCGACGATTACATCACCAAGCCCTTCGACAGCGAAGAATTATGCGCCCGGGTCCAGGTCGGAATCCGAATCGTGGAGCTCCAGAGAAGATTGGCCGAGCATGCCCAGGCGACGAAGCGCAGCGAAGAGAAGTACCGGTCGCTGATCGCCAACATCCCGGACGTCACCTGGACGGCCGACCGCCAGGGGCGTAAATCTTTTCTCAGTCCGAACGTCGAACGGATCTACGGATTCACGGCCGACCAGATCCAACGGGACACCGCCGGTCTCTGGTTCCACCGCATCCACCCCGACGATATCGAGAAGGTCCGGAGCGCCTACAACTCGCTCTTCGCCAGCAAGACCTCATACGATGTCCATTATCGGATCCAGCAGATGAGCGGAGACTGGATCTGGCTGCACGACCGGGCGGTCGCGACCTATGAGAAGGACGGCGTGATGTACGCCGACGGCGTCTTCGCCGACATCACGGAGGCCCGGCGAGTTCAGGAAGCGTTGCTGAAGAGTGAAGAGAATCTGCGGCGGGCCCAGAAACTGGAGTCGATCGGCCAGTTGGCCGCCGGCATCGCCCACGAGATCAATACGCCGATGCAGTACATCGGCGACAACACCCGGTTCATCCAGAACTCCTTCTCGGACCTGGATCGGGCGTTGGGCATGTACAACAAACTGCTGGGGACCTGCCAGAGCAATGTGCTCTCGCCCGAGCTGGTCTGCGAGGTCGAGGCGGCGGTCAGGGATGCCGACGTCGAGTACCTGGCGGAAGAGATTCCGAAGGCGCTGCAGCAGTCGTTGGAGGGAGTCGAACGCGTGAGCAAGATCGTCCAGTCGATGAAAGATTTCGCGCATCCCGGCACCGAAAAGAA
>DATEFT010000804.1:0-14940 GCA_035280505.1 Blastocatellia bacterium | reverse complement strand
CGCGATCTGGCGACGCAGGGGCATCACGAATCGAGCCGCCGGATGGCGGAGCGAATCGCGCGGGCGCTCGAGACCGGAAACGATCGGCAACGCGAAGGCCTGCTGCGCGGGATCACCGAATTTCACCTGCGCAGCGGCGGCTACACCAATGCCGGCCGTTACACGCGGATCGGCAACGACGTCGAGACGATCAAATTCTATCCGGAGGGCGCACCGGCGCTGGAGCACGCGCTGGCGCCGCTGGTCAACTCGCCGGATCCGATCAGAAGACAGCAGGCGGTGCTCGCGGCCTACACGCTGCGCGAGAATACCCTCACGGATCTGCCGCTGCTGGTCATGCAACGGCTGAACGATCCGGAGGCGGCGGTCCGCGGCGTCACCGGCGAGTTCTACCGGTCGCTGCCGCTCAAAGTCGTGGATCAAAACCGGCGCGAGGCGGTGAAGGTCCTCAAGGAGCTGCTGGCCAGCCGGTACCCGGAGGCGCAGATCGCGGCGCTGGATCGCATCAAAACGCTCGGCTCCGATTTTGCGCGAAGCGAGAAGTTCGACGAAAAGGTCCGCAGCTTCGTCCTGCGCACCGGCAGCGGGACCGACCCCAAGACCGCCGGAGCCGCGCTGCTGGCGCTCCTGGACTTTCCGGATCTGATCACCGACGCGACGGTCCAGCAACGGATCGTCTCGGCCCTGCAATCGTCCGACGCCAATCTCTCGCGCTCGGCTTCGCAACTGATCCTGCTCTCGCCGCCGCTCCGCGGGCTGCCGGTGATCGGCGCCGCGCTCGACGACCTGCTGAAGACGCGATCCGCGGCCCGGCAGAAGATGATCCTGGACCTGATCACGCCGGAGACTCCGATCGAGAACGATCTGCGGATCATCACCCTGCTGGCCGAAGCGCTCGAATCCCCGGACGACAAGGTTCGATCGGCGGCGCTCAACGCGGTGCGCCGCGTGAAGGGCCTGCAATCGAACGCGGCCATTCGCGCCGGGCTCGCCAAGCTGGCGAAAGATCCGAACCAGCAGTTGCAGGGCCTGGCGATCGCGATCTACCAGGGCCAGGACAGCGGCGTCGCGCTGGACCTGCGCGCCGAGGAGGTCCTCGATTACGGCTTCTTCGTCGAACGAGTCATGCCGCTGCTGGCGCGAAAAGGGCCGGACGGCAACGCCTGCGTCAATTGCCATGCCACGCACGCGATCTTCAGACTCATCGAGCCGAACGGAACCGGGCGCTTTACCGACGATCAGTTGCGCGAGAACTATCGTTCGGCCCTCAAGGTGATCGACCTCGGAAATCCGGAGAACAGCCTGATCCTCCGCAAGCCGACGAGCGATTCGAGCGTGGAAGGGATCGCGGGCGCGAAGAGCACCGCCCACGGCGGCGGCATCCGCTGGCAGGGATCCACCGATCCGTCCTACCAGACGGTCCTCGAATGGATCGGCGGGGCCCGCATGAAGAACATCACCAGATAACCACCAACCAACCGCGAAACAGGCGGAACACGCGAAGAGTCTCTGATCTCGCGTGTTTCGCAGGTTTCGCGGATCGCATTCTGAGACCTGAACGGCGAATCCAGATTCTGGACGGCTTCAATAGCTGTTTGGTGCCACCCGCATAGCTCAAAACTCTGACCTGGCAAGCGGTTGCGTGGCCGGATCCGGCCCGATTCAGCCCGGGCATACCCTTTGCACTTCCCATCGACGGTTGTCAATAGAGACCCGGTGCGGGCTTAAGTTCCGCTCCCGGACGCCGATATGTAATCCGCTCCCGAAGGTAAGACCGCTCAGAAGCCCTGACTCGGGAGCCCTCAACAAAGAGGTGATCAAGTGGCCCCAGCAACCGATCGAGCGAAGTTCTCTCCCCTGTTTTATCTATCCACGATGCTGATTCTCCTGCCGGGCGCCGCGTATGGGCAGTCCGCGTCGACCGAGGTCATGCCCGAGCGAAGAGTCTATCTGGAGTTCGACCTCAACACGCACCTTGAGCCCCACGCTGAGGGCGGATATCAAACCTATGCCCCGCGGGTGGTCTACGGGTTGCGCAAAAACGTCGAAATCGGCCTGAACCTGGAGGCCAGCCATCCCGTGGTCCCGGACCAGGGAATCGAACTTCAACCGAACGTCAAGTGGCAGTTCCATAATGACGAAACGAAAGGTGTCGCGGCGAGCGTCGGAGCGATCGTCTTCGTTCCCATCATCCGCCGCGGTGGAACCGACGCTTTCAGTATGATCTATACCAACGTCAGCAAACAGATTCAGGGAGATTACGGGCCGAAGTTCACCGGCGGCGCCTTCCTGGTGATCGGACGGCAACCGGGATTCGGTTCCAAAGGCGGCGCCATCGTCGGGTACTCGCAGCCGTTGCATCGCCGGATCGGTTTCGATCTGACCTGGTGGAGCAGCAGCAACGACCGATTCGGCTACGCCACCCCGAGCCTGAGCTTCAGAGTCACGCGCAAGAGTCAGGTGACCATCGGGTACGCCTTTGGCAACGTGGGCCGCAAGAATAACGAACTGGCGCTGGCCTACGGCATCGAGTTCTGAACCAATCCGGCCTTTAGATGGAGGAATGATGAAATTAACGATCAAGACGAAACTGATGGCGATCGTGGGCCTGATGATTATCGGCCTCGCTGGAGTCGCCTATTTTGGTAGAAGCACCGCCAACAATCTCGGCGACAAGCTCAACCAGATCTCCGATCAGCATGCCCCGATGCTCCGAGCCTCGCTGGAGATGTCGCTTGCCAAGACCGGCCAGGCCGACGACCTCGGCTCGTATATCTCCAGCAAGGACCAGGAGAAGCTCAAGGAGTGGCGCGAGGACGCCCGGGAGTTCGAGAAATGGGCCGACGAGTTCGGTAAACTCGATCTAATCGATGAGGAACGCACGAAGTTGAAGGAGATCCAGGATCTCCATCGGCAATACCAGGAGAAGGGCGAGGAGGTGATCACTCTCGTCAACACCGACAAGGTCTCGGAGGCCAACAGCCTGTCGGACTCCTCGCTGGGCAAGCTCGAAGACGACATGTTCGCCCGGCTCGACCAGTTGAAAGACCTGAACGTCAAGGAGATCGAGCAGGAGGGTAAAGAGGCGGACAAACTCATCGCCGAGGCCGATTTTCTCGGATGGGTCGTGCCGATAGTCGTCGGGGTGCTGCTGGTGGGTTTCGCCATCGTGATCATTCGCGGGATCGTCCGGCCGCTCTCACAGGCGGTGGCCGTTTCGCAGAAGATCGCCGCCGGAGACATGAGCGAGAGGCTCGAGCCCAGGTCCGAGGATGAAACCGGCCAGCTCCTGCACGCCATGAACGAGACCATCGACTACCTGACGGAGATGGCGGGGGTCGCCAATCGGATCGCCGCGGGGGATCTGTCCGCTCAGGTCCAGCCGAAATCGCCCCAGGACAGTTTCGGCAACTCATTCAAGCAGATGATCGCCAACCTGCGGAATTCGGTGGGCCAGATCGGCGAGGGTTCGAATCAGGTGGCCTCCGCTTCGGCGCAGATCGCGGCGGCCAGCGAACAATCGAAGAAATCCTCACAGACCCTCTCCTCCTCGAGCGAGGAGATCACGGCCACCATTCACGAGATGGCCGCCTCGATCCGGCAGGTCGCCAACAACAGTCAGTCTCAGACCGCCGCCGCGACCCAGACGGCGGCCTCGATCACCCAGATGGTCGCCGGGTTGCGCGGCGTGGCCGACAATACGCAGCATCTCGCCTCGCTGACCCAATCGGCCGATGAGGCGGCCCGCAAGGGCCAGGCCACGCTGGAGAAGGCGGGCCAGAACCTGCAGCGAATCGGGTCGTCGGTCGAATCGGCCGGCCAGACCATCAACACCCTCGGCGCCCGCGCCGAGAGCATCAGCAAGATCGTCGAGACCATCGACGACATCGCCGACCAGACCAACCTGCTGGCGCTCAACGCCGCGATCGAGGCCGCTCGCGCCGGAGAGCATGGGCTCGGCTTCGCCGTGGTCGCGGACGAGGTCCGGAAGCTCGCGGAGAGATCGGCCCGATCGACCAAGGAGATCTCCGAGCTGATCGAGACCATTCAACGCGAGTCGCGAACGGCGGTTCAGCAGATGGAGCAGTCCAATCAGACCGTCAAAGACTATATCTCCGACACCTCGGTCAAGGATGTGCTCTCGTCCATCATCACGTCCGTCGAGCAGATCGTGCTGGCCACGCAGGAGATCGAGGCCGTGACTCACGAGCAGTCGTCCGCGGCCGAGCAGGTGGCGAAGGCTTCAGAGGACCTGACGCGGCTGACGCACGAGATCGGCGCGGCCACCGAAGAACAATCGTTGGGCGCGGCGGAGGTCGTCCGCGCGATGGATCAACTGCGCGGAATCATGCAACAGTCGGTGCAGATGGCCAGCGAACTTCAGACCGCCGCCGAAAGCCTCCACCGGCAATCGGGAGCGCTCAACGGCGTGGTCGGAGGCTTCAACATCAACGGTCATCAGGCGTCCGCCGAATCTCAGTACGGAGCCCCACGTCCGGGACTGAACGGACCCCGAGCCGGCAGAAACAGGCCTTCACAGATCGGACACCAGGCGTTGGCGACCGAACTGGTCAACTGACACTCCGGACGAGTCCGAAGAGAACGCGAAAAGCGGGAGATGAGCCGATCATCTCCCGCTTTTCGTTCGTCAAAAAACATTGACTTATTCATCTCTCTGAAGATAAACTCCTATTTCAACCGTAGGAATTATCATGAATATCTCAACCGCCCACCGATTTCGGTCTCCAGCCTCGATCGAGCTTGCCGGTAACTGTACCCGCGAGACGAGGCCGGCTGGCGTGAATCCGGTCGGGGTTGCAGATCTCTGTACCTAGGCTAACCAATCGCCATTGGTTAGCCTAAGATCGTCAGCCAACCGTTAACGAGATCCCAACCAAAGAGATCCTGCTCCAGGTCTGGACGGTGCCGAGAGCCCTTCCGGGTGCTGGCGCGGGCGATCAACAGAGGTCGAGAAAAAATGGAAAACCTGGCAATTTCCCCCGCTCTTCCGAGGCCCATCCCCGCCTTCGAACGTCAATCGGCGATCAACGTCACGCGGTTGTCGAAGCGGTTCGGCGACCAGCGGATTCTGTCGGATATCAGTTTCGATATTGCGCCGGGCGAAGTCCTGGTGGTGCTGGGCCCGTCCGGCAGCGGCAAGACCACGCTACTGCGGATCATTGCCGGCCTGGAACGGGGCGACTCCGGCGAGGTCCATATGAACGGGCGGGTGGCGCATCTGCTGCCGCCGCAGGCCCGCGGCCTGGGGGTGGTCTTTCAGGACCATGCGCTCTTTCAGCGCAAGACCGTCGAGCAGAATATCGCCTTCGGACTGGAGACGCGCAAGTTGAACCGCGATCAGATCCGGAGCGTCGCGGACGAGATGCTGGCCCTCATCAATCTGCAGCATCATCGTAATAAATACCCCTCGCAACTCTCCGGCGGCCAGCGGCAGCGGGTGGCGCTGGCGCGCGCGCTGGCCTTCAAACCCGAGGCCATGCTCTTCGACGAACCCTTCAGCGCGCTCGACGCCGTCACCCGGCAGGAGTTGCGGCGTGAGATCCGCATCCTCTTACGCGAAATGAACATTCCGGCCTTCTTCATCACTCACGATCAAGAGGAGGCGCTGGAATTGGCGGATCGGATTGTCGTGCTCAATCAGGGGCGAATCGAGCAGATCGGCACGCCGTTCGAGGTCTACAATCATCCGCGCAACGAGTTCGTCGCGACCTTTCTGGGAGCGGCCAACGTGCTGCTCGGCCGCTGGAGCGAAGGCCGGGTCCTGATGGGCAGAAACCGGCTGGCGGCGATTCCGGATGCTCCCTTTCTGACCGACCAACAATCGGTCAAGATCCTCTTCCGTCCCGAGGACGTGGTGATCAATTTCCAATCGCAGTTCCTGAATACGCCCTATATTCTGGGGCGGGCGGTTATCGAGGACATCTCATACATCGGCCACAGCGAGCGGCTGGTGGCTCGCCTGATCCTGTGGGAGCAGCAAGAGGGACTCTCCATCGTCATCACCCGGAACAAATGGGACGCCAATGAAATGAGCCTGGCCATCGGCGATACGATCGTGGTCGGGCTCAAAGGCTATCGCCTGCTCCCGCATTATCCGCTCCACGGGGAGAAAGAGAATTGAGATTCGGGATTCAAACCGCGGAACACGCGAAACACACGAACTGCCCGTCGGCTGGCTGATCGAGGTCAGTTACCTGGGCAATCTTTCACGAAAGCTGGCCAGCCAGAACCTCTCGATCAACCGGATCACTCCGGCGAAGCTGGCCGAGATCGCCGCGCGGACGGATCCGTCGCAACGGATTGCGACCCGGACCGATCGCCCCTTCCCGCAATTCTCAGACGTCACGATCGTGCTCCCGACCCTCGGCCTCTCGAACTATCACGCCGGGGTCCTGCCCGGAACGGTCCTCGGCCGGCCCGGCTTCGGCGTGGTCTCGACCGCCAATCCCGGCCGCAGCGTGCAGTTGGGCTTGCGATTGACGTTTTGAGCAGTCTGCCGTTCATCACGGTTTGTCCGGCGTAGCGATTCAGATGGTAGCCAATAACGTAGGTGTAGTTGCCGGCGACCGTGCCATCGAGGTGACTGAATGTCGCCACGGTCACAATCAGTGTGCCCCACGAATTGTAGCCCTTGTTGCCGGAGGCTGGTGACTACCGTCAAGATCCGCTCGACAAAATTGAGGTAACCTGAAGATTGTCTTTCCACTCTTCCACCGCAAACTCCCTGGTCTCCGTGATGCTGACAGAGAAGAGGCGGTCGAAACCTTCGGAGAGTTGCGGCAGTTCCAGGCGCCGGTAGGTGCCGATGACGCCCCGCTCGGGGATCCGCGATTTTCCGGTGCGCTGGCGGTTTCGCTTGAGGGCGTCTTCCAGCCGCGAATTGAAGAAGTAACCGGTCACGGTGAAGCCGGCGGCCGAAGCCGGGCCGATATAGCGCTGGCGGTCGGCGGCGGTGACGTTCGTATTATCCACGACGAAACGCTGCTTCGCCTCCAGGCAGGCGCGCAGCAGGAGCGCCTCTCGGCGGCGGGTCTTGAGCATGTCCAGGTTGATCCGCACGTGCGTCTCGAAGAAACGTTCGCGGCAGAACGTCGACTTGCCCGATCCCTGGACGCCAATCAAGATCACTGCTTCCATCGATCCAATCCTCAGGTTCTCCGGCGCTCCGCTTGTAACTCACAACCGGCTCGGTGAGAATAGCTCAGGAGGTGTAAGTTATATGATTCCCGCTCACCAGGAGCTGCTCACCGAGATCTACCGGGCCTTCAACGCCCGCGAACTGGAGACCATCCTGCCCGTCCTGCATCCGGAGGTCGATTGGCCGAACGGTTGGGAAGGCGGACATGTTCACGGACCCGAAGGCGTCCGGAACTACTGGACGCGCCAGTGGCAGGCGATCAATCCCAGCGTCGAGCCGGTCGGTTTCGAGACCGAGGCCGACGGGCGCACGGCCGTCAAGGTCCATGCGGTCGTCCGGGACCTGCAGGGAAACGTGATCCACGACGGGATGGTCCGGCACGTCTACCTGATCCAAGACGGATTGATCAGGCACATGGAGATTCAAGACCCGGGGACCTAGGGCTTCGGCGCTCGATCCGAGATCGACTCAATCGAGCGGAATTCCGGTCAGCGCGGAGAGTTCACGTAGCTCACGGGCCACGGAGGGCAGCACCCGCACGCCCTCCTGCAGATGGCGCGCGTGGGCCTGGCGCTCGGGATCGCCGGGGATCAGCGGCCCGGAGGTGCCCGCCGCGGGCTTGGCCGCGCGGAAGACCCGGACCCATTCGTCGATCTGCCGCTTGAACTCATCCGGATCGATGAAGGCGTCGATCTTCAGGGCCCCGAAGAAGTGGCCGATGCCCTTCCCGACCCGGCGTTGAGACGGTTTCAGATGCAGCGGAAACGGAGGAACGAAGGGCCCCCAGTTGGCGCCGCTCAGCGCGCCGCACAGCAGATCGACCATGGCGCCCAGGCAGTAGCCCTTGTGGCCGCCGTGTTCGCGGTCGTGCCCCAATGGAACCAGGGCGCCGCCATTGACCATCTTCTCCGGATCAATCGTGGCCTCTCCCTCGCTGTCGATGATCCAGCCCAGAGGCACGGTCTCGGACTTGCGAACGGCGTTCTCGATCTTGCCGTAAGCGACCGTGCTGGTCGCCATATCGATGATGACCGGCGGCTCTTCGTGCCCGGGAAACGCGATCGCGATCGGGTTGGTCCCCAGCATCTTTTGCGTTCCCCACAAGGGCGCCACCTGGGGCGTGGAGTTGGTCATGGCCCAGCCGATCAGATCCCGTTTCAAAGCGCTCCAGGGATAGTAACCGGCGATGCCGAAATGGTTCGTATGGCAGACGCTGACCCACCCGGCCCCGACCGTCTCGGCCTTCTCCATGGCGATCTGATTGGCCTTGGGACCGACGATCAAACCCAGACCGTTATCGCCATCCAGAGTGGCGCAGGCCGGCATCTCCCGGACCACCCGGAGGTTGGGGCGCGGGTTGACGAGCCCCCGCTTCATCGTCTCGTAGTAGCCGCGCAACCGTGCCACTCCATGCGTATCGATGCCCCATGCATCAGCCGTCACCAACACCTCCGCGGCTTGCGGGGCATCCTCCGCAGCCACTCCGCTGTAAAGAAAGACGCGTGTGGCGAACTCCAGCAGACGATCGATGGAAAATGCGGTTTCGGAACTCATGCGATCAAATCACCTCCATGGCTTGTCGATTTTGAGGGGTCATAGTATCAGCACCGAGTGCCCAATTACAGGTGGATCGCCCCACGTTTGACCCGCCTAATCGCCCTCCGCTCAGATTATAATTATCTCCTGGGACCCGGCCGGCACATTGGCCGAAAAGGAAAAAGACTTTAAGATCAACGGCAGATGGAACAATCGCGTGCCCTTCGAAAGGAGATCAGATGGAAATCTCGAGAAGAAATTTCTGCTCCGGCCTGGCAGTCACGGGTATCGGATTATCACAACAATCACCTCCGTCCGGCGATAAAGCGACCAGATACGTGCGTTATGAAAACCGCGGGAAAGTCTCTTACGGCCTGCTCGACGGCGAGACGATCAAAGAGCTGCGCGGCGATCTGTTTGAGAGCAAGGCGGAGACGGGAACGAAAGTCCCCCTCTCGGCCGTCAAATTGCTCTGCCCCTGCGAGCCGACCAAGGTCCTGGCGGTCGGGTTGAATTACAAGAGCCATCTCGGCGACCGGCCGGCGCCGGAGAAACCGGAGCTCTTCTTCAAGCCGTTGACCTCGCTGCAGAATCCCGCCGGCCAGATCGTGATCCCGCCCGGAGCCAAGAACGTCCACTACGAGGGCGAGATGGTGATCGTCATCGGCAAGCGGGCCCAGCGCATTCCGGCGGAGAGGGCCGCCGATCACATCTTCGGTTACACCTGCGGCAACGATGTCACCGAACGCGATTGGCAACGCGGCGATCTGCAGTGGTGGCGCGCCAAGGGCAGCGACACCTTCGGGCCGCTGGGCCCGGTGATCGTCTCCGGGCTCGACTACAAGAAGTCTCGCCTGCAAACGCGCCTCAACGGAGAGGTCAAGCAGTCCCAACTGCTGAGCGACCTGATCTTCGATGCCGCCGCGATCGTCAGCTTCGCCAGTCAGTATGTGACCCTGGAACGGGGCGACGTCATCTACACCGGCACTCCGGGCGCGACCAGCGCCATGAAACCGGGCGACCTGGTCGAGATCGAGATCGAAGGCATCGGCATTCTGGGCAATCGAATCGCCGGTTGAGCGAGAGACTCTTCCGGCTTCCAGACCGCGAAACACACGCCAGACGCGGGACCCGGTCCGGTTTGCGCCTTTCGCGTGTTTCGCGGTCCAGCCTCCGATTAATTTCTCGAGCTCAATCCTTCCCGCCCGAGTCGCCCTCTTTTCCGGATCCGCCCGTCGGCTCTTTCGGGATCTCGGAAGCGAGCCGGTCTTTCGACGGCTGGACCTGGCTCTTCTCCTGAGGTTTGACGGTCGAGCGGATCACCATGAACTTATTGAGCAGATCGAACCAGAACGGCGCGCCCTGAGAGACCGCGAGCGCCGTCAGGAAGATTCCCAACAGCTTCAGCAACCAGTCATTGAAATTATGGGGAGCCCGGCGCGGATCCACCCGGTATGCCTCCAGGTCCTGCTGATACTGCGCCGTGAGCTGCGGATCCTTTAAGCCCGCGTACTGAGGGCTCGTCAGTTCCGGCGCCGAAACCCAACCGACGGGCATGCCCAGTTGGTAGATCTGGCCGCGGATGTCGCTGAGCTTCCGCAACGGATTCGGCGAGCCGCCCGGCGATTCCGGCGCAGAGGCGGCCAGTTCCGGAGCCGCGGGGTTGTTCTTGATGTAGCTCTCGGCGGCGATCGCGACCGACCCCCGCAGGGTCTCGTTGAACCAGAGCGCCCTCGCCACGCTGATGGTGTCGATATTGAGAATGGCCGCGGCGACCAGGCCGATGACGATCAGAATCCACTGCATGCGCCGTTTATACCAGCCGGAGACACGGTCCATCGCGTCGTTATACCAGCCCTCGATATTGGCGCGAGCCTGTTCGAGATCGTTTCCCGCCTCGTCCATGAGGGTCAGGATCGAGATCTTGATGCTCCGGTATTTGTGGTCATCCAGCGCCGTGATCACGGACCGGATCTCGTCCATATTTTGCGTCAGCGCGTCCTTGATCGGCCGCCCTTCCGCTTTGACGGTGGTCGCCAGATTCCACAAAGCCATGCTGAAAGTGCGGGCGGAGATGTACGATGGATTCTTGCCCAGCGGCTTGATCAGCGGATGGTTGAAGAAGTCCTTGGCCAGTTGGGGATGGTCGAGCAGGTTTCTGATCCCTCGTTCCAGGTCGCGGGCGCGAAACCGGACGAAGGACTCGATCAACTCTCCGAGCGCCGAACAGAGCAGGCTCAAGAGCAGATAGACGAACATCACGCCGGTTGCGACCTCAAGAATGGTTGAACCGAACATCATATTGAGAACCTCCTTTTTCGCCCCCAATGTAATGCGAAGTAACCCGGAAAATCCATGGCTCGAGTAACTCCGGCCGGTCCCGCCCCCACCTTGCATCCCCTTTTCGTAACTGCTCAAATAACGCGCAATCGAAGTTATTTGAGAGCAAGGATTCGAACCGCGAACCACGCGAACCACGCGAAAGGTCGATGAGTTCGCGTCTTTCGCGTGGTTCGCGGTTCGAGAATATCGAAGAGGAAAAGGAGAATCTCGATGGATGCAAACAATGTCTTCCTGCTGGCGTTGGGGATTGGAATCGTCGCCGGATTGCGAGCCCTGACGGCTCCGGCCGCCGTCAGTTGGGCGGGCTACCTGGGCTGGCTGGATCTGAAGGCCTCGCCGTTGGCGTTTATGAGTTCGATCGTGGCGGTCGCGCTCTTCACCCTGGCCGCCCTGGCCGAGTACGTCAACGACCAGTTGCCCAAAACGCCGAGCCGCACCGCGCCGCCACAGTTGATCACCCGCCTCGTCACGGGCGGACTCTCCGGGGCCGGTCTCTACGCGGCCTCCGGCCAGCCTCTCTGGACCGGAGCGCTGGTGGGAGCGGTCGGGGCGATCATCGGGACCTTCGGCGGCTACCAGGCCCGCTCCCGGCTGGTGCGAGGGCTCCAGGTCAAGGACATCTTCATCGCCATCCCGGAGGACCTGATCGCGATCGGCCTCGCCATCTTTCTCGTCTCCAGATGACGGCGGCGCCCCGGGCTCACGTTTTCGTATACGAGGTCAACCAATTTGTTGGCGGCTTTGGATGCACGCCCAGACCGGTCTTTGCAATCACAGGATTTACGGGCCGAGATTAGAGAGATCGCCCTGGCATCTAAGTTGCCGATGCTATGTCACGACGGCAGCAACCATAATCGTCGGCTCGGCCGGACGGTCGGCAGCCGGAACAGAGTGAACCTCGGAAACACTGAAGAAGAAGGAGAACATTATGAACAGAGCTTGGGTGAAATGGACGATGGCCGCAATGGTGATGATGGTTATTATTCCGATGACCGGAATGGCGCATGGCCGCCGAGACCGAGACCGAGGCTACCGTGACTACCGCGGAGGCAGCATCAACGAGCGTCAGCGCGAGCAAGAAGTTCGGATTCGCCAGGGCGTTCGCAGCGGAGAGTTGACGAGGCGTGAAGCCCGACGGCTGCAGGAACAGCAGGATCGAATCAGACGTGACGAGTTCCGTGCCCGGCGCTCCGGCGGCGAATTCACTCCGAGTGAGCGCGCCCGCATCCAGCGCGAGTTGAACGAATCCAACCGCGACATCCGCCGCGAGAAGAACGACCGCCAGGACCGCTGGTAACGACCGATCGGCCTTCAGCAGGACAAAAACGCGGAACACGCGGAACACGCGAAATCATCAATCTTTCGCGTGTTTCGCGTTTTTTAGATCTGGAGTGAAATCCTGATTCCGACCGCGCCACGTCGAGGGAATCATCTCAGGGACCCCTTCGCCGACACCGCACGCCTTCACCGACCCGTAACTCACGATCTCGATCCGGTCCGGTCCGATGCCGAGAGCGGCCAGGAACTCTCTGGTCTTGCGCGCCCGGCGGGCACCCAGTTCCAGATGCGCCTCCGTTCCGCGAGCGTCGCAATCGCCCTCCAATCGCAGCGCGCCGATGCGGCGAGGGTCCTCCAGCAACCACGCGGCGATCTGACGCAGCTTCTGCCGCGTCGAAGGTCGGAGTTCGGCCTGGTTGGAATCGAAATAGACGGAGGCCGACTCCCGATCGCTCCGGCCAAACGGCCGCCGAGCGGTCTCCGCGGTCTGATCCGAACTCGCCGGCGCAGATCCCGCGAGTGGCTTAATCATCGTCCCTTTGAAGCCCGCCGCCGCGATCCGCCCCTCACCGAGGCTGGTCTCCGGAGCTCCGGCGGACAGGCGCGGACTGATCCCGCGCCGAGTCACCGGCTCGCTCGCCGCCTGGCGGTGGCCCGAAATCTCCAGTTTGGCCCCCGCGCGCATGCAGGCGCCTCCGAGGCCGGTCATCACGATCAAACTCGCCAGCAAAGCCCATCGCCCGACTCTTGCCACAATCGTCTTGCTCCTTCCCAATTCAGTTGTTCGTAGTTCAAAAATAGACCGCGAGCCCGGTGAGAGAGGCGAAAAATCTTTCACCTCTTTCGCGGGCTTCGCGGTCTATGAAGAGAAGAGAGGTAGAACATGAGAAATAATCGGTTCTCGAGAGCGGCCGGTGGGGCAAATTTCCGCTCCCATGTCGCATAACACCACAATCGGCTCAATTCTTTAAAGATGCTACCGGGCGCGCGTCAGGGCCAGTTCCCTGCTCTTTTCGGATAGCCGTTCCGTCAGCGGCAGCGTGGCCCCGTTACTCCAGCGGCGCTTCCGGATGTCAGCCACGCTGATCACGAACTGCTCTCCGCCGTTCGCGCGATCGATCAGTTGCCGAAGCGCGGGGTCGGGGAGCTTCGATCCGTCGAGACCGACAGCCTGCAGTTCCGCCCGCAGACTGTCCAGGGCGAAGGTGCCGCGCCCGTAGACATCCGGGTAGAGATGGAGCACGCCGCCCTCGACCACCTGCAGATCGTAATTGATATCGACCAGCAACGGGGCGTCCAGCGTCAGCGCCAGACGTTGACGGCTCTGCCTCACCTGGCGCAACTGTTCGGGGGTGACGGGCAACCGGCGCGCCGCAATGATCTTCTCGGCCAGATCGAAGAGGTCCGCGCTCCGCATCCGCAGACAACCGTGCGAGACGGCGTGCCCGATCTCGTCCTCTTTCGCGGCCTCGTGGATCAGATAGCCCCCGCCCAGCGGGATCTTGATCCGGCCGAGCGGATTGCGCGGGTCGTTCGCCGGGATCCGATCGTAAGGTTCGACATTCGGCAGCCGGCGCACCCATCCGCTATCGGGGGGAATCCAGTTGGGGTTGAAGATGATTCGGGAAGCCTCGCGCTCGCCGATCGGGACCGGAAAGTTTTTGCGGCCGATCCCGACCGGATAGGTCCGGACCTCCCGGCCGCGCTGCCAGAGCGTCAGCATAAACGCCGGAAGATTGACCGTAATTCGCACGTCGGGATCTCCGGCCACCAGCTTCGCCTTCTGGATCCGGCCGCCGGTCAACTTATCCGAGCGGGCCGATTCATCGGTGCCGACCGAACCGCCGGTCGCCGAGAGCGAGGGAGCGGTCCCGGAGTCCGCCGCCCAGGTCAGCGCCACCTTTTCAGTCGCAAGCTTCGCCCCGCCGGGATAGATCGCTTCCGCCCACAACTCACCGGCGAAGTCGGGAGTCAGAGCCAGTTGCGCCGTAAACCGGCCGCGCTCTCGATCGACCGGAGCCGTGAGCGCCGGCCACTCGAATGAGGCCTCCGCCAGATCCTCCGGCTGGCTCAGAATCTGAACCCGTTCGGCGCCCGGCGCCGAGATCGTGACCGTGATCTGCTCGGCGGCGGCGATCTTCCACTGTCCACGCCCCGGTTCCAAAGGAGCGATCTCCATCACCGGCGGCGGAGGTTTGAGCGTGCCTCCCGGGTCGGCCTTCTCCCGCACTTCTTGACAGGCGCTCATCCCATTGAGGAAAAACATGACCAGACCTATCAGAACCACCTTCTTCATAAGCTCGACCAGAGAATCACGACTCACACCCTGAGACTATCTGCATGGCAATCACCGTGCCCGGGCACTCGCCCTGCTCATCGCCGGCTATCCGCAGCTTTTGCATCGCCGCCCCTCGATCGGCGCCGCGGAGAACTGCCACACCGGCGTGTCGCGTTTTTCCACTCCGAGCGGCCGGCAACTCTGATTTGAAGCGATGATGAAGATCTCGGCGGCCGATGTGGTACAGAGCGCCGCCGGGGCCAGATCTTCCCCGACGACGCTCTGCGGAGCAGGTTCATGCGCTCCTCCTCAGCAAGCTTCGTACCGGAACGAGTCTGAAAAGAGA
>DATEFT010000803.1:0-10505 GCA_035280505.1 Blastocatellia bacterium | reverse complement strand
GCGTTCTCATGGCCGCCTCGAGCAGGCGCCGGATGACCACGCCCCAATCGCCTCCGGTCAGATACTGCATCATGAGGATCGCCATGCACCCGAGGGCCAGGCCCAGCACGAACAGATAGCCGAACAGATAGGATTGCAGGAAGAGCACCGGGCGGAAGAAGGCGCCCGCCACGCAGAGCGCGGCCCCGATCAGCCCGACGATCAGAGACCATCGTTGAATGCGCCCGGCGACGGGCGGCGCGACATAGAGTTGTGGCGCGTCGATCATGGGATTGGTCCTCCCGGCCTATTCCCTTCACTCGGCCCCGCCGATTTGACCCGTTCGCGATCCTCCGGCGGCAAATCGGCGAGGGCGGCGTGCTGGCTCAGTTGCAGGGCGCGCACGTAAGCGGCGATGGCCCAGCGATCATGCGGCGAGACCTTGTCGGCATAACTCGGCATCGCGCCGAAGCCGTTGGTCATCACCTCGTAAAAGCGCCCGACCGGCGCTTCGCGCAGCCGATCGATGTGATACGACGGCGGGGCGCGAAATCCGCGCTGCACGATCATCCCGTTGCCCGCGCCCAGCGCGCCGTGACACGGCGCACAATAGATGTTGAACCGATCCTGGCCGCGATCCAGCACCTGCGGCGTCAGCTCGAACGGCAAGGTCGCGGCCTTCGACTCGTCGGTGATCGGCGACCCGGCGTCCGCCCGGTACGGCACCGTCCCCGCGACCGGCGGCCGGGCCGATTGTCCATCGCTGAAAAAGCCGCTCGGACTCAGCGGTTTGAACCTCGGTTGATCGTGCATGTCCTGGCGACACGACAGACAGAGGAGACCGCAGACCATCAGGCAAGCCGTCAAGCTACAGATTGTCCGGCTACGATTCGACATCGTTCACCTCACGAGGCGATAGGCTCTCCAGAAAGGCCCGGGTTGCAGCGCGGTCAAATCGCGGATCGGCCGCCTCAATACAGAGAAAGAAACGATCCTGCGAGGCCCGCGCAAACCGGGGCACGCCGAAGAGCGGGTGGTGCGGCTGCGGCAGCCCGTTCAGCGCCAGCATTCCCAGCACCGCCGAGAGCGCCGCCACCAGCACGGTCAATTCAAAAGTCACCGGGATGAACATCGGCCAACTGTTCAACGGCCGCCCGCCGATGTTGATCGGCCAGTAGATCGCCGAGATGTAGTACTGCAGGCAGTAGCCGCCCAGGCATCCGGCCAGCCCGCCGAGCAGCACGATCAACGGAACCCGCGTCCGCCGGAAGTGCAACGCCTCGGCCAGCCCCTCGACCGCGAACGGCGTGTAGGCCTCCATCCGCCGGTAGCCTTCCGCATAAGCACGCTGCGCCGCCGCGACAATCGCGGCCGCGCTGTCGAACTCGGCCAGCAGGCCGTAATAACGCGATCGGCGACGATTCACAGCCGCACCTCTTCTTCTCCGGCTTCGGCCGGCGTGACCAGCGTGCGCATCTCCGCGATGGAGATGGCCGGCAGGAAGCGCACGAACAGAAACAGCAGCGCGACGAAGAACCCGATCGTTCCCGTAAAGACGGCGTAATCCCAGACGGTGGCCGAATACATCCCCCACGAGGAGGGCAGAAAATCGCGGTGCAGACTGGTGATCACGATCAGGTAGCGTTCCAGCCACATCCCCACATTGACGACCAGCGAAACCAGGAGCAACGCTCTCACGCTGCGCCGCACGCGCTGCGACCAGAGCAGTTGCGGCGCAACGACGTTGCACAGGATCACGCCCCAGAAGACCGGCCAGTAAGGCCCGCGCATGCGGTTCAGCGACATAAACCACTCGAACCGGTCCCGGCTGTACCAGGAGAGGAAGATTTCAGACATGTAGCCGTAAGCGACGATCAATCCGGTCGCCAGCATGACCTTGCCGCAGTTGTCCAGATGGAGCAGCGTGATGAAATCTTCCAGGCCGTAGTACCAGCGCAGCGGAATCGCGATCGTCAGCACCATCGCAAAGCCCGAAAAGATCGCGCCGGCGACGAAGTACGGCGGGAAGATGGTCGAATGCCAGCCGGGCAGGATCGCGATCGTGAAATCGAAGCTGACGACGGTATGGACCGAGACCACCAGCGGCGTCGCCAGCCCCGCCAGCAACAGATAAGCGACCTCGTATCGCTTCCAATGCCGCGCCGAACCGCGCCATCCCATCGCCAGGAGCCCGTAGACGATCCTCCCGGCGCGCGAACGCGCCCGGTCACGCAGCGTCGCCAGATCGGGGAGCAGCCCGACGAACCAGAACAACATCGAGACCGTGAAATAGGTGGAGACCGCGAATACATCCCAGACCAGCGGGCTGCGGAATTGCGGTTGCACGTTCATGATGTTCGGATAGGGAAACAACCAGTAGAAGAGCCAGGGGCGCCCCAGATGGAGCAGCGGAAACATGCCCGCGCACGCCACCGCGAACAGCGTCATGGCCTCGGCGAAGCGATTGATCGAGGTCCGCCATTTCTGATTCAGCAGCAGCAGAATCGCCGAGATCAACGTGCCCGCATGCCCGATCCCGATCCACCAGACGAAATTGACGATCGCGAATCCCCAGGCGACCGGAATATCGATCCCCCAGATGCCCACGCCGGTAATCAGCAGATAACCGACGGCATAACCCAGCATCAGCACCAGGAGGGAGGCCACCGCAAACCCCGCCAGCCACTCGGGCCGGCGGCCGCCGGCCAACACGATCGAGCTGATCTTGTCGGTGACGGAGGTGTAGTTATAGCCCGGACCGATCACCGGCGGCCGCCCCGGTTCTTGATCGACAGGTCTGGTCGGCAGTTGATCGACAGCCATCCTCTAGGTCTCCTTGATCTCGGGCAGTTCGGGGTTCGGATTGCGCACGGCCGCCAGATAGGTCGTGCGCGGCCGCGTGTTGAGTTCTCCCAGCAGGCTGTAATTGCGCGGCTCGCGCTTGAGCTGCGCCACGCGGCTGTCCCGATCGTTGAGATCGCCGAAGACGATGGCTTCGGTCGGGCACGCCTGCTGACAAGCCGTGCGGATGTCGCCGTCGCGCAGATCGCGCTCTTCTTTTTCGGCGGCGATCTTCGCCTCCTGAATGCGCTGCACACAGTACGTGCACTTCTCCATGACGCCGCGCGAGCGCACGCTGACGTCGGGATTGCGTTGCAGGGCCAGTTGCGGCGTCCGCCAATCCTGGTAGAGCAAAAAGTTGAAGCGGCGAACCTTGTACGGACAGTTGTTCGAGCAATAGCGGGTGCCGACGCAGCGGTTGTAGACCTGGTCGTTCAAGCCTTCGGAACTGTGCACCGTGGCGCCCACCGGGCAGACCACCTCACAGGGCGCCTTTTCGCAATGCATGCAGGGAAGCGGTTGAAAGAAGGCTTCCGGATCGCTGGCCGAGCCCACGAAATACCGATCGATGCGCAACCAGTGCATTTCGCGCCCATGCATCACCTCCTCCCGGCCGACGACGGGAATGTTATTCTCGGACTGGCAGGCGACGATACAGGCGTTGCAACCCGTGCAGGCATTCAAGTCGATCGCCATGCCCCAGGCGTGGCCGTCGTAACGCCAGCCGGAATAGAGCGATTGATCCGGCTCGGCCTCTCGTTCATGAGAGAAGTTCGGATGCTCGCGAAATTCGTTGAGGGTGGCGGAGCGAACCAGATCGCGCCCTTCCAGATTGTGATGCAGTTGCGTCACGGCCAGCGGCTGCCGCTGGCCGGTCTTGCGGATCGTCAAGCCCGCGCCGAACCACGGCGCGTCCGCCGTGCGAATCGCGTAAGCATTGAACCCGGCTCCCGTCCCGACGCTGCCGCCGCGCGTGCGCCCATAACCCAGATGGACCGTCGCGCAATCGTCGGCGTGGCCCGGGGCGATCCAGACGGGCGCCAGCAGCGTTCGCCCTCGGTACTGCAGTTCGACCACGTCGGCCAGAATCTGCCCGTGCTCGCCGCCGCGACCGGCGACTTCATAACCGAGGCCGAGCCGTTGGGCCGTGGCGGGGCTGAGCTCGACGGCGTTGCCCCAGGTCAGCTTCGAGAGCGGTTTCGGCAGCTCCTGCAACCAGCCGTTGTGCGCAAAGCGCCCGTCATAGATCGACGGATCGGGGCGAAAGATGATTTCGAGCGTGTTCCGCTCTTCGGATCGATTCGGAGACGAGGCGTTTGGACTCGCCCAATCGATCTTCGGTGAAATCGGTTTCGCCCCGATCGGGGCCGTCGGCGCGACTCCCGTTCGCAGCGACTCCTGCCACCATCGATCGAAGTCCGATGAGGCCTGGGGGCGCAATTGAAGCCGCGACTTGACCTCGGCCAGTTGCCGGTCATCCTGCGCGCGGGTCGGAATCTGCGGCGGCGGCGGCGTGCCCGCGGGTCCGTGGGAACGCATCCAATACTCCCGAACCAGGTCGTAACCGGACTGTTCAGGCCGATCGCCGAAGGCGGCCAGCAGCTCATGCGCGGACTTGCTCTGATAGAGCGGCGCAATCAACGGCTGAATGATCGTCACGGTCCCGTCGTCGGCGCGCACATCGCTCCACGCCTCCAGGTAGTGTGATTCCGGAAGGTGCCAGTGGCAGAGTTCGGAGGTCTCATCGTGAAAGAGGCTCAGATGGATGCGCATCTTGACTTTCGCCATCGCCGCGGCGAACTGCAGATCGGCGGGCGCGTGATAGACCGGATTGCCGCTCACAATCACCAGCAGGTCGACCTGGCCGGCGTTCATCGCCCGCACCAGTTCGCCCAGCGATTCCGTTTGATCGGCCGGCGAGGCCTCGGCGGAAGCGGTATAGACCACGGTCCGATCGAGATTGCCGAGCGCCTGATTCATGGCGGCGGCGAGCGCGTGGACAATGGGCGGCTGAGTCTCACCGGCGAGGATCAGGCTGCGGCCGCGATGCTGTTGCAGATCGCGCACCAGCGGATCGATCCAATGCCGCCACCTCTCCGGCGCGGACCCCGGCGAGCCTCCCGCCGGCGCCGCGGCCCGGATCCCCAGGGCCGCGGCGATCGCGCGCGTAAAACCTTCGATCTCGCTCGGCCGCAGCGGCAAGCGATGATCGGCGACGGCGCCGGTATTGGTCATCGCGCTCTCGACCGCGTAGAGCCGGTTCATCTCACGCCGGCCATCCAGTAACCGCCGGCGGCTCGCAAACTCCCGGGCCTGACGAATGCCGGCCGGGCGGCCCCCCAGAAAGTCGGAGTCGAGCGACAGAATCACGTCCGCGTTCTCCAGGCGGCAATCGGCCTTGACCGGTTCGCCGAAGACCATGCGCAGGCCCGCCCGCGACTGATCGCCATTGACCGGTTCATAGACGTGCCATTTCGCCGAGGGAAAGTCGGCGATCAGCTTTTGGATCTGGTCGATGAGCGTCGGCGAAGAGATCGTTTCGGTCAGGAGGCGCAGGCCCGCGCCCGGCGCGGCGCGCGGTCCGGCGAGCGACTGTCGAAGCGCCGTGACGAAATCGCCCCACGGTTTGATCTCGCCGAGCCTGGTCGCGGTGCGGGCCCGGTCCGGGTTATAGAGCGTCAGCACCGAGGCCTGCGCGAAGAGGCTCGTCGTCCCGAGATTGGCCGGATGCTGTGGATTGCCTTCGATCTTGGTCGGGCGCCCTTCATGGCTCTCGACCAGCAGCCCCTCGGCGGTCCCGCCGAAGGGCATCGCCGTCGCAAAATAGAGCGGCCGGCCCGGCGCGATCCCTTCCGGCGCCTGAACGTAGGGAACGATGGTCTCGGCCGGCTGGCGCGTGCATGCCGCCAATCCGGCCAGGGCGATCGACGCGCCCATCAGTTGCAGAAAGCGGCGGCGACCGATGGCGTCGTTCCACTCCGAAGCGCCGCTCGGAAATTCGCGCCGGAGCGATTCCTGAAAGAGATCGGAATCGGCCAGTTCTTCCAGGCTGCGCCAAGTCGCCTCAAATTCGGTCTGCCTGTCGTTCTTCTCCGTCTTCTCCATCCGACAATCCTCAGCGGTGACAAGTCGAGCAGTTGGTGATCGCGGCCGGCGCGGGAATGCGATATTGCTGCACCAGCTTTCGGCCCTCCGTCGTCTGGTCATAGCCCGGCGGCGGCCAGTCCATGTTGAAGACCTGCGCGCGCGGCCTGATGTATCTCGCCGGGTCGCGGTGACATTCCAGGCACCATTCCATATGCAACGAGGCGACGCTCCAGGTCTGCGGCATCTGATCCACGCGCCCGTGACAGGTCGAACAGCCCACTCCCTGCTTCACGTGAATACTGTGGTTGAAGTAGACGTAATCGGGCAGGTCGTGAACCCGCGTCCACTTGAGAGGCCGCCCGGTTCTAAAGCTCTCCCGAACCGGCTCGAGGTACGGGCTGCCGGCGAAGAGCTGCGAATGGCAGTTCATGCAGGTCGCGGTCGGCGGGAGACCCGCGAAGGCGGACTGCTCGACCGTCGTATGACAGTACCGGCAATCGATGCCGTCGTCGCCGACATGGTGTTTGTGCGAGAACTGCACGGGCTGCGGGCGCGGGTCGAAGGCCCGCGTGCTGTAGGGCGAACGTTGGATCTCGGCCAACGCCCAGGTGACGCCGGCGAGAATGAACAGCGCGCCGAAGAGGCTCACCCTGGAGAGAGTGTTGGTGCTGCGATGAAAAATCTGAGGCATAAACGTAGCCGCTCAGGCTTTTCGATCAGGTCGATGAGGGGAGCAGATTTATCAAGATTGGGCATGCACAGTAGATTCGTCGATCAATAATTGCGAAACTAGTGGGAGGTTAACATCAACAACCGATTTCGTTGGTACGTTACCAAGCACAGCACCCGACTTCTTCCGGCCAGGTACGGCTTAAAACTTCGAAAGACGCATCTTTCAATGCGCATTTCCCGGCGGGCCTTCCAGCTCGACGGCAATTCGCTGCAAGGTCTTCCACTCCGTCGCCGAGATCGGCACCCAGTACTCCAGAACGCTGCCTGAGGCCGAGGCCACGGCCAGACACCGATTCATCAAGTCGTGCCGGCGTCGCTCCCGTTCCCCGGGCGGCAACATCCCGAACAGATAGCGAATGATCTGTAACGTCCGCCTGAACAATTTGTCGGAAGGCCGTTGATCGAGCCACCCGCACAATCGCCGATAGCCGGGAGTTCCCTCTCCGAGGCCTTCCCGTCGAGCAAGCTCCAGAATCCGCCGGCGCTCGCGCGCGGTCACAAATCCTTCGGACCAGGCCACCTGCAGTAACGGAACCAGATACGGTAAACTCTCTACCGTCTCGCCCGTATAACCCAACTCCTGCAGATCATCGAGCACCTGTTCATCGGTGATGCCCGTAATCTCTCTCAATTCCCGGCGTTGCCTTAACCTCGTGATCAAGGTCTCTTCCAGTTGGCGAAAGTATCGCTCTTCCAACCACCGTTCTCGCTTAACAAATGCTTCTCTCTCCGTCATTGTCAGATCTCCCTTCGGCAATCACACTTCGGCCAGGGTTGGGGACCGAACCGCCACAATCGCAGATCCCGCTTGGGGCGTAATGCCTCGATAATTCCCTCTCCGATCATCCGGATGGCCGGCAATTCATTGAACCCTCGGCTTCGTTTACTCGGCATCTCTTCCTCCTGCTGTCAGATACCCGCTCAGCGCGGCGACTTCAGCTCAAACGACAAACCTCGGTCGACGCCGCCACCGGCGGTCTTTGATTTCGATTTGATCAACTAAATCGCAAACCTGGTGCCAGACCGGGACGAGGTCTAGGGGTGGCCCGATCTCCAGCCGCGCAGCGCCTCGATCCGCAAAGAGAGTTGAACCGGCTGTAGCATTTGACCCGGGCTGAGTCCCAGATCGCCACATGAGCCCGCCCTTCCCGAGGCGAGACGACCCAAAACCTCAATCACTCATCACTTGGAGGCGCCTCGACCTGCCCGATCTGGCACACGGCTTGTACCTGATACGCTGGAAAGTAATTTCTTTGAAAGTTGAGATTCAAACCGCGAAAGACGCGAATGATGGCTGGATTCGCGTCTTTCGCGTACTTCGTGGTAAGGAGAGTAGAACCATGCTCAAACTGTGGATCCTGGTCTTCACACTCGGCTGGTCCGGCACACCAGCGCTCCAGGCGCCGGCGCCGACCACGACCGCAGTTCCACAAGCGCCGCCGGAACAACCTAAGCCTTCGTTACCGTTGTTGCATGAATTCCATGGCATCAAACTCGGGATGACCCAGCAGGAGGTCAAATCGGTCTTGGGAAAGACTTCGCAAAAAGGGAAGGATTGGGACGAGTTCAAACTGGACGGCGACGATCTAATGACCGTCCGCTACGACGACCAACAACACGTCAAAAGAATTCAGCTCTATTTCGCGGATCCGGCGCACGCACCCTCCTGGACCGAGGTCGTCGGCCAGGCGCAGATTGAAGACAGACCGAACGGCTCCAGGTATGCACGCGCCGACAATGTCGCCGAGAACTTCTGGGTGACGATGTTCCAGAGCAAGAACATCACGACCATCACGCTCGGCCGCTAAGCGGCGAGAATCGAGCAGGCTCAAATTACTTCGAACCGTCTTTCAGCAGACGATGCAATTCGTCTTTCGATTTGATACTGCCGCCGCAAACGTCTCCCTCTTCTATTCCGGTCAACCATTGACGGAGCGCCGCCGTTCGCTCGGTGGTCAGGGCGGCCAGGATCTGGCAACTGCAGACCGGCTGAATGCTGCCGTACTCACCCGGCCTGGTCTTCGGAAAGACCGATTCGAGGTGCGCCTCCTTGAACGCGACCCAGGCCCGCTGGGCCGTCTTCAGTTTGGCGATGAACTCCGGGTCATCCTTATATACGCGAAGAATTTGATTATAGGTCTGGTTCAGCTCTTGATCGGCCTTCCGGAAGACGCCACAAGCCGCCCGGTTCATCTCGGTCTGCGTCTGCGGCTGCACGCCGGCGGCCCCGATCAGAACCACAACCAGGATCGATAGAACATTGCCTCCGAACCTCTTCATATCTCTCCTCTGATCATTTCAGTGCACTGTTAACAAAATCGGTCTACAAACCGCGAAATCAACCACCTTTCGCCTATTTCGCGGATTTCGCGGATTGTAGACCAAACATTCAGCAGAATTCGAATTCATAGTACGCCGGACCGAACCGTCGCGGCATCGCTAGATCCGGGGATGGGGGAATACCCATTTAGCGCTATTCGGGACGGCTCAGGCGCGTCGCACGGCGCAGTTGAAGCAACCGGGCCCCGCATTGTGCAGATGCAGATAGGCAATCGCTTGATCGTCCAGATACTGCCTGATCGTCTCCTCTAAAGCCTGCCCTTCAACCACCTTGGCCCCTCGCATCAGGCCGTCTTCATCATAAGCGCGAACCGAGAGCAGACGATGATGGAGCATCAAGGGGATCTCGTTGAGATCGGGCCTGGCAGTCTGCGCGGCTTGACGAACGAAGATCGGTCCGCTCGATCGATACGGAGATTCGACATCATGGTGCTTGAACGGCACGAGGATCACGCTTTCACCGATCTCCGCATCCATTAGACTGACCCGGCACGGATAGCCCGGTCTTTTGTCAACGGTCATCCGCCGGGCGCCCTGCTCAGCCAACTCTTCATCGGACAAGGCAAACAGATGAACGAACTGATCCTGTCCCAGGGCGACTATCTGAAAATCTGAGGTCATCACTATCGGTCTCCTTAATCTAAGATTGCGATCTCTTTGAGATCCTCTCGAGACCGAAATCTAGCGCAGCCTCGCCCTCCTCTACTATCCGAATCTTGCGATCGAATTGAGATCGTCGATCGGCCGTAAGTGTTTGCGCAGCTTTAGCGCTAACTGTTATGTAACAGTTAGCGCTGTCGGTCATGAATCGCTCGTGAACAGTTAGATAACGGTTATAAGAATCTCTTAGAACTTCTTTGTGATAAAATAGCCTTATCTCACAATTATAAGGCTGGCAATAATTTAGAGTTATAGTCCAGAACGACGTCATTCTTCACCGGATCTTAAGTCGATTAGAGCACTTTTAAAGAGTCCTTGCGAAGTCCTGAGGATCGTGTCATCCGAGGACCGGGAGAGAACGAGAACGCTCTCTGCCCGGGCGCCATCATCCACAGTTGAAGATCAATTAAGAATTCACGGCAATCGCGCGCGCATCGGGCGCGGTTGCGGTGAGCCATCTGCACCAGCCAAGGAGAGTTAACATTTATGTCAAAGGTGTCCAAAACCAATCTGCTACGAGCTACACTGCTGCTGGCCGTCGGTCTGGCGTCCGGCTTCCTGATCAAGATCGGAGTGATCTCCGATCGGGCCCAGGCGCAGTCGAGCCAAACGTATCAATGGAGTAATGTCCGCATTAATGGCGGAGGCTTTGTCCCCGGAATCATCTTCAATCCGACCGAGCAGAACCTGATCTATGCGCGCACGGATATCGGCGGGGCGTATCGTTGGGATCAGAGCACCCAGAGTTGGATCCCGCTCATGGATTTTCTGGCGCCGGCCGACTGGAACCTGACCGGGGTGGACAGTCTGGCGACGGACCCGGTCGACCCGCGGCGGCTCTACATTCTGGCGGGCACTTACACCAA
>DATEFT010000802.1:0-5819 GCA_035280505.1 Blastocatellia bacterium | reverse complement strand
GGTATGCCTTCAACCCGGCGGCCTTCCAACTGGCCGCCCCGGGGACCTTCGGAAACGCGGGGCGGAATATCGTGCGAGGCGACGGTTTCCGGAGTGTGGACCTGTCGCTGTTCAAGAATATTCGAATCACCGAACGGTTTGGATTGCAGATGCGATTCGAATCGGTGAACAGCTTCAACCATACGAACTACCAGGCGCCGGCTACGAATCTGGCCGCCAATGCGGGGCTGTACGTCGCTGCCGCCCAGCCGAGGATCTTGCAACTTGGGGTCAAGCTGACCTTCTAAGTACAGATCGGAAGACAGACCGCGAAACCCGCGGAAGACGCGAAAGCCGGATAATTTCGTGTCTTCCGCGGGTTTCGCGGTTTTTCGAGTCGGTACCGTTCGCGGCATCGAACCAATCGGTATTCCGCCGCCTCCTCAACGCCGTCTCTTGGCAAGTAATTTAAACAATGTTATTGTCTGAATTATGCTGTTTCGAGCATGATGATGCTCGAATGCGTGTTATCCGCAGGTCGGATTGGATTTTGTTCGCCGCGGCCCTGGAAGTAATCAGGGCAGCCTCCCGTTCCTCATACAACAACCGTTCTAATTAAGCTCTGAGTTAGGGTTGTGCAGATCTAGCATTACAACTTGGGAACATCGCTGTATCCGTCGGATGTAGTTCAACAATCGAACCAGATCTCGATCTCTACAGAGGCAGCCTTCGTCTATTTCTCTGCCGCTGGTAGTTTGAGTTACGACTAACCTTATTTACCCGAGGCTATCGATATGAAGGGACGATCAACACCCCCGCATTGCCGGCAGATAGTTTTCCTGCTCTTGTGGCTGGCCGTTACCGCCGCCGCGCAGGAGTTTCGAGGCTCGCTCACGGGCAAGATCACGGACCCGCATGGTGCGGCCTTGCCGGGCGCGACGGTCGATCTGCGAAACATCGAGACCAACATCACCGCCACTGCCAGGACGAATGAAGACGGCAATTACACCTTCCCGCTGCTACAGCCCGGCAAATATACCCTCACGATCACCCAGGAGGGATTCAAGAGATCCGTGCGTGACGGGATCGAACTGCGGGTAGCCGATCATCTCACTCTCGACGTTCGGATGGAGATCGGCGTGACCGCCGAATTGACCGTGGTCGGATCGGAGCTGACGCTGGAGACCGGCTCGGTCAGCACGGGGACGGTTGTGACCAGCGAACAACTCAGCGAATTGCCATTGACGGAGGGGACTGCTTACCAACTGGCCACGCTCTCGCCGGGCATCTTCTACACGGGCAACCCGCTCTTCACCGGGCCCGCGGCCAATGGAAACCTGGCCGGGTTTCGCTCGAATGGCGCGACCGGCAGAAATCAGGTCACCCTCGACGGGTCGCCCAATTATGCGATCGATGGCGGCGTCGGGTTCTCTCCACCGGCCGATGCCGTTCAACAATTCAAGATTCAGACCAATCAGTTCGATGCCCAGCAGGGCTATTCGGCCGGGGCGACCGTCAATGTGGCAGTCAAGAGCGGGAAGAACGATCCTCACGGCTCGCTCTACTACTTCAACCGCGACAAGAGCCGCACCTCCAACAATTTCTTCTCGAACCGGCTGGGGCTGGAAGCCACTGAAAGATCGTACCACCGATTTGGCGGAGTGTTTCATGGCCCGGTCTACTTGCCGAAAATATATAACGGGCGCGACCGAACCTTCTTTCTGATCTCGTATGAACGGATCAGGGACAATGTCGCCGAGCCCCAGCTCTTCACCGTGCCGACGGAGAAGATGCGGCGCGGCGATTTCTCTGAGTTGCCGACTGTCATCTATAACCCTTACAGCGCGCCGCAGACCGGCACCGGCAACTATACCCGGACGCCATTTCCCGGAAACGCGATCCCGGACGCGATGATCAACCCGGCGGCCCGCGCCTATCTGAACTACTACCCGTTACCGAATCTGAGGGGCAATGCGGACGGAACCAATAACTACTTCTCGAACATGAACCGGTTCAGCAACTACCGGGCGCTGCTCACCCGGATCGACCACAAGCTGAGCGACAGGCAGTCGATCTTCGGCAAGTATTACCACAGCTTCAATCCGGAGAACCGCTATGACTGGGCAGGGGTGGTCAACGGGTTCCCCGTCACCAAGGGGTTCGAGTATCGAACGAATGACGGCGGTAACGTGGACTATACCGCCGCCTTGTCCGGCCGCAGCATCTTCGATCTGCGGCTGAGCTTCAACCGGTTCGCACAGGAACGACGGCCCGCTCAAGAGTTCGACCCGGCCCAACTGGGCTTGACGCCGCCGGCGCTGGCCACGATCCAGGGCTACCGGTATCTGCCGCGATTTGACATCAGAACTTATGATGCGACCAGACCGATCCGATCGACGCTGGGCGCGGCCCGTTCCGACTACAACGAAGGGCTGCTTCGCCCGCTCTATGTGGGATCGCTCCAACCCACGATGACCATGATCTTCGGAAATCACACGGCGAAGTTCGGCTACGATCTGCGCGTTCTGCGCGAGAACTTCACCAGCGATGGAAATCAAGGGGGGCGTTATTTCTTCGACGGGACCTATACCAGCCCGGCCTCCAATTCGAGCAGCACCGAGCGCAATCTCTACGGGCGGGACCTGGCGGCGTTCCTGCTCGGCATCCCTTCCGCCGGCGGAACCTCGATCGACAACCCGATCAACTATTCCGTCCAGTCGATCTATCACGGCTTTTTCTATCAGGATGACTGGCGCGTGACGCCTAAACTGACGCTCAATCTGGGGCTGCGCTACGATCTGGAGCAGGGCGTCACGGAACGGTTCAACCGCCTCGTCCGCGGTTTCGATTTGACGACGCCCAACTCGATCGAGGCGGCGGTGCGAAAGGCCTATGAGACCGCCTACAATGCCAATCCGGCCAATTTCGTTCTCCCGCCCGATCAATTCCATGTGCTCGGCGGACTCGGCTTCTCCGGCGATGATCAACGGCCGGCCTGGAATGCAGACCGAGGCAACCTCCAACCGCGGATCGGCGCGGCTTATCAACTGAATCAGATGACGGTGCTGCGCGGAGGATTCGGAATTTTCATGGCTCCGTTCATGATCGAATCACCCAATCAGGTCGGCTTCTCCAGTTCGACGCCGTTCGTCACCTCGAATGACAACGGCCGCACTTTCGTCGGAACTCTCGACAATCCATTTCCGGCCGGCCTGTCGGCGCCGCCGGCCGCCAGCCTCGGCTTGCTGAGTCAGGTCGGGCAGTCGCTCGGTTCATCGGACGCGCCATTGATACCGATCGATCGCAGAAACGCGAAGTTCGCCCGCCTGGTCCTGGGCATTCAGAGGGAATTGCCCGGTCAATGGATCGTCGAGGCCAATTATGTTGCGTCGTGGGGATACAACCTGGCGGTCGCGAGGAACTTGAACTTCGTGCCGCGCCAATATCTGGGGAGCACGCCGGACGCGGCCAATGCGGCCAATACTTATCTGACCTTCAACCTCCCGAACCCGTTCATCAATCTGGTGCCCGGAAGAAGTCCGTTCAATACGAACGCCACCATCACTCGAGCGCAATCGTTGATGGCGTACCCGCAATTTACCGGCTTCTGGGTCCAGCAAAACAACGGCAGCAACAGGTACAACTCCTTACAGTTTCAAGCGCAGAAGCGTTTCTCGAAGAGCCTCTCCTTGAACGGGACCTATACCTGGACGCGGCTGCGGGAGAGGATGAGCTACGCCAATCCATCGGACACCGACCTGGAAAACCGGATTTCGCCCGACGAGCGGCCGCATCGATACACGATCGCCGCCTCTTACCAACTGCCCGTGGGGAAGGGAAAGAGATTCGGAAGCCACTTCAACGGCGCCCTGAATGCCATTCTCGGCGGGTGGCAACTTAACGGCAGTTACGAGTGGCAAGTGGGCGAGCCGTTCGTCTTCGCTCAATCCTTATACTTTGGGGATCTCACCTGGTTGAGAAGCAGGCTGGGCCAAACCAACGACCTGGGACAGAAATATGGGATCGATCTGCCGGCCTTCGACACCAGTAATTTTATCAGAATCAATCAATATGGTCTGCGCAACTTTCCGACGACGCTCGGCAACCTCCGGAACCAGCCGTACCTGAATGTCAATCTCTCGCTCTCGAAAAACTTTTCACTCAGGGAGAGAACGCAACTACAGTTCCGCGCCGAGGCGTTGAATGCTTTCAATCATCCATACTTCGGATCGGGGCTGAATCTCGATCCGAGCAACCTTCAAGCCTTTGGCCGGGTGACGGCGCAACGAAACAATCCGCGCGACATTCAGTTCGGCCTGAAGCTCGTTTTTTAGTTGGCGCCTTTGGTCACGAGCTTATTCGAGATTTTGAAATTAGACCGCGAAACGCGCGAAAGACGCGAAACATCGATGATTTAGCGTGTTTCGCGTCTTTCGCGGCTTCGAATCAAAACTCTAAGGGACCTGCTTTTCTACAACTTCGCATCTTTCGCGATGATCTCTTTCATGATCTCCGATGTTCCGGCGCCGATCGTGTTCAATCGCCCGTCGCGCCAGGCACGGCCGATCGGATACTCGGTGGTGTAGGCGAAGCCGCCCATGATCTGCATACAATCGTACATGACCTTCTGATCCAGATCGGTCGCGAAGAGTTTGGCCATGGTGATCTCACGCAGGCATTTTTCGCCGCGATTGATCAGATCGAGCGCGCGGTAAGCGAGCCATTTCGCCGCTTCGATGCTGGTCAGATGTTCCGCAAAACGATGGCGCCAGACCTGAAACGAACCGACCGGTTGGCCGAAGGCGTGACGCTCCTTCCCGTAGTTGATCGCATATTCGAGCACGCGCTCCATTTTATAGATGGCGCTGAGCGCCGCCGCCAACCGCTCGCCCTGAAAATTGATCATGGTGTAATAGAAACCGCGATTCAATTCTCCGAGCAGATATCTTTTAGGCACCCGGCAATTATCGAAGAAGAGCTCGGCCGTATCGGACGAGAGATTGCCGATCTTCTTCAGTTTCTTGCCGACGCTGAAACCTTTGATATCGGTCGGGCACAGGACCATCGAAATTCCCTTGTGCCCCTCTTCTCCGGTGCGGACCGCCAGGATGATGAAATCGGCGCGCGTGCCGTTCGTGATCCAGAGCTTCTGACCGGAGATGACGAACTCCTCTCCCTCGATGCCGGCGCGAGTCTTGATTGCGGCGACGTCGGACCCTCCGCCCGGCTCGCTGATGCCGAGCGCGGCGATTCGGTCACCAGAGACGGCCGGTTTCAAAAATTCCTCTCGCTGTTCGTCAGTGCCCAACTCTTCCAGAGCGGGCAGCGTAATGTCGGATTGCACCATCAAGGCCATCGCCACGCCGCCGCTGTTGGCATATGACAGGCCTTCGAGGTACGCCGCCGTCGCCCACCAATCGAGGCCGCTGCCGCCCCATCTCGGGTCGATCCGGATGCCGAATAGACCCAGATCGCCGAACTTCTTGAAGATCTCTCTCGGAAAGATTCCTGCCTCGTCCCATTCCTCCGCATGCGGAGCGACCTCCTTCAAGCAAAATTGCTTGACCGTCTCGCGCAGCATCGCGTGTTCTTCGGTGAAATAAGGATATGTCTCGTGGGTTACCGGTGCGCTGGCTGTCGACATTTGAGTTCCTCCTTAAGACTTGCAATGGCGAATCAGTACCGCGAGCGGTACTGATTCAATCGGTGTGCCGGGCTAATCGACTGGCGCGATCTGCACCAGGGCTTGTCCCGGCCCCACCACCTCGCCCTGTTCGACGAGGATCTTCTCGACCACTCCATCCACCGCCGCCCGCATCGTATGTTCCATCTTCATGGCC
>DATEFT010000801.1:0-11177 GCA_035280505.1 Blastocatellia bacterium | reverse complement strand
GACGTCTCTAGACGTTTCCAGGCTATTTTTTGTTGAAAACCAGTTTTGTCTCAAAGACCCCTTGCGGAGTGTCTCGCTTCTGACTGACGTTCAGGACCTTGCCGTCGTCGGACAACTCCCAATGCTCGGCGGTGGTCTGTGAAAACTCGCTGCCTTTTAAAACGGTACTGACGTCGAGTGCCTTTCCGCCGCTGGCCAGTTTGGCGGTGCTCGTCGCTTTGCCGCGCGGAGTATCGATCGAGGTCTCGGTTCCATCGAGGTTGAGCGTGGTCGGCCGCAAGCTGCCCACCATGGGCCGGTTGCCGCCCCCGTGATCTCCCTGACCCTCACCCAGCTTGGTCTCTCTCGCGAGTTGTTTCTCGGTCTGCGTGATGACCCAGGTGATGCTCTGACCTTTCATGAACTCCGGAACGACGCTCTTCGACTGGTCCAGAGTCCAGGTGCCCTCAAAATTGGGCCCCTTCTGAGCCGCATTGACGACCAGGAATCCGATCATCAACAAACCGCCAAGACCAGTCCACTTTAAAACACGTTTCATAAGATTCCCCCTCATGAAGTCAAAATGCTAAGCAATGAGCCTTGATTACCGGCTCCTCACAATGCCGTGCGCTTTGACGGCCGGGGCGGGAGAATAGTAGCAGAAAATCAGAGGCAGTCACACCGCGGCCTCGAGGGGAAAGAGGTTCGGAAGATGGTGACTGTTCAGTAAATCTCCCACCAGATGATTTTGACGTCCGAGCATCTCTGGTTGGTCGGATCATTGAAGACCTGCTCTCCAGCCTTGATGTGCCTGCGCGCAATGAAAGCCGCGGGCAGGCGTGACTCGGCGCGCCATTTGTATAGGCTATCGCCAACGAAGAACAGCTTATCGCCTGGATTGAAATCCTCCTCAGCCGTATATGGGGGGCTGAAGACGTCATCATCAAGTATCTTGATCATTGAGGCGGCCTCCAGACACCGACGACCCGGTGTTGACCGATACGACCGCAGTTCAATCATTTCGACAAGCCAGACCCCAGTGAAGCATCAGGTCCGAACGTTCGAGATCGGCCGGATTGCTGATGACCTCTTCGCCGCTCTCGATGTTCCGAAGAGCAATAAAGGTCGGCCGCAGATTGAACTCGTCGCGCCATTTGTAGAGTTCATCGCCGAAAAAGACCAGGTCATTACCACGCTTAAAACTCTCCTTGGCGATGAAGACACCGGAGGTTTCATCGAGGGGTCGGGCGGTCATCTCCGACGGCGAGGTCTGGACCGGCGTTGAGTTACGGGATAGACGGTTGAAGAGGGCCTTGGCCTCTTCGACCACCACCGACCATTTGACCGAGTGGGATCCCGGTTTGATCGATTCATCGGCAGGCTGTCCCTCGCCTCCCGATTTTAGATTCGCGCGATAGATTTGAGTGGGTGAATTCATCTTTTCTCTTGCTCCAATCCGAAATTTTCGACACTTGTGAAGGGCTTAAGTTAATAATCGCGGGGAAATTTGGTAGATGACATCTGTCTGGGACAGTTGGAAGCAATAACAGAATAACTCAACGTCGCGGCATGAATACTACAATCCGCTAACGTTGTCAACATTTTTGTGAATTAAGCCAACTCTCAAATCGGTTTTTGAGTTAGTATGGTCATCATAGTATTCGCCAATGTTAGTCGTCTTGACGGAACATGTTGATAATTGATAACTTCACGGTTTATGATTGGAAAAGAAAAGCCCCCATTCAAAAATCCTTTAATTCAAGCTTTTGGTCTCCTCCTGAAGAAGGCGCGGAAAAAGGAACGAAAGTCGTCGGAAGATATGGCGGAAGCAGTAGGTGTAAGTGCATCGATGTTCAGGCTGATCGAGTCTGGAGCGGCCACGCTCCAGCCGGATCGAGCTTTGGATTTGATCAAAGCGCTACCGAATACGCCGATCGAGTTCCGGCAGCTCTCGGTCCTGCTGGTCTCCTGTGTGATCAGTGAGCACCAGCATTCGAATCTGGAGCATCTCCGGCAGGCGATCGAAGAGTTGGCCACGGTGGACAAAGGGTTCGGAATCGCCATCAAGCCGCTGGAGACGATCTGGGCGGACCTGGCGGTAGATCCGGACTCGCACAAGATCGCCCACAAGCTTGAAGAGTTGGCCATCCCGGACCGGTTGTTGGAATTTCTGGCCCAGAGATCGGATCCGGCCACGGACCAGGTGACGCCCACGGCGATCAAGTGGGGCCACAATCTGGTCGCCGGAACGCCGCCGATCTATCTGGACCTCGTGGAGACCATCGTCACGGAGCTGAAAAGATTCCCTCCCAAGGTGACCGCCCACGAAATCGCCGAATGGGAGAAGAGGCATCGAGGCCGATTCCGCCGGGTCTATGCGCTGGTGGAGACCGTCCAGATCATCACCGAGACCTATTCGGAGTTCGATCTGCGATGGATTGCCGGGGAGAACTTCGAGGAGCTCTCGATCATCTCGCTCGCTCCCGCCAACCACAAAAAACAGGAGAACAAAAGTTTTCAAGAATTTTTGGGAATGCTGGAGAAAGAGTCCTGGCTCAAACAGAAGAACGGAAAGAATGTTCGCGAGATCTGCCAGTTGAGATTCGCCTCCGAACAGAGCGGCTTTCAGGAGAAGTTCCGACTGCTCCTGAGTGAGGATTCGCAAGCGCGGACCTCCATGCTGTTAAACATCAACCTGCTTGATCAACAGTTGACTCAAGCGCATCAAATCCACCTCAAGTACAGAAACCTTTGGGCCTATGAACTAATCTCTAAAACATCCCCGATCTCCGGCGACAACTACCACATCGCGATGATGGATGATCGAACCATCGGGTCATCCGCCGGTTTCGACGTGATAACCTGTTCCTGGAAGGAGACCGAGTGTTGGGTCGGATTGCTTGAAAGCTTCTGGAGTTCATGAATTTTTAGCTAGATATGATCCTTGATAAGTATGTCGCTTCAATAGACTCCACAATCCCCCGCTCCTATCAATTACTGAAAAGCGCAGAATTGCGCTGTTATCTCCCGGTCAGTCTGGAAACCAAGCCTTTCACCACCAGGCCGATGCTCGATGCAATTGTGTCCTGGATCACAGACAATTTCGGCGGCTGCGCTATTTTTGTGGCCGACAGCATCCATCGATTGACGCTGCAGATCACGAGAAATCTCTCGCCGCACGAGGCGAAAGAGGAAGCCTATCGGCTGGGCAGCCGATTTCTCGAAGAGAACCGGGATCTATTCGCCAATCAGAACGGTTGCCGTTTCGAACTCTTGAGAGCTTCATCCGTTGAGCGGATGTCGGAATCCGCCGAAGCTAAAAAAGTGTTGGAGAGCCTGTTCCGAACCAACACCGAATTCGCCTCTTCCATCAAGTCGACCGCCGCGTCGTTCATCGACCGGCGATTCAAAAACCAGACCGAGTTCTGCGTGGATCGGTCGGAGATGATGAACCTTTCCTGCCTGTACTTGATCGAAGAGATCGCGCTATTCTCTTGCCTGGTGAAGATGGGCTGGGGAATCGATGTCTATCCCGGAGAAGAGCTGCCGGTCCTGATCGAGATCGCCGAAGGAAAATATCCGGATGTTCCGGCCGAGCTCCGATCGCGGGTCAACATCGCGCTCAAACTCAAGCGCGTCCAGCAGAGCGGGTGAGGCGGCCTCGAGACCGCAATCCCGGTGGACCCCGAGTCCAGACGTCAACATCAAGACCAGGTAAACACGAACTCCGCTTGCGGAGCGGAGTCTTTCATCGCCGGGGATGATTCTCTTTCCCTCAAACAGAAACGAAGTCTAGAACCGATCAGCAGAATCGAGGCCGCCGGGCTTCAGAAGCTTCGCCGTTTTCGGACCCCGACCGGATCCGTGCCGTCAGGCCCGTCGTCTCGGTCGTCCAGGCGGGTCTGGACCCCGCTGATCTGGGGCTATAAACCATATGGAAACAGTTGCGATCTTGGCGACGCTAATCTCGGGCGGCGTCTACCTGGCGCTCGGGTTGGGACTGGGGCGCCGAACCAAGGGGCTGGGCGATCATTTGCCGGTCACACACGGCCGGCTGGCCCGGGTCGCCAATCCCAAGGAGTTCTCCGCGAGCACGGTGGCCGCCAGTATCTCGCTGGCGACCGTCGTCATGTATTTCTTCGAGGCGGGACCCTACTTCGGCCTCTGGTTGTTATGGACCGTCCTGACGACCGCGGTGGGGTTCATCCTGGTGCGAGTCGCGGCCAGAAAGATCTGGGACAAGATGCTCTCGTACGAACCGCACCGGCCGACGCTCCACGAATTTCTCGGCACCGAGTACGGCTCGAAGCACGTGGGGTTGATCGGAGCGGCCTGCACCAGCCTGGGTTTTCTGGGCGCCTTCGCCGTGGAGTTGACCGTCGGCTCGCGTTTTCTGGCCAACCTGGTGCCCTCGGTGCCGGCCCTGGCGGTGGTCTTCGGCCTGGCGCTGATCTCACTGACCTATACCTCGGCCGGCGGGTTTCGCGCGGTGATCGTCACCGACCGGATGCAGATGAGATCGATCTGGATCATGCTGCTGGCGCTGCTGGCCTTCTATGCGGTCTTCATCTGGACCCACGGGGGCTGGTTGCCGGCGATCGATCAGGTTCCGTCGGCCATGAAAGATTTCTCCTGGCGCGAGGGACTATCGGCGTTCCTGATCGGGATCTCGATCATCAATGTGCCCACTTACATCGCGGATATGAGCATGTGGCAGCGGTTCGCCGGATCCCAGGATCGACACTCCGTCTTCAGCGGTCTCTGGCGGAGCGTCGGCGGAGCGTCGCTGACCTGGACCCTGTTCATCGTGCTGGCCTGTCTGGCGCCCGCCATCGTCACCCTCTCTCAAAACGAGAATCCGCTGCTGACCCTGCTCAATTATATGGGGACCAGCGGGGTCTTCGGGCTGGCGATTCTGTTTCTGGTGATCCTGGGGCTCTATGGAGCCATGTTCTCGACCGCCTCCACGCAACTGGTGGCGGTCTCCCACACCATCCATACCGATATTCTGCGCCGGCAGAGCGCGGCGATCGAGGGCGGGGACGCCAATTCGAAACGTGAAGTCCGGATCTCGCGGATCATCATCTGCACGACGGCCATGGTGGCGATGTTCTTCGTGGAGATTTTGACGGCCGCCGGGTTCTCGATTGCGGATCTGATCTTCGCGGTCTACGGCGCGCAACTGGGACTCTTTCCGCCCACGCTGCTGGCCCTGCACCTGAGCCGGGAGAAGCTGAAGCGGCTGGCCCCCTGGATCACCTTTGCGATCTCGTCGGGATTCGTCCTGGGCTGGAGCATGGCCGGATACGGCCGGTATGTGGGTGATGCCAATCTGGTCTTTCTGGCCCCGTTGATGAGCCTGCTGGTCTCGTCGCTGGCGACCGCGCTGGGTTGGTGTTACTCGAAAACGATCTATCAGGAGGCCGTCTGAGCCTGACGTAAGGCCGCCAATCGCTCCCTGAGCATGGGCAGGACCTTCTTGTAGTCCTCGACGATCCCGAATCGGCAGTGTCTGAAGATCGGCGCGTCCGGATCGATATTGATGGCGGCAATGATCTTGGCCCCGGAGATTCCCGCCAGGTGTCGGCTGGACCCGCGGATGGCAATGGCCAGGTAGAGTTCCGGCGAGACCTTTTTGCCCTTCTGTCCGACCTCCCACGAGGTCGGACACCAACCGGAATCGCACGCGGCGCGCGAAGCGGCCACCTCCGCGCCCAGCAGTCCGGCCAGATGCTCCAACTCTTCGAAGGCTTCAGGTCCACCCAGTCCGCCGCCGCCCGAGACCACCACCGGTCGCTCTGCGGCTCGCGGAGCGGGTCGCTGTTCGGTTCGGCGTTCGACGATCCGCACCTGGTCGTCCTCTCTCAATTTCAACCGGGCCTGTCTGACGGTGGCGATGGAAGAGCCGACCGGGAGCGGCTCGAAGGCGTGAGGGCGCACCCAGACGACCGCCGGCGATCGTTTCAACTCGACGGTGGCCAGGGCGCGGCCTTCATAGACCGCCCGCCGGATCCGAACGAGACCGTCATGAATACTCAGTTCGACGGCGTCGCCGGCCGCGCTGCCGCCCATCCGATAGGCCAGTCTCGGGGCCAATTCTCGACTGTAGGTGTCGGGACCGAAGAGGATGGCGCTCGGCGAAAGCTCTCGGCAGATCTGCTTCAAGGCGTCGAGGGTCGATTCCGGCTGATAGTCGATCAGCTCGGCCTGGTCCGCCGAGATCACGAAGTCGGACCCGGCCGCGACCCGCACGTTCAATTCAGGATTGTGTTTGCCGATGGTGACGGCGTACAGACGGCCGCCCAGCAGGCTGGCGAGCCGACGGCCCGCGCTGATCACTCCTTGCGCGGTACGGTCATAACCGGCGGCAGAGAATAGACAGATGACGACGTCGCCCATAATTAACTCCGGGAATTAATCAGGATCTTACGAAGGCCGCATGGCTTCAACTATCCGACGGGCCAAGCCCTCGACTCTCTCTTCCAATGAATCGCCCGTGACGAACTCGCAATTGACATCTTTGACCGGCAGACTCAGGTCGACAATCTCATAGTAACTGCCGCCCTCGCGGATTTCGGCCGCATTGACTTTGAGATCTTCAAGCGTCCATTTCGTAATCGGCAGGCTCGCGGCCATCGCCAGGTCTTCAGGCTTCGGAATGCGAGGGAGATTGGACTCATGACCGGTCACGGTCAGAACCAGAGGCGGCCGGGCATTGAGCAACTCCCACCCCTGATCGGTTTGGCGTCTCACCACCAGATGGTCTTCGGCAACCCCGACCTCTTCAACGAACGAGATGCAAGGCAGCTCCAGCTCTTCGGCCAGCAATCCGCCCGTCTGCCCGGTGCCGCGGTCGAGTGATTCACGTCCGACCAGGACCAGATCGTAAGCGCCGAGTTTGCGGACGGCCGCCGCCAGAGTCTGCGCCACGGCCAGCGAATCGGGATGCGGGTGTCCGTCGTTCACCACCAGGATCGCTTCGTCGGCCTTCATCGCCATCGCTTTTCGCAGGGTGTCTTCAGCCCCCTCCGGACCGAAAGCGAGCACGGTGATCTTGCTGCCGCCCGTCTCTCGGCGCAGGTGCAGGGCTGTCTCCAGCGCGTTTTCACAGTAGAGATTGGTGACGAAATTTACGTTGTCCCATGCAGTCTCGCATCCGGCAGGGTCGATCTGAACGTCACTGGCAGAAAATTCAGGGTCAAGAATTTGTTTCAGACAGACGATGATATTCACGACGACGCTTTTGTTTTTGAAGCGGTGGCACCCTTATAATTTACCGCAGCTAGGGATCGGAATCTCTTGCGGCGACTTTATCTTTGCGCCTCCACACTGTCAAGCAAAAACAATTGCCAGCCTGGCCCGTTCGTCAGGAATTATTGATACGATGACGGCCGGATCAAGATGATTTCATCAACCGGACCCGGCCAATCCGGCCATTCGGGCACCGCGGAGCTGAGCTTCCACCAAACCGCCGGCGGCGGTCAACCTGGAGAACACTATGACCCAATCGATGCTCGGAATTATGCAGTACGACCTCAAACCCCATTCGGTCGAATTACGCGAATTACCGGTTCCCGAAATCGGCGAGGACGAGGTGCTGCTCCAAGTCGGCGCCGTCAGCGTCTGCGGCAGCGATATCCATCAATATCACGGGACCCAGAGCTGGGCCGTCAGGACGCCGGTGGTCCTGGGCCATGAGTTCGGCGGGACCGTGGCCCGAACCGGCCGTGCCGTCCGCGGCTTCAAAGCCGGAGATCGCGTGGTCTCGGAGACGGCCGCCTCCATCTGCGGTCGGTGTCTCTTATGCCGCGCCGGCGAATACAATCTCTGTCCCAAGCGCCAGGGTTTCGGCTACGGCATCGACGGGGCCATGGCCAATTTTGTGCGAGTGCCGGAGCGTTGTCTGCACCACATTCCCGATTCCTTACCCTTCGAACGCGCGGCTCTGACCGAGCCCTGTTGCGTGGCCTACAATTGCGTGGCGGTCAAAAGCAAGATCCGGCCCGGCGATACGGTGGTGGTCCTGGGACCGGGACCGATCGGTCTCCTCTGCGCGGAGATGGCCAGGCTCAGCGGCGCGGGCACTCTGGTCGTCGCCGGATTGGCCCAGGACGGCCTGCGATTGGCGGCAGCGCAAAGATTGGGGGTGACCCACGCCGTCAATCTTCAGGAGACCAGCCTGACCGATCTGGTCCACGGTCTGGGAGACGGACTGGGGGCGCATCTGGTCATCGACGCGGCCGGAGCCTCGGCCGCTCTCCAGACGGCCCTTGAGATCGTGCGTCCGGGCGGCCAGATCACAAAGGTCGGATGGGGCCCGCAGCCCTTAGGGTTCTCCCTCGATCCGCTGGTGCAAAAAGCGGTGACTCTTCAAGGCAGCTTCAGCCACACTTTCCAGAACTGGGAACTTGTGGTATCAATACTGGATTCCAGCCAACTCAATTTAAAACCACTCATTAGCCACGTCGCGGGATTCGAAGCGTGGCAATCGTGTTTCGAGAGAATGCACGATGGAACTTATGTGAAGGCGGTATTACAACCATCGATATGAGATTAAAAGATAAAGTCGCAGTGATCACCGGTTCTGGCGCCGGCATGGGCGAGGGGATGGCGCGTCTCTTTGCCGAGGAGGGTGCCAAGGTCGTCATCTCCAATCGTAGCGCGGAGTCGGGTCAAGCCGTCGCCGCGAGCATCAATAAACAGGGCGGTCAGGCCTGGTTTCAACAGGCCGATGTTTCGATCGAACGCGATTGCCGCGGTTTGATTGACAAGACCATCGAGCATTACGGCAGGATCGATGTTCTCGTCAATAACGTCGGCTGGAGCAAGCGCGGGAACATCGAGACCACCACCGCCGAAGAATGGGACGAGGTCTTCGCCGCTAACGTGCGCAGCGCTTTCATCTGCTCGCAGCAGGCCATTGTGAAATGCATGAAAGAACGGCGCAGCGGTTCGATCATCAACATCGGTTCGATCAATGCCTACATCGGCGAACCCAAGTTGATGGCCTATTCGGCGTCCAAGGGCGCGATGATGACCCTGACCAAAAATCTGGCCAGCTATCTGAACCAATATCGCATTCGCGTCAACCAGTTGAATGTGGGCTGGACGCTGACCCCGAACGAACATCGCGTCAAGGTCGGCGAAGAAGGCAAAGGCGAGGATTGGCTCGAACAGGCGGTTAAGACGCGCCCCTGGGGCCGGCTGCTGCTCCCGAAGGATATCGCTTACGCGGCTCTCTATTTCGCCAGTGATGAGAGCGAATGCATTACCGGATCCGTACTAGATTTGGAACAGCATCCGGTTGGCGCCCCACCGAACTTATAGGAAGCGGCGGGAAATTCGGATGGTCTTTGACCTGGCGCGCTTGCCAGAGATGTCTTCGTTCATGTGCGGTGATCAACCCCAAAGCCTGTCCCAGGCCCAGCTTGATGAAGCTCATGGTCGGTAGTTGAATCTTGACGCGCGCCAGGTCCACGCCATTGGCGCGATTGATCAGTTCGAGCAATCGATCCTGAAAGACCAGAAAAGCGGGCCACACCTCCGAGATCGTCAGACCCGGCAGCGGTCGGTATCGCTTCGGGGCCTTGAACTTGATCTTCGGCGGCGGTTCAGCCGAACGAACAAACCAATTTCCCAACCAACTGTAACGAAAAGGCCCCTGACTGCTGATGCCGTTGGCCCGCGCTTCGTTGATCGTTTGAATGAGGAGTGGAAAGTAGAGGCGCGCCGTAATGTTGAGATGTTCAAGGCACTCAGCAATGGACCACCGACCAGGCTCCGGACACCAATTGAACTGCTCCCGCGTCAATCCCTGCACCAACCTGCCCGCATCCTGCTTGATCTCTTCGACCTGACCGTAATACCGCGCTAAATCCGGAAAAAGAAGAATATTCTGTATCATAATCATTTATCTATTTCGAATGAGTGATATTCATAACTGCCAATCTTTTTATTGAACCTTATCGACCGGCCCTTGTCTATCATATTTATATTAATTAGCGAGGAGCAACGCGAGGTTCGCGCGCGCCCAGTAGACATGCGGGCGGGAGAAGAGATTTGAGATTGAAATTTACTTTCCAGAGTATTGAGATCTTCAAATCTCAATTTATTCAGTTGCGTTCGGCGAGTGAAATGGTCTGGTCGGTGTAGCCTTCGAAACTGTCGTCGTGGCTGATGACGAACAGTTGCTGGAAATCTTTGATGCGGCCGATCTGTTGGGCCAGGTTGCGGCGCCGCTCTTCGTCCATGTTGGTCGTCGGTTCGTCGAAGAAGGCCAGATTGATCTCCGACAATTCCTTGAGCAGCGCGAGCCGCACCGAGAGCGCGGCCGCCATCTGCTCGCCGCCGGAGAGATTGAGGAACGGACGTTCGCGGCCTTCTTCTTCGAGAGTGATCTCGTACTCGCGAGTCCAGCGCAAGGTGACGTCGTGGCGCCCCGTGATCTCGCGAAATAGTTGATTGGCTTCGCCGGAGATGGAGAAGAGGTAGGACTCGGTGATGTAAGGCGCCGCCTTTTGCAGAGTGTCGCGAATGAAATCGGCGACCTCGCGCAGACGGGCGGCTTGCTCTTTCTCGGCGATCTGTTCGCGCGCCTTCTCGCGAACCTGGTTGAGATAGGCCAGTTGAGCCTGCAGGCGCTGGAATTGCTCCCGGGCATGTTCCAACTGGGTAGCGACCTGGGCCGACCGTTCACGGCATTGATCCATCTCGAACTGGGCGCGGCGATGCCGCTCCACATCGTACTGCCCTTCGATCCCGCTCAGCAGCTCGAGTGAGGCCGAGAGGGCCTTCTCCGTCTCTTCGAGTTCAGTCGAAAGGTTGACCACCTCCTGCTCGCGAGTCGCCACGGTGACGGCCAGTTTCTCATTGGCGATGAAAGCCTGATAGTCGCGCTCGCTCTGGGCGCGAACCTGAATGACTGACGCGATCTCCGAATCGAGCGAGGCAAAGACCTTCAGTTCGAGACTCCGGGCCTCCACAGCGGTTCCGGTCTCGACGACCCGCCGTTCGGCGCTCTCGGACTCACGCCGCCATTCCTCTTCGCGGGCGATGGACTGACTGAGCGCGTGGGCCCGGGTCCGCGGATCGGCCAGGGCTTTGAGCGCGGCTTCGGCCTCCGCCAACTGCGCCTCGATATCGCCCAGGCTGGCGAGCCGCTGGTTGATCTCGTCCCGCGCCCGCTTCTTCTCCTCGCC
>DATEFT010000800.1:0-8428 GCA_035280505.1 Blastocatellia bacterium | reverse complement strand
AAGGAATACAAATCATACGCGAGCCTGTTGATGATGTCTAGAATCGCCGATTGCCCGATCGGACGCGAATCCGCACACCTCAACGCTTCTTAACTTTTCCCTGAATGGCCCCTGAATGGTCCCTGAACGGCGCGTTCGGCGCCGCTCACGGAATGACGCAAAACGAATACCTCGGTACCCGAAATGGGCTCCTCTCCCCACAAAAAAATGGCCAACCTCCGCTTTTAATTCGGCATCAGAGCAAGTGCGACGAATGAGAGAGAAGAAGCGGTAGCGCCGCCGCCGGAGCGGCGAATGAAAAGACGAAGATGAGGAATACGACTAATTGACGGCCCATTCAAGTCATTCGGAGAGAAGTTAGGAGGAACGATATGAAGAAAATGATTGCTGCGATGATCTTAGCTTTGGTGGCCCTCACGACCTCGGTCACGCCGCTGACTGCGACTCCCAGGCCCGAGGCCCCCATGGCGGACAAGACTCTGAAACAGATTCGTAAGGAACTGGTGACCCTGCCGTTCTACAGTGTCTTCGACAACCTGGCGTTCAAATATGAGGACGGCACCGTGACCCTCTACGGTCAGGTCTCTCGCCCGACCCTCAAGACCGACGCGCAGCGCGTGGTGGAGCGGGTGGCCGGAGTCGAAGAGGTGGTCAACCAGATCGAGGTGCTGCCGCTCTCGAGATTCGATGATCAGATTCGACGGGCGACCTTCCGGGCGATCTATCGCCAACCGGGTCTCGATCGACTGGCGCTCCAGTCTGTGCCGCCGATCCACATTATCGTCAACCGCGGGCGCGTGACGCTGGAAGGCGTGGTCCCGACCAAGGCCGATTCGACCCGGGCTTTTCTGGCCGCGAACGGCGTCTCGAACGTCTTCAAGGTGACCAATAACCTGCGCATCGAAAAACAGTAAGCACGGCCCCGTTCATCGAGGCCCCGAAAAACGAGAGACACGCCGAGTCGATGACTTTGGCGTGTCTCTCGTTTTTGACGAACGCCAACGACACGAAATTATCAGGCTTTCGCGGTTTCGACCGGGATTTGAAGGTCTAACCATTCGGCCAGGGGCCGATTAATGAACGGATTTGAGATGATCGGACTCGACCGCCCCTCCGCGGCGCGCCAGTTTGCCGGTCAGGCTGGCGACGCTCATGATCAGCTCGTCGGCCTCGACCGGTTTGGGAAGATAGAGTTGAAAACCCGCGGAGAGTGCGCGAATGCGGTCTTCGGCGCCGGCATAGGCCGTCAGGGCGATCGCGGGCATGGCCGCTCTGACGCCTTCGGCCTGCTCCCGCTGACGGAGGCGCTGGATCAATTCGTAACCGTCGCCGTTGGGCATGGCGATGTCGGAGATCAGGACTTCGGGTTGCCAGATCGTCAGCCGGTCGAGCGCTTCGCTGACCGAACCGGCGGTCTGCACCTCCGCCTCGCTCAGGTTGAGGATCACGGCGAGCAGGTCGCGGGCTTCGGGATGATCGTCGACCACCAGGACCCGGAGGCCGGTCAATTTAGGCGTCGACTCCGAGAGCGCGATCTCGTCGCGGATCGGAGGCAGGATGCTGAGCCCGGTCGGATTGGGCTGGGCGCCGATCAGCGGGATCCTGATCGTAAAAGTGGCCCCCTGGTTCTTGCCCGCGCTTTCGGCCTCGACGGTCCCGCCGTGCATCTCCACCAGGTGGCGCACGATGGCCAGACCGAGCCCGAGGCCGCCATGTTTTCTGGTGCTGCTGCCGTCGGCCTGGCGGAATCGATCGAAGACGTACGGGAGAAATTCGGGGGCGATTCCGGCGCCGGTATCGCTGACGATGATCTCGACCTGTTCGTTGCATTGCCGGAGCCGGACCTTGACCTGGCCGCCGGTCGGCGTGAACTTGACCGCGTTGGAGATCAGGTTCCAGATCACCTGTTGCAGCCGGCTGGAATCGCCCTGGAACGGGCAGTTCAGGACCTCCAGCTCGGTCTGCAGCGAGACGGCTTTGGCCTCGGCCGCCGGGCGCACCGATTCGACCGCGCCTTCGATGATCATGACCAGGTCGATCAACCGGGTGTCCAGCCGCAGCTTGCCGGTGATGATCCGCGAAACGTCGAGCAGATCGTCGATCAATCTCTTCTGGAGCCGCGCGTTTCGTTCGATGGTCTCCAGCGCCTGATGTTTGCGCTCTTCCTCCAGGTTGCCCTTCCGGATAATCGAGACCCAGCCGAGCATGGCGTTCAAGGGGGTGCGCAATTCGTGCGAGACGGTCGCCAGAAATTCGTCTTTCAGGCGATTGGCGGTCTCGGCCTGTTTCCGCGCGGCCTGTTCGCTGACGAGCAGTTCGGCGCGCGCCTTCTCCATCAGTTTGCGTTCGGCGATCTCCTGCTCCAAGGCGCTGGTATGGTTCTCCATCTGGGCATAGAGCCGCGCGTTCTCATAGGCCACGGCGGCCTGAGAGGTCAGGGTCACCGCCAGGCGTTCGTCGGCCTCGTTGAACTCTTCGTGATCGATCTTGTCGGCCAGATAGAGCCAGCCGCAGATCCGCCCGTGTTGCAGCAACGGCGCGACGAGCAGCGTGGTGAAGGGGAATTCGTTCGACCGCAGACGAAAAGATCTGGCGCTCTCGGCCGAGAGCCGGAGGCGCGGCGATTGGGGATCCGTGGGGCGCGATTCGAGAAAATATCGATTGGCCTGGATCAGCCGGTCGCGGATCGTGTCGTTCAGCTCGAACCCGCAGACGCAGAAGTTCAATGACGATTCCGAGTCGCCGTTGACCATCCCGAGGGCGGAATAGCGAACGCCCATGATGTCGCACGCCTCGTGACAGAAGGTTTTGAGCAACTGTTCCAGGTCCCGTTCCGCGACCAGTTGCTGGCCGAGGTCGATCAGTCGCGAGAGCCGCTGCAGATTGGCATGTTCCAGCTCGATGTTCTTCTGGTGCAGCAACTCGGCCTGTTGCTTGACCTGTTCGGTCTTGCGGAAGAGTTCGACGAAGACCGCGACCTTCGAGGTCAGGGCGTCCCGATCGATCGGTTTGACGATGTAGTCGACCGCGCCCAGCGAATAACCCTGGGTCATGTTCGAGTAGCCCGCGCTGTCATAGGCGGTCAAGAAGATGATCGGCAGGTTGGCGGTCCGTTCGCGCCCCCGGATCAGGGCCGCCGTCTCCAGGCCGTCGATGTGCGGCATATGGACGTCGAGCAGCACCACGGCCACCTCATGATCGAGCAGATAGCGGAGCGCCTCTTCACCCGACGACGCCTGAACCAGATTGCGGTCCGGGGCGTCCAGGATGCTTTCGAGCGTCAATAGATTGTTGGGGTTGTCGTCTACTAGCAGGATGTTGACTTTCTGCATTTCACCATCCATCACTTTCCTCATCCCTGAAAATTTTAGAGTACCTTGCGATAGAGCCGACTCTCTTCGTCCAACGGTTCGTAACAGGCCTCGCGGAGTGAAGACCCCAATGACTCCCGCGGTCCGAGACCGATCACTCCGAACAGGCTCAGGCTTTGATAGATCAGCTCGTGAACGCGCTCCTGCAGGCTCTGGTCAAAATATCTCATGACATAGCGATAGAGGACGACCTGGAACTCGTTGAAAGATCCGTCGGTTACCAGGTTGTGCTCGGCAAAGGTCACATTTCGCCGAAGTTCCGGATTGAACATCATCCGGTCGGCCGCGACCGAATAGTAGTCGGAGAGAGCCTTCTTGCCGCCCGCGCGCAGATAGTTGGTAGTATACTCCGACTCCGACGAGAGCGGGAAGGCGCCGGCCCTGGCGAGCCCGAGCGCCTCCTGGCTATGATCGGTGGCGTAGATGCGGCTTCGCTCATAGATCCCTTCTTCTTCGAGCAGGATGGCGGTGGAATAGATCTCCTCCCCGCTCACGCATCCGGCAATCCAGAGCCGGATGACGGGGTGCGTGCGCAGGAGCGGCACCACCTTGGCTCGAAAGGCGCGGTAGAAATCCGGATCGCAGAACAGTTGGATCCGGCTGGTCGAGAGCTCGAGCAGAAAGGTCTGCAGCGATTCCGGATCTCGCAGGACCCGATGCAGAAAACCGGAGATCGTCGGCACCTGTTCCCGCTGCATGCATCGGCGGAGGTGCTGCCATAACGGCGCGCGCGCATAGTTTCGCAACTCGACTCCGTAGCGCCGGGACAGTCCCTCGAGCAGCAGATCCATCTCGATCTCTTCTACCAAGATTGCGTCATTTTGCTCCGTCATGTCGGTCCATGTCCTGTGGCCCGGGCCTCTGGGGCTGAGCGCTGGTCGTGCCGGGCGAGGCGTTCTTCGATCACTCAGGCGCTGGCGCTCTTCTGTTTGTAGAGCCAGACTCGTAACATCGACAGCAGATGATCCATGTCGAGCGGCTTCGAGATGTAGTCGGAGGCTCCGGCTTCGATACATTTTTCGCGGTCGGTCTTCATGGCCTTGGCCGTCAGCGCGATGATCGGAAGCTGCTCGAACTGTTGGATCTGGCGGATGGCCAGCATCGTTTCGTAGCCGTCCATCTCCGGCATCATGATATCCATCAGCATGATATCGATGTCCGGATTCTCCTGGAGCATCTCGATGCCTTCGCGGCCGTTCTCCGCGCGCAGGACCACCATCTTATAGGCTTCCAGCGCGCTGGTCAGCGCGAAGATGTTGCGGACGTCGTCGTCCACGATCAGGACCTTGCGGCCCTCCAGGATGGGGTCCTGGCGCAGGAAGATTTCGACCATCTGACGTTTCGGCTCCGGCAACGAGGACTCGATCCGATGCAGAAAGAGCGAGGTCTCGGCCAACAGCCGCTCCGGCGAATGGGCCTCTTTGACGATGATCGCGTCGGCGACCATCTGTAACTGGGTCTCTTCCTTGGAGGTCAGTTCCTTGCCGGTGTAGACGATCACGGGCAGTTGGGTCAGACCGAGCTCTTTCTGGATCCGTTCGATCAGCTCGAACCCGGTCATTTTCGGCAGCTTCAGATCCAGCACCATACAGTCGAAGGCCTGTTTTTGCAGCTCGATCAGCGCCTCTTCGGCGGTCGAGACGGCGGTCGTCTCCACGTCGCCCTCGCCGATCAATTCGACGATGCTCAGGCGCTGGATCTCGTCGTCTTCGACCACCAGCAGGTGTTTGACCTGCCGCTGCGCGAAACTGGTGATCTTGTCGAAGGCCTCGATCAGTTGTTCGCGCGTCACCGGTTTGCGCAGGTGCGTGAAGGCCCCCAGTTTTCGCAGTTGATAATCGTTGTCATAGGCCGAGATGATGTGGACCGGAATGTGGCTGGTCTTCGGGTCGTGTTTGAGCCGGTCGAGCACGGTCCAGCCGTCGCTGTCCGGCAATTTGATGTCGAGCGTGATGGCCACCGGGTTGTACCGGCGGGCGAGCGTCAGGGCCGCCTCTCCCTGCGAGACGACCAGGCCCTTGAAGCCTTTTTCGTGGGCCAGGTCCAGCAGGATCTGCGCGAACAGCGCGTCGTCTTCGGCGATCAGGACCACGCGGTCGCCCGGCTTGATCTCTTTCCGGTCGTCCACGATCTCGATGGTCTCGCCGAATTCGTTGGAGGTGAGCGCCGAATTTTCGTCCCTGAACAACGCGCGATGGAGCGGTTTCAGGCGGCTTTCGATCTCGATGGTCCGGCCGATCTCCGGCGCCGGGAGCCGGTGGGTTCGGGGCAGGTAGAGCGTGAAGGTGCTGCCCTCGCCGGGCGCGCTCGTCACGCGGATCTCGCCGCCGAGCAGCCGCGCGATCTCGCGGCTGATCGAGAGGCCGAGGCCGGTGCCGCCGTACTTGCGGCTGGTCGTTCCATCGGCCTGCTGGAACGCCTCGAAGATGATCCGTTGCTTCTCCATCGGAATTCCGATTCCGGTGTCGATGACGGAGAAGGCGATCACCGTGTCGGCCTGGTTGAGCGACTCCTGCGCGTAGCTGGCCCGCCAATCGGCCACCCTCAGGTTGAGCAGGACCCGGCCCTTGTCGGTGAACTTGAAGGCGTTCGAGAGCAGGTTCTTGAGGATCTGCTGCAGGCGTTTCTGGTCGGTGTACATGATCGCCGGCAGGTTCGGAGCCGACTCGATGAAGAACTCCAGGTCTTTATCCGCCGCCAACTGGAGAAAGCTGCGGCTGAGTTTCTCGGTCACCTCGGCGAATTGGACCTCGCCGATTTCGATCGCCATCATCCCCGATTCGATCTTCGACAGATCTAAGATGTCGTTGATCAACGAGAGCAGATCGTTGCCGGACGAATAGATGGTCTCGGCGAACTGGACCTGTTTGGGCGTCAGATTGCCGCCGCCGTTCTCGGCCATCTGGCGCGAAAGGATCAGCATCGAGTTGAGCGGGGTCCGCAGCTCGTGCGACATATTGGCCAGGAATTCGGACTTGTATTTCGAGGTCAGCGCCAGTTGTTCGGCCTTCTCCTCCATGGCCCAGCGCGCCTCTTCGACCTCGCGATTCTTGGCCTCGACCTCGGACTTCTGCTGGGCCAGCAACTGGGCCTTGTCCTGCAGCTCTTCGTTGGTCTTCCGCAACTCCTCCTGCTGGGACCGCAGCCGCTCCTCGGATTCGCGCAAGGTCAGGGCCTGCTGCTCCAGCCGTTCGTTGGTCTTCTTCAACTCGTCCTGCTGGCTCTGCAACTCGCCGGCGAGCGATTGCGACTGAATGAGCAGGCGTTCGGTGCGAGAGTTGGCTTCGATGGTGTTGATGACGATCCCGATGCTCTCGGTCAACTGGTCGAGAAAGGCGATATGAATCTCGTTGAAGTTGCTGAAGGAGGCCAGTTCGATGACCGCTTTGACCTCTTCCTCGAAGAGGACCGGAAGGACGACGATGCTGAGCGGCGGCGCCTCGCCGAGACCGGAACTGATCACGATATAGTGATCCGGAACGTTGGTCAGCAGGATCCGCCTCTTCTCGATCACGCACTGTCCGACCAGCCCCTCGCCCGGTTTGAACTCGTGGGCCAGGTTTTTGCGCCGGGAGAAGGCGTATCCGCTCAAGAGCCTCATCATCGGCAGGCCCTCTTCCGTGGGCTGATTGACGTAGAAGACGCCCTGCTGGGCCTCGACCAGCGGGGCCAGTTCCGACAGGATCATATTGGCCACCGTCGTCATGTCCCGCTGACCCTGGAGCATGCTGCTGAACCGGGCGAGATTGGTCTTGAGCCAATCCTGCTCCTTGTTCTTCTGGGTGGTATCTTTGAGATTGCGGATCATCTCATTGATGTTGTCCTTGAGCGCCGCCACTTCGCCCTGGGCCTCGACCGTGACCGACCGGGTCAGGTCGCCCTGGGTCACCGCCGTCGAGACTTCGGCGATGGCGCGGACCTGGTTGGTCAGGTTGGCGGCCAACTGGTTGACGTTATCGGTCAGATCCCGCCAGGTGCCGTACGCGCCGGGAACGTTGGCCTGCCCGCCGAGTTTGCCCTCGACGCCCACCTCGCGCGCCACGGTCGTGACCTGGTCGGCGAAGGTCGCCAGGGTGTCGGTCATGGCGTTGATGGTGCTGGCCAGTTCGGCGATCTCGCCCTTGGACTCGATCGTCAGCTTGCGATTCAATTCGCCGTTGGCCACGGCCGTCACGACCTGGGCGATATTCCGGACCTGATTGGTGAGGTTGCCGGCCATGAAGTTGACGCTGTCGGTCAGGTCCTTCCAGGTGCCGCCGACATCGCGGACGTGGGCCTGACCGCCGAGCTTGCCCTCGGTGCCGACCTCGCGAGCGACCCGCGTCACCTCGGAGGCGAAGGAGTTGAGCTGATCGACCATGACGTTGATGGTGTTCTTGAGTTCGAGAATCTCGCCCTTGACGTCGACGGTGATCTTCTTGGAGAGGTCGCCGTTGGCCACGGCGGTGGTGACCTCGGCGATGTTGCGAACCTGGCCGGTCAGGTTGCCGGCCATCGAATTGACGCTGTCGGTGAGGTCCTTCCAGGTGCCGCCGACATCCTTCACATCGGCCTGGCCGCCGAGTTTGCCCTCGGTGCCGACCTCGCGTGCAACCCGTGTCACCTCGGAGGCGAAGGAGTTGAGCTGATCGACCATCCGGTTGATGACCTCTTTGATCTGGAGAATCTCGCCGCGCACATCGACGGTGATCTTCTGCGTCAAATCTCCGTTGGCGATGGCGGTGGCCACCTTCGACACGTCGCGAAGCTGAACGGTGAGGTTGCCGGCCATCGAATTGACGCTGTCGGTCAGGTCCTTCCAGGTGCCGCCGACGTCCTTCACGTCGGCCTGGCCGCCAAGTTTGCCCTCGGTGCCGACCTCGCGGGCGACCCGCGTCACTTCGGAGGCGAAGGAGTTGAGCTGATCGACCATCCGGTTGGTGGTGTTCTTGAGTTCGAGAATCTCGCCCTTGACGTCGACGGTGATCTTCTTGGAGAGATCGCCGTGAGCGACGGCGGTGGTGACCTCGGCGATGTTGCGGACCTGAGCGGTGAGGTTGCCGGCCATCGAATTGACG
>DATEFT010000799.1:0-4675 GCA_035280505.1 Blastocatellia bacterium | reverse complement strand
CAGGTTGTGCGGCCTGGTCGATCGAAGGCTGCTCGCGATTCGACCGCGAGTGAGGTTAATGATGGCGAGGACAGACCATACGGATTCTCGATGTATGAATCATTATTATGGAGCCTTTCAGATCCTCCGGCTAACATCGTTCATTCCAGTCAATTCTGTCTGTTCATGCTCCATTCATAATGTCTGATCATCGAACAAGCCTACGTACATTTGTACTACAGCGTTCCGGAGGCTTATCTGTTAATAGCTTCCTAACTTCTAACCATGAAGAGCTGACTCAGAGCTCCAGCTCCAAACCCTACCTCCGATTTCCACCTCCGACTTTGAGCGATGGTAGAGGCGAATTCGAAGAGCATTAGAGCGGTACCGCGTGAGGTAACAAGCCCCATTCTTGGGATCAATCTGCTCCATTCCCGGGACCAATCTATTAGTTACTACACTCGGGGTCGGTTCAAAGTTCCAGCGTTGGCTGTTATTGGAAGAAACTAAATTGTTAACGTGTAGAGCATCAGGAATGGCTTTTGCAGAAGGGGGTACCCTGACGCCCTCCAGCATTAAGAAGCGCGGTAATAAGGTCGAAATAGTAGTGCCCAATCCAAATCCACGCTCAAACAAACCAGCGATTTTATCTGAAGTTTAACCGTGGGGAACACGATGTTGAATAAGACACACTTCGATTTTGAAGCGACGTTGCCCGAATTGTTTGAGCGACAGGTTCGGAGCAGACCCGAAGCCGTGGCCGTGGTCTACGAAGGACAGGAGCTGACCTATCGGGAGTTGAACGAGCGGGCCGATCAGTTGGCGGGATGGTTGATCGGAGAGGGCATCGGACCGGAAGCGGTCGTGGCCGTCGCGGTGCCGCGTTCGTTGGAGATGATCGTGGCGCTGTTGGGGATTCTGAAGTCGGGAGCCGCCTACCTGCCGATCGATCCCGACTATCCGGACGAGCGCATCGCGTTCATGCTCGCGGATGCCGAGCCGGCCTGTGTGCTGACGACCGGCGAACTGGCGGCGCGATTGCCCGACTCTTCACCGGCGGGTTGGCGCCGATTGTTGCTCGATCAGCAAATTCCGACGCTCTCATCGCGAGCGACCGCCGATCCGGGAGCCCGCGGGCGGCGCCCACTGAATCCGCAGCATCCGGCCTATATCATCTATACCTCCGGTTCGACGGGGCGGCCCAAGGGAGTCGTCGTCACGCATCGCAATGTGATTCGGCTCTTCAGCGTGACGCAGGACTGGTTCCACTTCGGAGCGGAGGACGTCTGGACGTTGTTCCATTCGTATGCCTTCGATTTCTCGGTCTGGGAGATTTGGGGTCCGCTGCTGCATGGCGGGCGGCTGGTGGTGGTGCCCTACCTGATCAGCCGATCTCCGCTGGAGTTCAGGCGGTTCCTCGCGCGGTGGAAGGTGACGGTCCTCAATCAGACGCCCTCGGCCTTCTATCAATTGATGCAGGCGGATCGCGAGGTGCTCGACCCCGAATCGGCCACTACTCTGCGCTATGTGATCTTCGGCGGCGAGGCCCTGGAACCACGACGGCTGCGGCCTTGGTATGAGCGGCATGCCGGCGACGGCCCCAGCCTGATCAACATGTACGGCATCACCGAGACGACCGTGCACGTCAGCTACCTGGCGCTCGATCAATCCGCGATTCGAAACGAAGGCAGCGCCATCGGCCGCGGCATTCCGGATCTGCGAGTCTATTGTTTGGATCCGAGGCTGCGGCCGGTGCCGGCCGGAGTGACCGGGGAACTCTACGTCGCCGGAGCCGGGCTGGCCCGCGGATATCTGAAGCGGGCGGCCCTCACCGGCGAACGATTCGTGGCCGATCCTTTCGGGCAGCCGGGAACCCGGATGTACCGGACGGGAGATCTGGCGCAGCCGTATGAAGACGGCAGCCTGGAGTTCGTCGGCCGCAGCGACCAGCAGGTCAAGATTCGCGGTTTTCGCGTGGAACTGGGCGAGATCGAGGCCGCCCTGCGGCAGCACGACGAGGTAGACGATGCCGTGGTCATCGCCCGGGGCGAAGGCGAGGCGAAGCGTCTGCTGGGGTATGTCGTCCGCCGCCGGAGCGAGACGGGCCGGACGCAGGCTCGAACCTCACACTTGCGCGAGTGGCGGGAACTTTACGACTCGATCTATGCCGGAGGCGCCGCCCCGGCCGCCGACTTCGATCTGGTCGGATGGAAGAGCAGTTATACCGGGGAGCCGATCGCAGTTGAGGAGATGCGGATCTGGGTGGAAGAGACCGTGGCCCGGTTGCGAGCCCTGGAGCCGCGCCGCGTGTTGGAGGTGGGATGCGGCACCGGGTTGTTGCTGACGCGGCTGGCCGGCCAGTGCGAGCGTTATCTGGGAGTGGACTTCTCGGCGGAGGTCCTCGCCCGGCTCGAATCGGATCTGTCCCTTCGTCCGGATCTGAGATCGGTCGAACTGCGGCAGGGATCGGCGCACGAACTCTCGTTCGTCGAGGACGACAGCGTCGATCTGACGATCATCAACTCGGTGGCGCAGTATTTCCCGGACCTCGACTACCTGCTGGAGGTGCTGGGTGAAGCCGTCCGGGTGACTCGGCGCGGGGGACACATCTTCGTCGGTGACGTGCGCAGTCTGCCGTTGTTGGAGGCCTTTCACACGTCGGTCCAGTTGTATCGATCGGCCCCCGATCTGGAGGACCTGGAGGACCTCGGAGAGCTGCGGCAGCGCATCCGGCAGGGGATGATGATGGAATCGGAGCTGCTGATCGATGCCGGACTGTTCGAGGAACTGGGACGCCGCTGGGAGAAGGTCGGGCGGGTCGAACTGTGGCCGAAGGCCGGAGGCTATGACAACGAGCTGAGCCGGTTCCGGTACGACGTCGTCATGAAGATGGGGCCGGCGGGCAAGCGGGCGCTGCTTCGCGCTCCGGAGCGGCGGGTGCGATGGGATGAGGGCGGGCAGTGGCGAGAGGCCGTCACCGCGCTGCTGGCGCGGGAGCCGGACCTGGCCGTGAGAGTCGACGGGATTCGCGATCGGCGGGTCGCCGGCGCGGTGGAAGCCGTCCGCCGGTTGCACCGCGAAGCGTTGGAGGTTCGAGACCCGGAGCAGTTGCGCGCCGCCTTGCTGGAGAGCCGGGGTGAGGACCCGCAGGCCGTGACGGAGTTGGCGCGACGGCTGGGAGCGTCGTTGAGCTGGCATGGATTCGGCGCCGATGGACTGCTCGACGCCGTCTTCAATCCGCGATGGATGGAGGTCGAGAGATCGCCGGAGGCGCCGCAATCGTTCTTACACCGTTACGGGAACGCGCCGGCGCGAAATGCGGGGACCGAGAGGTTGGGGCAGGTCTTACAGCGCCACTTGCGAAAGAGCCTGCCGGACTACATGCGGCCAGCGGCGATCGTGGAGCTGGAGGCGTTGCCGCTGACGCCGAACGGAAAGCTCGATCGCGGGGCGTTGCCGGAGCCGGAATGGACTTCAGCGAGGTCCTGGAATCCGCCGCGCAGCCCTCGGGAAGAGATCCTCTGCGCGCTCTTCGCGGAGGTCCTGGGAGTGGAGCGGGTGGGGATCGACGACGACTTCTTCGAGCTGGGCGGCCACTCGTTGCTGGCGACGCGGCTGGCGATGCGGATTCGCCTCAGCCTCGGGGTCGAACTGGCGATCAGCACCCTGTTCGAATCGCCGAGCGTCGCGGAACTCGGCCCGCGGTTGAGAGCGGCCCCTGGCAACCGCGCCTGGCGCGTCCGCCCGGTGGAGCGGGAACGGCCCGAGCCTCTGCCGCTCTCTGACGGCCAACAGCGGTTGTGGTTTCTGAACCGCTTGGGAGAGACCAGCACGGAGTACAACATGCCGGTGGCCCTCAGGCTGCGGGGAGAGCTGGACCGGGAGGCGCTGGAGCGGGCGCTCAACACGATCGTCGAGCGGCACGAGAGCCTGCGGACCCGCTTCGCGGAGCTGGAGGGAGAACCGGTCCAGATCATCGAGCCGCAGTTGAAGCTCGAGCTGCCGGTCGAGGACCTGAGCCATCTGGAAGAACCGGAACGAGCGGCCCGATTGAGAGAGGCCCTGATCCGGAATGGAGGTGAGCCCTTCGATCTCGCGAGGGGACCGCTGCTGCGGCTCAAACTGCTGAGACTGGGCGAGAGCGAGCACGTGCTGCTGCGGACCATGCACCACATCGTCTCGGACGGATGGTCGGAGGCGGTCTTCAACCGGGAACTGACCGCGCTCTACGGAGCTTTCAGAGAGGGCCGCGAGAACCCGTTGGAGCCGCTGCCGGTGCAGTACGCGGACTATGCGATCTGGCAGCGAAGCCGGCAGCGGCGGGACGCCGATGGATTGCGAGCTGGACTGGCCTACTGGAAGGCGCAACTGGCGGGAATCCCGGAGCAGTTGGAGCTGCCGGCCGACCGGCCGCGCCCGGCGATCCAGAGATTCGAGGCGGAAGCCTGTGACTTGAGATTGACCGGCGAGCAATGGGCCGGACTGAAGCGATTGAGCCGGGATCAGGCGGCGACGCTCTACATGACCTTGCTGGCGGGCTTCGGCGTGTTGTTGGGCCGTTACAGCGGGCAGGGAGAGGTGGTGGTGGGGACGCCGATCGCGAACCGGCCGGAGGCGGAGCTGGAAGGGCTGATCGGATTCTTCGTCAACACGCTGGCCATGCGGGTGAAGGCCGAGCCGGAGCGAAGCTTCGGCG
>DATEFT010000798.1:0-2161 GCA_035280505.1 Blastocatellia bacterium | reverse complement strand
GTGATCGCGCAGGGGGCGACGGTGACGTTCGACGCGGCGACCTTCGAGATCTGGGGAGCGCTGATCAATGGCGGGCGGGTGCAGTGTCTGGAGCGAGAGGCGTTGCTGGACCCGGTGCGCCTGAGAGCGGAGTTGAGGGAGCATGGCGTGAGCACGATCTTTCTGACCACGGCCCTCTTCAATCAGGTGGCGCGAGAGGCGCCGGACGCGTTGAATGGATGCCGGGAGGTGCTCTTCGGCGGCGAGCAGGTGGATGCCGGATGCGTGGCCGCGGTGATGAAGAGCGGAGGTCCTGGGAGGTTGCTGCACGTCTACGGGCCGACGGAGACGACGACCTTCGCGACCGGGGGAGAGGTCGGGCGAACGGAGGTCGGAGCAGGATGGACGATCCCGATCGGAGGGCCGATCAGCCAGACGAGGGCCTACTGTCTGGATTCGAGGCTGAGGCCGGTGCCGGCGGGAGTGACGGGAGAGCTGTACCTGGCGGGGGCGGGGCTGGCGCGAGGATATTTGAAGAGGGCGGGGCTGACGGCGGAGCGGTTCGTGGCGGATCCGTATGGTCCGCAGGGAACGCGGATGTACCGGACGGGAGATCTGGTGAGATGGAGCGTGAGCGGAGAGTTGGAGTTCGTGGGGAGAAGCGATCAGCAGGTGAAGATCCGTGGATTCCGAGTGGAGCCGGGAGAGATCGAGGCCGCGTTGAGAGAGCAACCGGGAGTGGCACAGGCCGTGGTGATCGCGCGAGAGGATCGGCCCGGCGAGAGACGTCTGGTGGGGTACGTGATTGCCGCGGACGGATCTGAACTGGATCCGTTCGCGATTCGACAGCAGTTGAGCCAGCGGCTGCCGGGATACCTGGTGCCGGCGGCGATCGTGGTGCTGGAGGCGCTGCCGCTGACGCCGAACGGAAAGCTTGATCGCCGGGCGCTGCCCGAACCGGAGCCGGACGCTCCGGTGACGAGCCGGGAGCCGCGAAGCCCGCGGGAAGAAGTCCTTTGCGCGCTCTTCGCGGAGGTGCTGGGCGTGGAGCGCGTAGGGATCGACGACAACTTCTTCGAGCTGGGCGGCCACTCGCTGCTGGCGACGCGACTGGTGACGCGGATTCGCGCCGTTCTGGGAGTAGAGCTGGCGATCCGTACGTTGTTCGAGTCGCCGAGCGTGGCGGAACTCGACCCCCGGTTGAGAGAGGCCCGGAAGGAGACCCCTCAATTGACGAGACGGGAACGGCCCGAGCGTCTGCCCTTGTCCGACGGGCAGCAGCGGTTGTGGTTCCTGGATCGGCTGGGAGGGACCAGCGCGGAGTACAACATGCCGGTGGCCCTCAGGCTGCGGGGAGACCTGGACCGGGAGGCGCTGGAGCGGGCGCTCAACGCGATCGTCGAGCGGCACGAGAGCCTGCGGACCCGCTTCACTGAGCTGGAGGGAGAGCCGGTCCAGCTCATCGAGCCGCAATTGAAGCTTGAGCTGCCGGTCGAGGACCTGAGCATGCTGGCCGAGGCGGAACGGTCCGCCCAATTGAAGGCGGCGCTGACCCGTGCTCAAGCGGAGCCCTTCGATCTGGCGCGGGGCCCGTTGCTGCGGCTGAGATTGTTGAAGCTGGGCGAGAGCGAGCACGTGCTGTTGCGGACCATGCACCACATCGTCTCGGATGGATGGTCGGAGGCGATCTTCAACCGGGAACTGACCGCGCTCTACGGAGCTTTCAGAGAGGGCCGGGAGAATCCGCTGGAGCCCTTGCCGGTGCAGTATGCGGACTATGTGATCTGGCAGCGAAGCCGGCAGCGGCAGAAGGTCGATGGACTGCGAGCGGGTCCGGCCTACTGGAAGGATCAACTGGCGGGGATTCCCGAACAGTTGGAACTGCCGACCGACCGGCCGCGCCCGGCGATCCAGAGCTTCGAGGCCGAGGTCTGCTGGATACATTTGAGCGGCGAACTTTTGGCGGAATTGAAGAGGCTGAGCCGAGATCAAGCGGCGACGCTCTACATGACGCTGCTGGCGGGCTTCGGCGTGTTGTTGAGCCGTTACAGCGGGCAGGGAGAGGTGGTGGTGGGGACGCCGATCGCGAACCGGCCGGAGGCGGAGCTGGAAGGGCTGATCGGATTCTTCGTCAACACGCTGGCCATGCGGGTGAAGGCCGAGCCGGAGCGAAGCTTCGGCG
>DATEFT010000797.1:0-12183 GCA_035280505.1 Blastocatellia bacterium | reverse complement strand
GGGCGCAGATCGAGGATCTGGTCGAGCGGTGGGAAGATATCTATGGTCCGGACGGCGCCTTGATGGCCTGGTTCGAGTCCTTCAACAATCCAGATCCGGACCGGCCCGCACCTCGTCCGAGGCCCCGGCAGATGCCAGACTTCACGGCGATCTCCCAGGTCGTGGATCGCGCCGGGAAAATGGTCGAGCGGATTCACAAAATGAAGAATGAGGGATCGATCTCAATGGCGACACTGCAGAGAGTGACCGAGCAAATGGGCGCCGATCTGGTCGCAGCAATCAATGAGCAAGGGTTTTCTCAAGATCAATCTGACAAACTCATTCGGGGCATTGAAGCCCGTTGGAACTCCATCAGACTGGAGCCCGGGCGAGTCAGCGATCAACGGGATTCGTAAGGCTAAGGACCGGGGATCTCTTTCCTTCCGTGAATTCGTTTCCAAGGTCAATCCGCGATACCGCTGGTACAAACATTGTGAGATTTTGGCCGACGCGCTTCAGAAAGTAGCTGAGGGCCAGATCAAACGGCTGATGGTCTTCATGCCTCCTCGCCACGGCAAATCGGAGACCGTTTCCAGATTATTCACCTCATATTTTCTCTATCGATATCCTCAGCGCTGGGTTGGGCTCTGCAGCTATTCGGCCGAACTTGCCTATACGCTCAGCCGGAACGCCAGGGAGAACTATCAGAGAATCGGATGTCAACTCCGCAACGACGCCAGCGCCGTCCGCCATTGGGAGACCGGCCAGGGCGGGGGAATGTGGGCCGCGGGCGTCGGTGGGCCGATGGCCGGGAAAGGCTTTCACCTGGGTATCATCGACGACCCGATCAAGAACGCCGAGGAGGCCGCTTCGGAGACGATACGGGCAAAGCATCAAGACTGGTACGGATCGACCTTCTATACTCGCGAAGAGCCCTGGAGCGATGTAGATCCGAGCAGCGCTCTGATCATGGTTACGACTCGATGGCATGAGGATGATCTGGCCGGGTATCTCCTTTCGGAAGAAAAAGACGGGGACGATCCGGAGCGCTGGCACATCGTAAACCTGCCGGCGATCGCTGAGGAACCTCAGCCCCAGCAGTTCCCGGAGAGTTGCACTATTGAGCCGGATTGGCGCGCGCCAGGCGAAGCGCTCTGTCCGGAGCGGCGGCCGATCGAGAAATTGAGAAAAATCTGCCGGCGCATCGGCCAGTACTTCTTTGAGGCGCTCTTTCAGCAAAGGCCCTCGGCCAAAGAGGGCGATTTCTTCAAGATGGATAAGCTGGAGATCGTTCCGGTTCGCCCCGCAGGCCTGCGCCTATGCCGGGCCTGGGACCTTGCCGCCACGAAGGGCGCCGGTGCCTATACCTGCGGGCCTCTGCTCGGAGTCGACGACCAGACCGGTATTTACTACGTCTGCGACGTAGCCCGCGGCCAGTGGTCAGCCGAGCAGGTCAGACACGAGATCCGCAATACCGCAGTCATGGATGGGCCTTCGGTCAAAGTTCATCTTCCTCAAGACCCCGGCCAGGCCGGGCTGGATCAGGCCGGGCAGCTCGTCAAATTGCTGGCCGGGTTCGACGTGAAGGCCGAGCCGGTGAGCGGCGCGAAGGAGACCAGAGCCTTCGGTTTCGCGGCGCAGTGGAACGCGGGGAATGTGAAGCTGGTCGCCGGGGACTGGAACAAGGCGTTCAAAGAGGAGTACCGCCAGTTCCCGCGCGGCAAGTTCAAAGACCAGGTCGATTCCGGGTCAGATGCGTTCAACGAGCTGGCGCTGGGCGGCGAGTTCGAGCAGGGCGAATGGTTGAGATGAAGGGCTTGACAGGTAATTCGCAATATGCGAATCTGTGTGAGGTTCGCGGGATGCGAACTGAATCAGAAGATCAGGACCGTCACGGAGAATGACGGTGAGCATTTAACCGAAGGAATGCATTGAATTGAGAGGATTTGACCATATGAAACCAGAAAAGCGGCACTGTTTGAAGATGGCAGGTATTGAAAATTATGGAAATCATTTCATTAAGCGTTATCAAGCGCTTCATCCGGGAACATGCGAACGCTCGGGTCGCTCTCAATGCATGGTACGAGATTGCCAGTAAAACAACTTGGGGCAGTTTCAGCGAGGTTAAACAGACATTTAGGTCTGCCGATATGTATCGTCAATGCGTTATATTCAATATTGGTGGGAACAAGTACCGGCTGATCGCCAGAATCGACTATAAAAACGGCATTCTGGTGATCGAACAGATTTTGACGCATGCGGAATATGATAAAGACAAGTGGAAAGGTAACTGTGAGAAATGCCCGGATTGATCCGAATGCATACGCTCGCCTGCTGACTTCTACTTTGCCTGGCATTATTGAGACGGAAGAGGAAAACGACCGAATGTTGGCGGTTGTTCGACGGCTGATGGATAAGGGGGACGATAGGTCCCCCGAGGAAGAGAAGCTCTACAAGCTGCTCGTTCATCTGATCCAGGAGTTCGAACAGCGGTATTACAAGCCGGAATCCGTCACCCCTCTGGAAGTCTTGCAAGAATTGATGGCGGCGAATGATCTCAAGCAGGTTGACCTTGTGCCTATATTCGGAACGAAAAGTGTAGTGTCTGAAGTGCTGGCCGGGAAGCGGGGCATCAGCAAAGCCCACGCCAAAGGCCTGGCAGAATTCTTCCATACCTCGACCGATCTGTTCTTATAGATCGGTCACTCCCGCCCCGACAATTCTCTGTCGCACCTCACCAATCCTCTATCCCAAAATAAATCCCGGTGCCCTGTATAATCATCCCCGTTGCACATTTCTTTTCTCTTCGTTCGAAGATGGCCGGATCGGCAATCCAGTATTGACGATCTGGCCGCTTCTCCACAGCCCGTCAAAATAAATCCGCGTTTTCGCCTATCCTCTGAGCGGAAAGAGGGAGGCGCACCTTCCCTGCAAGAACCACTAGAGTTTTTAGTCTAATCAAAGGCGGATAACCAATGAGACTATTTGAAAAGGGGCGAGAGGCATTCCTCGACGGCTCTGCGGATTACGATACCGACACGATTAAAGCGGCGCTGCTGGACCTCAATACCGCCGATACCGGGGTAAAGGCCATCAGCGGCGCCACCAACGCGACGCCGATCGTCATCACGGCGACCGGTCACGGCTTCGCGAACGGCGACATCGTGTTTATCGATGGCGTAGGCGGAAACCTGGCGGCCAACGGGCTATGGCAGATCGCGAATCAGGCGACGAATACTTTCGAGTTGCAGCGGCTAGACGGGACCAACGTGGTCGGCTCCGGCTCCTACACTTCCGGCGGATATGCCGTCTGCCTCGGTCCGTCCGGCGCCGGCGACAACTGGAACGACTTCGACGGCTGCCTGGTCGGCACGGCCCAGACGCTGGCCAATAAGACGGCGACCAATGGCGTTGCCGATGCGGACGATCCGACGTTCAGCTCCGTGACCGGGGCCACGGTCGAGGCGATCGCGATCTATAAGGACACCGGGACACCGGCGACTTCCAGGATGATCGCGCTCATCACCGGTAAGCACATCGTTACGGTAAACACCAATGCCGCCTCTTCGGCGACCTCGATTGCGGTCGAGCCTTTGAAGGCGGCCATCCCGAGCGGCACGGTCCTTACCTTCTCCAATGGTCAGAGCGCGACGCTGAGCGGCGCCGCATCGGCGGGGGATCGGTCCTTGTCGGTGAACGCGCTGGCCAGCGGCATCAACGCGGGGAACGTCGCCCTGGCTCCGCAAACCGGCAGCGGTCTGCCCGTGACGCCGAACGGTGGCAATATCACCTTCACGATCGACTCAGGGGCGAATCGTCTCTTTAAGCTGTGAGGAACCATGAAGAATTACGAGGAAAAGTACGAAGACTTATCCATTGAGGACCTCGAGGTGAAACTGCTGGAGATCAGCAATCAACGCGATGCGCTACGCGACGAGGCGCTTGCGATCTCTCAGATTCGTGATCGGAAGGTCACGCTACAGAAGGCTCAGGAGAAGGTCGCCGCGATGAGCCCGGCCGAGCGCGAGGCCCTGTTCCAGGTCATCAGCGCGTAGGTATGGCAATCAGGTTCGACGCCATTGCGGACAATTATTTCCGATCCACGAGCCCGACCTTCCCGAATACGATCATGTTCTGGGTGAAGATCGTCGTGGATCTGAATAACTTTTGCGTGATGATTGCCTGGGATGGGGCGAATGACTTCTACCTGGGCACAGGCGGTAACGGGACGATATTGGAATTTTACCCAGGGCCGGGCGCTGCCGGTATCGATGGCACTGATCTGATCGTCGGCCAATGGTATCACGTTGCTATTGTTTCAGGAGCGGGAACTGGCGCTTCACGGAATATCTATCTGAATGGTGCCCTCGATATCAGTACGACCTCTGACGAGCCGCCGTCCGGTCTTCTCTATATCGCAAACGATGCAAATGACGAATGGATCAACGCGAGCATGGCCGCTCTCAAGATTTACAACGCGGTGCTGACCCAGCGGGAAATCCAGCAGGAAATGAGGCAATACAAACCAGTGCGCAAAAGCGACATCCATCTATTCTGCCCGATGCTGGACGTAGGGACCGGAGGAAACGATTTCAGTGGGAACGGTCGTAACCTGACCGCGGGCGGCACGCTGACTACGGAGGACGGACCGCCCATCCCATGGGAACTGGGAGCGCCGGGCCGTTTTCTGCAGGAATTGAGGCAATAAAGCATGGCAGATAATGTAGCGATTACAGCAGGATCGGGCACTAACATCGCGACCGATGATGTCGGGGGGGTGCATTTCCAGCGCGTCAAACTGGTTGATGGAACCCTTGATGGGACCGGCGCGATTGGAGGCGATGGGACGAACGGCCTCGACGTCGACCCGACCCGGTTGCCAGCAGGCGAGAACTTCCTCGGTTTCGCCGGATCGAAGCAGGTCACCGTAAGTGCGTCAAAGACTCGCCCGGCCGATACGACCGCTTATGCTGTCGGTGATGCAATCACCGAGTCCACCAGCTCGCCCACAGTCATGACCTTTTCTGGCGTGGCGCGCGCGAACGGTGGAAGTGGAATCATCATTGGTGCCTTGCTGATTGACTCGGCGAATCAGACCACAAAAGGGCAGTTTGAGTTACTGCTCTATGATACGACCTTCACTCCGGACAACGATAATGCGGCCAACACTCCGACGGATGCGGAGATGGAGACCCTGATCGGCACGATTCAGTTCAACCTTTCATCGGTCGGGGATGCTACGTCTGGCGCCGGCGGGAACTGCGCATTTCCGGTGGGCAATCTTTCGATCCCTTTCACTTGCGGTGGCGGTAGCACCTCTATCTTCGGGCAATTGGTGGCCCGCAATGCATACACTCCGGTGAGTGGCGAGAAGTTTACTGTAAGACTGCAGATCATCCAGAACTAGATGCTCCTGCTTCTCTTCCAAACCGGTGGCGTGGCGACTCAGACTGTTGTCGGTGCGGGGATTCTGTCAAGCGAGGCTTTCAGCGCTCCAGTAATCGCGCCGGGCCCGGTTTCGCTGCCCATCGCAGGAATTCCGAGCGGGGAAGCGTTTGGGTCTCCTTTGATCATTCCGGGGGCCGCGGCCATCTCGGCCAACGGCATTCCGAGTGCCGAGTCACTGGGGGCCGCATCGCTTCAGCAGTTCATGAATCCCGCCGGGGTCTTTTCCGGTGAGGCGCCGGGGAATCCTTTCGCAATCCCGGGTATCGTGGCGATTGCGCTGAGCGGCATTGGATCCGCTGAACTCTTCGGATCTGATTCGATTCGTTTGTTTATTGCCTCCATAGGGCTTCCATCCAATGGCACATCTGGAAATGGCTCTGTGATTCCCGGAGCCGTTGCAATTACTGGCGCGGGGCTCCAATCGGCTGAGAGTTTTGGTAGCCCCTCGACCGCCCAGATCGCGTTTTTATCGCTGTCGGGTATTTCGCCCGCTGAATTCTTTGGGGCGGCAGTGTTTGTTCCGGGCGCGGTTTCGATTGCATCACGAGGCCTGGAGAGCGCGGAAGCGTTCGGTTCGATCCTGGGTCAACTCTACCTCGTCCCGGCCGGGAATGCTTCCTCTGAAGCGTTCGGAGGGTCGGCAGTGATACCGGGAGCCGTGGCAACTGCGCCGCGTTCGATCGCCTCATCCGAAGCGTTCGGGAGTCCGATCACGACGTCTGGCCTGTTGGTTCTGTCCATCGGAGCGGATACCGCGGAATCCTTCGGTCGCCCGACTCTGCAGCCCGGAGGCGTGACGATTGGCCCGTCAGGAGCTGGTTCTCTTGAGGCATTTGGTGGCCCGCTGGTCTGTTTATTCCTGGCCTCTCCAGGGATCGGATCGAATGAGCGCTTGGGGAGCGCGACAGTGCAGGCCGGAAGCGTCACGATCGCGGTTGATGGCATCCGCTCGCTCGAAGAATCGGGAGCCGCCGCGCTCCGTCTGTTTCTCGCTCCCAGGGGAATTGAATCGGAGGAGGCCCGCGGTCAAGCTGCGATCCAGCCAGGCGCCGTTGTGGTTGTCTTATCCGGCATCACCTCAGATGAGGCAGTTGGTTCTGCCGCCGCTCTCCTGATCTCTTATCTCTCTTCATCGGGAATTGGATCGGATGAATTGGCCGGCGCGGTGGGGATTATTCCAGGATCCGCAGCGGTTTCATCCGCCGGCGTTCCGAGCGATGAGTCGGCGGGGATCATCCTGCTCGTCACGGATGCCGACCTGTCGGTCGTCGGTCTCGACTCGCTGGAGGGATTCGGCGCTACCCCATTAATACTTAATACGACACAGATTCTGTCCGCCGGCGCTGCGTCCGCCGAAGCTTTCGGTCTCTCTCTGCTCGCCGGCGGGATCATTCCATTGGCCCGATATCTATTGCGCGCCTCGATGGCGATCCAGCCGCTGATCGGCACGATGAGCCGCATCTTACTGAAGGCGGAGGCTATGATTCCGAGAACGATCAATATGAAAGATCTGGTGATCGGTGACGACACCAAAATTGAGTTCGAGCTGAGCAATTGGCCATCCGATACACTGCTGGTCAAGGCCTACCTGACCCTGAAGAGATCACGGAACGATGCGGACGCTGATACGGTTCTTCAGCGGACGATTACGGCCTCCGGGAACGCACACGGCATTATCCTGAGCAACGGGTCGAGCGGGACGGCGGCGGGCTATTTCCTGATCGGGAAGAACGACTTCGGATTGATTCAGCCTGGGATTCCTTATCAATATGACATCCAGCCGATCGATGACGACGGGGCGGTGCACACTCCGATTGATGGAACGATCAGTTTCAAGAAAGGGGTCACTGACGCCTCGAATTGACCGGTCCGGATCGCTTCAGTCCGCCCGCCAAAATAAATCCGCGTTTTCCCCTATCCTCTTCGCCGTATGGCGACCTATCAGGCCCCAACGGCCAGACAATTCGAATCCGATCGGAATTCACCGGCCTATCGGTGCAAGGCCCATAACGACCAATGGGCCGATCTAAAGTATGTGCGCGACGTGGCGGGCGGCACTCGACATCTCCGCTCGCTGACTACCGAATATCTTCCCAAAGAGCCCGCCGAAAAGACGGCCGCTTATCAAGTCCGCCTCGCTCGCGCCATTCTGTTCAATGCATATGAACGGGCCAAAGACGCCATGGTGGGCCTCGTCCTCCGGAAAGAGCCGACTCTCGGGGAGGACGTTCCCGACCTGATCAAAGGCAGGAAAGGGGGCGAGACGGTGCCGGAGATGGAGGGGATCGCGGAAAACATCGACCTGGCCGGGACACATTGGACCGTCTGGGCGAAGAAACTCTTCGACAATTCATTCGAGGGTCATGCCTTCGTCTACGTTGATATGCCGCCGGCGCTTCCGGCAGGTTCGACGATGGAGGATGAGCGAGCCGCGAATCGGCGGCCGTATTGGGTCAAATACACGAAGGATCAGGCAGTTAACTGGCGCCTGGACCAAAAGGGCAACCTCAAACAAATCACCTTCAAAGAGTGCAGCCTCGAGGAGGATGGCGATTTCGGCGAGAAAGAGGTCGTTCGGTACCGGGTTCTCAGGCCCGGATCCTGGACGCTCTATGAGGAGCGGAAGGACAAGGACGGCAATCTGCAGGTCGTTCCGGTCGAGGGAGAGGCCGGCCAGGGTCTGGCGCTGGACGTCAACGGCAGGCCGCTGACTGAGATTCCGGTCGCCGTGGTCTACACCGGGGAATGCTCGCCGCTCGTCTCGAAGCCGCCTTTGCTCGACCTGGCTGTGATCAACGTCGCGCACTACCAGAAGTATTCGGACTATTCGATCTATCTCCATCTCTGCAGGCCGACGATCTGGTTCGCCGGCCGTGCCGACAAGACGAAAAAGGTTGAGAACATCAGCCCCTACAGTTATTTCGATGTCTCGGACAACGGCAAGGTCGAATATGCGGAGCCGAAGGGATCCGCGCTCGCCGCGGCGCGCCAAGACTTGCTCGATCTGCAGGACCTGATGGACCTCCTCGGGATGTCGATGCTAGCCCGGAAACCTGCGGGGCCGGAGACCGCCACCGGGGAGTTACTGGAGACGGTCAAGGAGACGTCCGATCTGGCGACGGCCGCCCGGAGCCTGAAAGATGCGCTCGAGCGGGCGCTGGGATTCACTGCTCAATACCTGGGCCTGCCCAGCGGCGGATCGGTCAACCTCGATTCGATTGCCGAGGGCCTGATGCTTTCGCCCGATGCGATGCGCGCCTATACCGAGATGGCCGGGGTCATTCTCAGCAAAAAGACCGTCCGGGCAATCCTGAAAGAAGCCGACAAACTGCCGGAGACCTTCGACGAGGCCGATGAAGAGAGACTGCTGAGCCAGGAAGCGGATCAGGCAGCGGAGCGGATAGCCGCGGCCGGGGCGGCGGCGATGAAGCTTTTCGATAGAGGGGCAAATGCCTGATGTCTATCAACTCGCCCAGACATTCCGTGATCAACTGGATGCCCGCAATGTAGTCGCGGAGCGGCGTCTCGCGGCGGCGCATTTCATTGCCTTCCAGCGCCTCAAGCCCCAACTCGATGCACTCACAGCCAAAATAGAATCCGCCCGGGCGCGCAACGAGATCATCAGCCAGGCCTGGCTCGATCGGCAGGCTCGATTTAAGACGCTGTTGGGCCAGGTCTCGGTGGAGTTGCAACAACTCGGCGCCATAACCGAAGGGGTCATCACCCAGGGTCAGCGGCTGGAAATACAGCGGGCGATTAAGGACGCCGGCGCTCTTCTGAACGCCTCGGCCGAGGCGGTTGGAACCCAGAAATCTTTCAATCAGGTGCCGAGAGAAGCCCTCCAGAATCTGGTGGGGATGATGGGCGACGGGTCGCCGCTCCGGATGGCTCTGAGGGGAGTTTCGGCGGAGGGGCTCAAGACGATCAAGGAGACTCTGATAACCGGGATCGTGGCAGGTGAAGGGCTGAACAAGGTGGCCGCCAGGATGCGGGATGCGCTCGGCGGGAACCTGGATCGAGCTCGGTCGATCGCCCGCACTGAGATCTTGAGGGCTCATCGGGAGGCGTCGCGAGAGACTTACCAACAGAATGCAGATCTGGTTGAGGGATGGGTCTGGCTTTCCGCGCGCCAGGCTCGTTGTTGTGTGGCCTGCGTGGCGCTCCACGGCAAGGTGTTTCCTCTGCAGAAGCCAATGCTGGCCCACGTGAGGTGTCGATGTACGCTCGTCCCTAAGCTCATAGGTCAGCCCTCGCCGATCGAGAAGGGAGAGGACTGGTTCGCCAGACAGCCGGAAGACGTTCAGAGAGAGGTTTTCGACAACAAGAGCGCCTATGCCGCCTATAAATCGGGCCAGTTGAGGCTCAAAGACTTTGTCGGCCTGGAGCGCTCGGCTCAGTGGGGGGACTCTTACAACGCGCTGAGTCTGAAGCGGGCACTGGCCGGTGAAGGTCAATTCCCGGCCGAGCCGCGGCCGATCGATCCCAAGTTGATCATTGCCCCACCAAATCCCGCACCGCCACCTCTGCAGCCTACGCCACCTGTTAAACCAGAGCCGAGGCTGGAGCCGGAAGCCGCGCTGTCGAACCCGCAGGACAATCCAATCACCGGTCCAGGGTCATTGGAGGCTTACGCCAACTCCGCGCCGAAGGGCATCGAACTGAAGATGAAGGCCGATGCGCGCGCCGGGCTCAAAAAAATGTTCGGGCGCGAGATCGCGGACGAGGAACTAGCCTGGGCCGTTGGTGCTCTCGACGGTGCGCAGGTTCAGGCTTATGAAATGGGGGATGGATCCATATTGGTCACAATTGAGCATCAGGAGATTGATGATCAGGAACGGTATATCGCTCAGGAGAAAGGTCAAGTCATCATCAAAAATGCCTATTTCAGGGCAGCCAAGGGGGCACCGAAGGGCGTTGGCGTCCGATCATTCGCCAGGGAAGTCATCGGCGCGCAACGGTTGGGAGTTGCAAAGATCAAAACCTATGCGGCCGGCGAAGGGCCGACTGACCAGAGATTTAATGGTTATTACACCTGGGCGCGGTTCGGCTATAATGCTCCGTTGCCGCCAGCGCTCCGGGACCGAATGCCGGCAGCCTTGAAGTCGAAAGACCTGCATGAATTATTTTCAAAGCCGGGCGGGCCGGAGTGGTGGAGAGAGAATGGGAGCGGCCGAGAGATGGAGTTTGACCTCGCGTCAGGATCGAAATCGGAGCGGCGACTCCTCGAATATTTGCGAGAGCGTGATCGAAAGAGATGACACCTGACTGGAACAATCTGAATATGGAGCCGGGCGCCGTCGCTTTTCTGCGTCAGGAATATGAGCAGGCCACGGCCACCTTGGAGACGAACCTCGGCACAGGTGATCAGGAGGGCGCGGAGGCGATGCGCCGAATACTTGCTCGCATCGAGCGTCAGACTCAGACCGGCGCAGTTGGCGATCAGCCCGATGAGCTGCCACTTGATTGATGCGCAAAGGACCCCAGGGAATTGGCTGGAGTAAAAGACTGAAAATACATGAGCCAAAATACAGTTGCCATCATCTCCATAGTTATCGCAGTGCTCTCACTAACGGTGTCGGTTGCCAATGTCATCTGGAACATCAGGAAAGATAGGCGAGATAAGGGACAATTCAGATTGACGGGGATGCTCGGGAAGATTCATCCGGATCCGACAGACAATTATTATCTAGTTATCGGCGTTACAAATATCGGACGCCGGCCCACTCTCTTGAAAGGGTGGGCACTAAGTGGCAAGACCTCTAGCGGTGAAAAGAAGGATTATCTCGGGCCAATCGCAGGCTTACCTAAGATGCTGCAAGAACAAGAAAATCACGCGCTACAGGTGGGAGGCCCCGAGGCGCTGTCACTTGAGTATACGCGAATATACGTTTTTGATGCTGCTGGTAATGAATGGGATTTGGATAAGAAGGCCATTCAAGAGATTAATAGGCGGACCCTAGAAACCGGACTTAGAAAGATCAGCTCAAAGTAAAAAATGGCCTTCGCGCCTTACGAAAGCCCCGGTCGGGAAACTGGCCGGGGCTTTCGTAATTTACATTTGCCTTTACAACATGATGCTCTTCAGCACAGAAATTCCACGGATCTCCTGAAGAATGTTGGGCGGGCAGTTGCGAAGAAAATAGCTCCAGCATCGGCTGTCATAAAGCACAACGTGACAGTCTCGCAGCTCAAACTTATATCTGTGTGGAATGCGCCATTCGCGTTCGTGGGTCCAGTCGACATAAGTATCGGTCACCTGATCCCAGTTTAAATGCACAATTCTCCAATGCTCTTTTGGTTCAAGGAGTAATTTCGCATCACTGGTTTTCTCATACATCACTGGGCGACCGCCTTCTCGGAAAACGTGCCATTTCAAGAATGCTAATCCAACTCCGCAATAACGCAATCTTTCGCCGGGATTCTTTTCTCTTCGCTCTTGTTCATGCTGTACGTTTTGGATGAGCCCATAAAAGGGCACATTATGGAAGCAAACCGCCGGGGTTCCTCCGACTATGAATCCTGTTCCTGTGGTGCTTCCATTAATGACTTGCTCTTCCAGGATTTTGATCAGATTGGTCGTTGCGGCCTCGTGAATTTCATTAATATTCATTCCCGATGTGATCGAGGCCGGCTTGGTGAGGTGAGTTAACATCCCGGTCAAATCCAACCGGGCAGCTACACGCGCTTGCCAGTCACAATATTCGAGCCCCATCAGAAGTCCTCCTTGGCAAATTCATGAGTGAAATATGTGGGAAA
>DATEFT010000796.1:0-15014 GCA_035280505.1 Blastocatellia bacterium | reverse complement strand
AGGTCAGCAGCCTGATCAGCCCCGGATAATCGGCGCTGGTGAAACCGGGACGGAATGTCGTGGTCAGACCCGATGGAGGCCTGGACCTCGTCTCGACCGCGCCCAGAAACAATCTGAACCAGGTCTACAGCGCCATGGGCCTGCAGGACTCTTATGAAGAACACGACCGAAACTACGCCCAATATCGAGCTCCACGCTACCTGGCGTTCAGCGATTCACACCTCGACAGCCTGCAGAACCCGGCCTATGCCACCGAATTCAGGCAGCGCAGCGGCCGGCTCTATCTGATGCCGTCCTTCATCACCCAGGCCGACACCGGCTTTTTTACCGACGAGCTGGATCCGCGGGACCGGACCCGGGGTGATCTCAACTACACGCTCTCGCCGCAGTTGTCGTACTTCACCCCGCTGGGTTCGAGGTTCGTGGTGGGCGGGGGCGCGACTCTGGCCAAGACCGATCTGAGGGGCAACGGAGCCGACATCTACTCTCAAGATGGGATCTATCGGCGGTATGACGGGACGACCAGGTTCACGACCCTCAACCTGTCGGTGATCGCGGCCCGGCGGTTCGGAGAGGCCGAGCGAACCAGCGTCGGCCTCAAATTCGATTATATCGACGACCAGAGTATGTATGCGGTGACCACCTCGGAGTCGGACAATAGCTCGGGCCAAGTGGAGCGCGGAGACTCAAGAGTCCGCCGCCTCGGTTTCTCGGTCGGCCTGACCCACGATTTCGGCGGCGATAAGAAGCTGGGCCTCTACTATCACTACGATACCGGGACGGTGCGGGGCCAGGAACGACGCACCGACTTTTATACCACGGCCGAACCGGGCGTCTATCGCTACGTCCAGCTCAACAGCGCCAGCACCAAGCCGAAATATACCTCCGAGATAGGCATCCGGTTTCGCGCGTCGCTGACGCCGCGGCTCTTTTATGGCGTGGAGGGCTCGCTGCTGCTGGACCGGGGCCGGCTGACCCGGGAGGGGCTCAATGACCTCATCGAGAGCACCCTGGATCGGCGGGCCACGCTGGGCGTCGGATTCGGGTATGCCCTGCGGCCGCGGACCATCCTGATCGCGGATTTGACGGCCGGATTCAAACGGGAGGGCGATCGGGAGCGAACCGACTTCTACTCCAACTATTTCCGGGACGGTCGACTGGTCGATCGTCGGCTGGACGGTTTCACTGAGGATGATCGCAACGATCGATACTTGTATGGCTCCATGCATCTGGGCGCGCAGACGGATCTCTGGCGGAACTTCTTCGCCGGCGGGTCGGCCATCATCGTCGGATATAAGAGGACATATAAATATAGATACGTCTCCGAGTACTTCCCTTACCCGCGTAACGACCGGTCTTACCGATACTTGAGGAGTAGCCAGTATTACACCTACGATTTCAATATCGGCCGGCGCCTGAAACCCGGATGGACCATGCAGTACGCCTACGAACCCGGTCTCGGGGTCGACGCCCCCAGCCATTCGGTGATTCTGCGTTACGATTTCGGCGGGAAGAAGCGAGAGAGCTATTGAAGTTATGATTCAGACGCGGTTTCAAATCTAAAGTACTGAGAAGACGAGACCCATGAATAGCGCCGCCAAGAGAGACAAGCTGACCGATCCCGTGCGCGTTGCGGCGCGGCTGGCGGCGATCGTTCTGCTCTCGACCGCCATGGGAGTCGGGCTCTCGTGGAAGTCGCCGGAGCTGGAGACCGTGGTGCGCGATTGGTTGCTGCGGACTCGCGGCGCTGTGACTCCGCCGCCCGAGATCGTGATCGTTGCGATCGACGAGGCCAGCATCGCCCGGTTGGGGCGGTTTCCATGGCCGCGGACGCTGGCCGCGCGGGCTCTGGAACGGATCGGCGCCGCGAAACCGAAGGTGATCGCCCTCGACGTGCTCTACAGCGAGCCGACCGAACCCGAGGCCGATCAGGCCCTGACGACCGCCATCCGGGGAGCCCATCGGGTTGTGGCCGCGGCTCAGTTGACGCGGGCGGTCAACGAGCAGGGCGAGGAGCAAGTGGTCTGGTTACGGCCGCTGCCGGAGATCGAGAGCGCGGCCGCGGGGACCGGGCATGTCAACATCGTCCCCGGATACGACGGGATCGCGCGAGCATTGCTCTTGCGCCAGTCCAGTGACGAGGGGCAATCTTTCTGGGCCCTGGCCGTCGAGACGGTCCGGGTGGCCGAGCAGGCGCCCCGCGACTCGTTCCGGGAGTCGCCGGACGCGCTGCGGATCGGCGCCCGCACGATCCCGGTCGATCCCGCCGGCGACGAGGTGGCGCTCGGCCCGCTGGGAGGCGAGGCCCATTTCGAGCGGTTGCGGCCGGCGCGACTGCTGCTCGACTATGTCGGCCCCTCCGGGTCGTTCGCGCCGCAGACCTACAGTTTTTACGACGTGCTCGAGGGCCGCGTCCCGGCCGAGAGATTGCACGACAAGTATGTGCTGATCGGCGCCACGGCGGCCGCCCTGGGGGATCGATTGGCGACCCCCTTTTCGCATACCGAGGCCCGACAGCCCGCCGAGCTCATGCCGGGGGTGGAGATCCTGGCCAACTCTCTTCATACCATCCTGCGTGAACGCTTCTACCGGGAGCTGCCCGATTGGTTGACCGTCCTGTGCACGGCCCTGACCGCGACGATCGTCGGCTGTGCTCTGACCCTCACGACTGGTCGCGGGGAGACGATCAAACAGGTCCTGATCATGATCTGTTTGGCGCTGGGGATCTGGCTGGTCGCGTACCTGGCCTTTACCCGCTGGTTGATTCTCTTCTCGGTCGTTCCGATCGTCGTGGGCAGCACCTCATCGGCCCTCCTCTCACTGCTGCAACGCTCATTCGTGACGAACGCCGGATTGAATGCGCGAATCTCGGAGCTGGCGTCCTGGGGCAGCCGGGCGCTGGCGGTCTCCGGCGATCTGCTCTCGTCACAACTGCTCCCGAACGATCCGACCCGCTCGATCGCCGAGTTGTGCCGGGCCTCGGCGGTGGCGATCACGGCGCTTGACGGCAACGGCCAGACGCGAGTGGTGGCCTCTCACGGCGCGGCTCTTCTGGCCGGGGCTCCCCGCGAGGCTCGCGCCGTGCGCTCGGTCGCGCAGGCCGTCTCGCAGGACGGCCCGGCCTCGCACTACTTCGAATTCAACCGGGACGATCAACCGGACCACCCGGTCTCCGATCGGCGGGCCGTCAAGTTGCGCCTCGGCCATGACGAACCGGCGGCCGGCGAGCTGATTCTGGCCTATGCGGAGGCGCAACGGCCGTCCAACGAGACGCTGTTGCTGTGCCGGGAGATCGCCGCCAGCTTTCTCGCCACCAACGAGCGATTGGCGGCCCGCGAAGGGGCGCGGGCGACCCGGCGGCGATTCAACTGGTGGCCGCGCGGAGCCGGTTGGAAGGATCGCGTCCTGGCCTACCTGCAGAGACGGATGCTGGCCCATTCGTTCTTTGTGGAGCGGGCGCTGCGGTCGATCGAGGATGGTCTGATCATCGCCACCGCCGAGGGCTGCATCACCTTTGCCAATCCGCGGGCCGCCACGATCCTGGTGACCACCGAGCGCTCGCTGATCGGCGTCAACCTCTTCGACCGGCTGGACCTGGCGAGCCGCCACCGCGCCGACCCGGAAGAGGCGGCGAGTGATCGCCGGTTTCAGACGCGATGGGCGAGCGACACCCTCTTTCGCCTCCTGGTCGAACGCCTGCCGCTGGAGCGTGAAATTACGATCGGCGCCGGTCCGGTCAAACATTACATGCTGCGGATGTCGGCCGTCAGCGAGCGGACCGACGGCACGGGCGCCGTCCTGGGGCTCGTCGCTTCGTTCTCGGACATCACCAAGCAGCAGGAACTGCAGCAGGCCAAGAACGATGTGATGGCGCTGGTCTCGCATGAACTGCGGACGCCCTTGACCGCCATTCAGGCGATCAGCGAAGTCCTGACCCGTTTCGAGGTGGAGGATGGGCGGCGGCGCGAGATGCACCTGGCGATCAACGACGAATCCAAGCGGCTGGCGCGAATGATCGACGACTACCTGGACCTCACCCGGCTGGAATCGGGCGCCCGCCCGTTGCGGCTGGAACCGATCCGCGTCGCGCCGCTGGTTGAGCGCACGTTGTTGCTGCTGGACCCGGTGGCGGCTCAGGGCGAGATCCGGATCGTTCGGCGGTTCGCCCCGAACCTGCCGGGGCTCATGGGCGACCCGGACCTGATCGCCCGCGCGGTCACCAACCTGGTGGCCAACGCCGTGAAGTTCAGCTCGCCGCGCCGCGACGTGCTGGTCGAGGCCGAAACCGGAAACGGCTCGCTGCAGATCGCCGTCCGGGATCAGGGCTGCGGAATCCCTCCGGAGATGCTGGGTCACATCTTCGAGAAGTTCTTTCGAGTTCCGCGCCTGGAAGATGCCGACGCGCCGGGGACCGGGCTGGGCCTGGCCCTGGTCAGGGATATCGCCGAACTCCATGGCGGCCGCATTACCGTCGAGAGCGAGGTCGGCGTCGGTTCGGTCTTCACGCTGCGCCTGCCCTTGAAGCCTCTTCATGAGAACGCCGGATCCGCCGGCTGATGAGATCCCGAACCCAATCCGATGCGGACGATCATTAAGCCAGGAAACCGCTTCGCCCGCTGAATTGCGAACTCAACCGATCATTCATCGGATCGTCGAGCGCCAGCAATTGCCGCAGCTCGGGAGCCAGCCGCGATTGCACTTCGGGGCGGAGCAGTTGCTTCTGATACTGTTGCTGCGGCACATCGCGCCGACAATAGAAACTGTGCAGGGCCAGCCGCGGATGGCCGGTCCGATTGGCGGTGCCGCCGTGCCACAGATGCGCATTCATGACGACGATGGTCCCGGCTCTCCCGACGATCAGCTTTTCGTCGGGATGAGGGGCCGCGGGGTCGGCCAGCACCTGCTGCGGCAGGCGGCCCCACCGATGTGAACCCGGCACGTAACGAGTGGCGCCATTCTCGGGGGTGAAGTCGTCCAGCATCCAGATGATGTTACAAACTCGATTGCCGCCTGAGTCCGGCAATTCCCCCGTATCACAGTGCAGGGGCTGGGTCCAATTTGAATGGGGCCGGGCGCCGCGCGCATTCAGACTGCTCAGTTTAAATTGCGGTCCCAGGACCTGCTCGACACAGGCGAGCAGTTTCGGTTCGGCAATCGCCGCTCGAAATAGTTCGTCGTAATCCACCAGATTGGCCAGGCGGTCGGTCTCGGGTTCCTGTTTAAATTCCGCGCCCGCCCGTGCGCCCAATTGAACGAATAACTCCGTGATCCGGCCATGGAGCGCGCTCACCATCGCGGCGTCGATGAACTCTTCCAGGACCAGCCATCCTTCCTGATCGAGGCGCCGCCGTTCTTCGTCATGGAGTGCAGTTGGGTTGTTCATCGCTCATTCACAAAAATTGGTCGACATCTCTTTCATGAAGTAATTTTACCCCACTTCCGGCCTCCTCATGATGACGGAAGTGCGGGTCCGAAAAGCATTTTTCGAAGTTTATTACCTATCTGATAGGCGAAATGCTGGTATACTGCCGGCGGCCGGTGTTCCACGCCGGACCGATTCCTGAAGAGGGCGGAGGGACCAGATGAGGACCAGGAGACGGCGAGCCAGAAGGGCCGATCCGTTGACGAAGCCGACGCGAGTGCGGGCGATCTGCGAGGAGTTGCGGCGGTCGCTCCCCGACCTTATCCCCAGAACCGAGAGACAGTTATTCTCGCTGCTCAATGCCGTGAGGCACATCGGGCGATACTCCGCGACCGAGACCAGCAAGGGACGGCCCGCCCACTGGGATCGCGAGACCCTGGTGAAGGTGGCGCATCAACTGGAGGCGATCCTGGAGCGTGAAACAGCGGGGCGGGTCTCGGTCTCGAGTTTCGTCGGGCTCTATTTGCGGGTCCTCCATTTTCCGGCCGACGTGCTTTCGGCGCTGGAGCGAGGCGGCATTAATCTGCAGGAGGCGACCTTGTTGGCGCGTCTGACTCATGTCAGGCTGCAGACCGACTCGAATTCGGCGCGGGCCACGCGCCACCGAGTCCTGAAGGCGCACCTCGATTCGGGAGGATCGCAGAATCAGTTGCGGGCCCGGGTGCGGGAGATCCTTGGAGAGTCGGCTCTCATCTCGAGCGAGACCCTGGCGGTCGGGATGCAGAAATCGGACGCCTTGCTGGGGGTAGACCCGGAAGACGCCGGCCATCTCTTTTTTGAGACGATGAAAGATCTCTTCTACGCCATTCGCCGTTTCGACCCGGATGACCTGGACGAGACCGATATCGCCGAGTTTATGCTCTCAGCCGATCTGCTCTCGAACACGATCCACAGCATCGAGCAACGAATCAAGGGCCGCAGTCAGCCGAGAAAACAGCACGAGGCCTTCGGACAGGAGCCCGAGCGAGGGCCACACCCGGTGGTCGACCAGGATGCCGAGGGGCGGATCACCTATGGTTTCAAATGACGCGCAGGCCGCGTCCCCGGCCCGGGGCGGAAGAACCACAGAGATGGGAGCCTGATAATCTGATATGCGCCGGCGAATGAGAGAACCAGATCCTCTGGCAGCGCCCTCCGCCATTCGCGAAGTCTTTAGTGAATTGCGGGGACGATGTCCACAAATAACTCGATCCGCCCCTTCCGAGCGGAAGCTGCGGCAACTGATGCATGCCGTCAAGCATATCGAACGCTTCTCGGCGGGCGAGACCGTCAGGGGGCGGCCAAGCCACTTCGATCGAGAGATGCTGCTGGAGGTGGCGCGAAATCTAAAAGCCATCCTGACGAAACGGTCGCGCGGGAGGATCTCGCTCTCGACCTTCATCAGCTTCTATCTGCCGATCCTGGACTATCCTTCCGATATCATCGAGGCCCTGGAGAAGGGGGAGGTCAACCGCTTGGAGGCGGCCCTGCTCTCACGCCTGACGCCCGAACGCCTGGAGGTCGAGGCCCGGCAGGCCCGCTCGATTCGACGGGAGGTGCTCGCCAACCATCTCAAGATCGAAGGTTCGCAGAACTCTCTCCGCAAGCGGGTGGCCCAGCTCTTCGGGAACGAGACCTTAATGACGACCGAAAACATGACGGCCGCCGTCCTGGAGATCGACGAACTCCTCAAAGTCGATGAGAACGACAAGCGCCACCTCTTTTACGAGCAGATGAAAGAGTTCTTCTTCGCCCTGCGTGAGATCAAGGCCGAAGAGATCGATGACGACCTACTCGGCGAAATCTTGGACGCCTCAGATCGCCTGATGAGCGTGCTGCATACGTTGCACCTCAAGCGGAAACAGCAAGCGCAACAGGCCCAGGCCCGTGAACAGGCACAGGCCAAAGAGAAGAAGAGATGATCAAGCTCGAGCCGACAATCTCGCCTCTTTGTCGTTTGTGCAACTGGCTCTGGGGCCGGCTTGATCATTTGTGCAATTGGTTCTGGGGCTGGTCTGGATAACTTCAACTGCAGCCGCCCAGACCGCTGGTTCGAGTGATCTGGATTGCCACCTGCTAACAGCTATCGGCAGCCTTCCCCTTGAGTGTCGGCCAGAGAGTAGAATCGGGGGTTAGATCTCGTTAGAGGTGGTGAGGCGTTTCACCAAATCGATACTCAACCAATTTCCGGCAATTTCCAGCCAGGCTGGACCGGAGGCCCAGGGGGGCCTCACCATGCTAAAGCAGGAATTTCAGGGGGAACGGTTGACCGAAACACGAATTTTGCTCAAGTGTGGAGATTCTAGCGGCGGTTCCAAGCCTTCGAAGAACCGTTAGGCGTCAGCTTGCGTGCGTCTGATAATCAATAACTAGCAAAATCAGACCCGCAACAACAACTCCAGCTCCCCTCCACCCCCACACATATACAACATCAAGACAAACAAACTAGTCTTCCAGCACCCATCACCCGGACGTTATCAGACGCACGGAATAGCCATCAAAATCACGACCGTTCACCACATTGTGTCATCGGCTGCTTCCTCCGGACGCCCGATCCAGAAGCCAGCCCCCGCCCGCGCCGAGCAATGCGATCAACCAACCGAACCCCATCAGGCCAACCAGCATCTGCTCCATAAAGATGTTGAGCGCGTATATTGCGGACCAGCTCGCATAGCCGGCCAAAGATGAGATGAGCAGGCAATAAAACAATAACGACAAGAACATGACCTTCATGCCACGTTTGGTGGGAGAGATCTTGCCCCGGATTGCCGCTTCGCAAACGATCTCTCCTCCCAGCGAGGCCCCATTCAAAACCGCAGCGAAGCCCGCCGGGACGGCAGCCAACGGCAGCGACCAGAAGAGGTGGCGTTCGATGAACGCCTGATAATAGATGGCGATTACGATGATCTGATAGATCATCCATCCGATCACGCCGAACTAAATGCCGGCCGAGGACTTCGGATACTCAACGATTAAGCGGCGCATTTCTCGATCTCCAATTCCACTCAGTAATGCTGTAGCTTCTCCCTGGTCTCCGTGCAACGGCCACTCCACAATGACAGAAGCTCTGGGAATTGGAAATATTGGGGTTAGAGTCGGACATCGCCCGAATGGACGCCGGAAAATTATGACTGTCGCCCGGTGTTTAAGTCACTACCCAGTCAGAAGATTTTGACTTCCTGATGGATCCCGATGGCGGGAAGATCCACCCGGTCGATTGGAGGTGTCCATCCGTTCAGAATCTCCCGAAGACCCCCAGGTGAACGGTTACCCAAAATCGGTAATCATTCAGAAAGCATCCGAAGGCAATATTGAACTGCGGGCACAGCAACGGGCAGATATTGGACAGGTATCAGTGGGAGTCCGTTGGCTCTGACCACAGTCGCGACAGGCGTTGCTCCAAACGGTGCGCCACCGAGACCAGTGACGGATGTTCAAGCTCTTGCAGCAAGGAAGAGAACCTCAGGTATTCGCGCAGATAGGCGCAAATTGTCCCGCGGGTGCTCACTCCAGGAATAACATCGCGATCTTGCTGGAAGAGCGGCTCCATGTTCCAGCTCAAGGTCCAAAACAACCGATGTGACATGAACAGGAGCATGGCCGCTCCATATTGCTCATCCGAAATCCGAACACCCGCGGTCCCCAACCCGGCTCGATAGGCTTCGTCCATTCTGTCCACGATCTCGGCGGGAAACGGGCAGATGCAGTGCCAATACATCGCATCGTAGAAGGCGTGGCGACCCCCGCAATATTCGAGATCGATGAAGACTGGCCCCTCCGAACCGAGAACCAGATTGCTCGGAGCCAGATCTCCCAGGGTAATCGTGAACAGATCGTCCGACTCGTCGACGCGGTTTGCAACGTCCATCAATTGCGAATGAGCCTCCGCGCCGGGCTCGAGCTGACTTGCTGAGGCCGCCTCTTCCGATAGCGCATGTCGCAGGAAGGCCAGGGTGGCCTCCATCCCTCTCCGCAAGACTGCACCTGGACTTGGCGGCGCCTGAACCTCCGCGCGGAACTCCGAGACACTGAAGCGAGCAGATCCGTGCAGAATGCCGAGCCGACGTGCGGTTTCGATGAGCGTCGAGGCGGCCAGATCCAGATCGCCCGCGAAGACAACGTCCGAATAGGGCGTGCGCTCGACTATGCCGTCAATGAGCAACACCAATCCCGCGGCGTCATCGGCCAGTAACCGCGGAACGAGTCCCTGAAGCCCCGAGGTCCGAGAGAGCACTCGCAAGCCCGCACGTTCCCGAAGAAAATGGTCTCGATGGGCTGCCCCGAACTGCTTGACGATTACGAGCCGTCTGCCCGACGGCGTGGCGAGGAGGGCACGTGCGACCGTGGCCCTGCCGCGCCGCAGAACTTGCGGGGCTTCGAGCCTCACCCCAAATGCCTTCTCGGCGCGTCGAATCAATTCCGGTAACTGAGTTCCGCCAACGGCCTGCATCATTCCACTTCTGCCTGTCCAAACGAACGCGGCTAAAAGACCCGCCAGGAAGAATTACTCTCCACCGCGATCGGCAACCGCGGCGATCACCCGCTGCCAGATTTCATCGGTCATTCCTGATCGCCAGACTCCGGCCAGGCAGAATCTGAACCTTGAGTCGGCAACCGCCTGCTGCTCGATCAGCTCGATGAACTGCTCTCCGTTACTCGACAGCAGGTCCTCCAACGGTCCCGCCCCGATATAGCTGAGAGCCTCGTCATCCGACGCGGCCACGACCAGAGCCTTGACGATAGCCCATAAACGGCGAGGGTCGTCACGAGCCAGATCGCTCACCGCGCCGTAGGCCTTCGAGCCGTGCTGATGGATCGGTTACGACATACGGAATGTCGAAATCGAGTCTCATCGAGTCTCAATGGGGCAACATTTGGTCCTGCGAGATCGTAATCAAGCACGATTGCCGAACCGATTGAGATCTGAATCAACTACTCCGAAACTGCCTGCCCCGTTCAGGCGAAACTGCGGCCGGGAAGGGCGCGTCCTTCTCTACAGGAGCCAATGCTCAGGGTCGAAATTTCAGAATCCATCGAAACTTCCGATTCGGAATCGGGAGATGACGATCCCGGCGATGGTTCAACTCAATGGTTCACCTCCGCGCCATAAACGTCCGGCGGCATGAAGAATCAGGAGAAGCGCATGCATTGTCCAAAATGCGGAACCTATACGGATCAACCACCGAAATATTGCAAATCGTGCGGGCTCAAGCTGGCCGATCATGCCTCATTGCTGGAGAGATCGGACGGGGCTCCGGCCCAGAGTGAAGACCAGATCCGGCGCGAGAAACGGCTGATGACCGGAGTCTCGCTCATGTGCGTAACTCTCTTCAATCTAACGATCTTCTTCTGCGTCTTCGGCATCACCGCCCTGCAGGATCTGGCAAGTGATTCAAGACGCTCCCTGCTCTGGATGTTCGTGAGCTTCATCGCCACGTCGCTCATCACCGGCGGCCTGGGCCTCTTCAATCTGCTGCGCAGCGGATTTCTCAAGAACCTCCAGGAACGTCAGTTGCGCCTCGAGCTGGCGCTGATCGAGAAGAGACGCCAGGCGCTGGAGGCGACCTCCGAAAGAGCAGCGCCGGAGACCCAATCGCCACCAGGTGCGTCCGAGGCGACCAGCATCGCCGACGAAACGACCCGCCGGCTCCGGAGCGCGTCGGTCGTAACGAATAAGATCCAGGGCCCCTGAACATTTCGCCCCAAAGTTTTAGATTGATTCAGGTCTTGGGAAGAGAGCAAGGGCCCGGCAGATCGATCTCGAAGGCCCGACTATTGAGGGTGATCGGCCTCCCTCCAGGCAGCCGGAAAGGCCCCTAACAGCTCCTGCAATGCCTCGCGGTACTGTCCGAGGAGCTCCGCATCGGCATAAGGCCGGTCCTCAAGGCCGGATCTGATCTCCCCCGACAGAATGCCGCCGGCCACCTGCCAGATCGCGGTGGCAATCCGAACCGCCAGCTCCGACTGAACCAGATCGAGACCGAGACCGCTCCGCGCCCTGGCTCCGTCGAACTCGTCGGCCATCTCCAAATCCTCCGGATAGTAGAAACCGACATCGTCCAGCACCTGGTGGAAGATCCATCCCGAAGCGCACCAAATCTCCTCGGGCTGATATGAAAAACCGATGACCGCCATGGTATCTGTTCCTCTTAACAGTTCCGGAGATCACGGGCTCCATCCAGATTCCCATCCCCAACCGCTTCGGTCACCCGGTTCCGGCGAGTTACCCTCTCTTCATCGAGGCCAATCCAACCCCGACTCCGATCAAACAGCCCCCTGCGATCCTGTTCGGCAGCACGGCCAGCCGCCCGGCGGGAAGAAGCTTTCTCCCACGTTCGGCCAGCCACCCATAGGCCAGCAGAACCGGGCATTCCACGACGATCGAGACGACCCCCAACCAGACGAGCTGTTGAGTGACGTCTCCGCCGGATGAGATAAACTGCGGCAAGAGGGCCGTGAAGAAGAGGACCGCCTTCGGATTCGAGAGCTGAGTGATCAGTCCCTGGGTGAAGAGCTTCATCGACCGTCTCGCAGGTAGAGTCGAGCTCTCGGTTGACTGTTCGGGCTCCTCCCTCGCCAGCAACATCCGGATCCCAACATAGATGAGATAGGCGGCTCCCACCCATTTGATCGCCGTGAACAATGACGCCGATGCCATCAGGAGCGTCCCGAGACCGACCGCGGACAGGGCAAAGTAGAGCGCATTTCCGGTCAAAATCCCCAGTGTCCCACCGATACTCTGGACGGCTCCGTACCTCATCCCCTGAGAGACAACCAGCAACACCGCCGGGCCCGGCGTCAACGACAGGAGAAATTCCGTCATGGCAAAGACCAGGATCACCTTCAATGGCATGCTTCGATTCCTCCTTCAGAGCAGGTTCTCAGAATGTAGGGTCCGGATGATGACGGAAGGTGCGGCCAGGAAGCAGCACCGCCTCGATCATTTCAACAACAACTCTCGGATCCGCCCCAGTTGGTCCGGATCACTGTAGGTCAGGACGATCTTTCCCGCCTCCTCATTGCCGCTGACCGAGACCTTCAGGTCGAGACGCGATTTCAACTCCTGCTCCAGCTCTCTGATGCGGGTCTCCGTCTCGGTCCGTTTGGCCGCCGCGGGCTTCTCGATCTTGGCCTGAACCGCTTTTCGGAACTGATCCTGGTCAGCAAAGCGCCTGGCCACCAGTTCATTGAAGAGGACCTTCGTCGTAAAGACCTCCTGATGCTCGCGGATGAGCTGCAGAATCTCTTTGGGCCAGGCCGCAATAGTCAGATAGCGCCTGATGGTCCGCGGGTTCCGCTCAAAATGCTGGGCGATCTTCTCTTCGGTCCAGCCGTTCTCGATCAGCCCCGCGTACCCTTCGGCGACATCGAGACCGTGCAGGTCCTCCCGGGTCAGGTTCTCGGCCAATCCGGCGGCGATGCGATCGGCTTTGTCATCGAACTGCTTGATCAAGCAGTTCGCCTTGACCTTGCCCGCCTGCTGGGCCGCCAGCAACCGCCGCTGTCCCGCCACACAGTAGAGCCGGTGCCGGCCATCCTCCTGCCGCAACTCCACGACCAGATTCTGCAGGAGACCCTGGGTCCGGATCGAATCGACCAGCTCCTGAAACCTGGCCGACCCCGTATCGAGATGGCGTCGGACGTTATCTTCGATCTGAATATATTCCAGCGGAATCTCCACCTGTCGGTTGAGGTGGGCTTTGAGCCCGGCCAGCCGATCCTCGAGGCTCTTCTCGTCCTGGCCGAGATTCTTGACCCTCTCCTCAAAGGCCCCCATCGTCGCCTTCACCGATTTGCTAAGCATATTCTCTTTCATCTCAATCCCTCACACTGATCACGAGGCGCTGGCAACCGGTTGCCAGCCATCACTCCGGAGGTTCAATTGGCAACCCGTTGCCAGCGATCCGATCTTTAAGCTCAGCCATTGGCAGCTCAGCCATTGGCAGCCGAGCCATTGGCGACTGTGCCATTGGCAACCCGTTGCCAACCGGCCCAGCCCCTCGGCCTTCGAGATCAGAGCGATAGCTCCGGGACCGCCTCAAAATCGCTGGGCAGCTTCTCGAGCGCCGCCAGGTTGGGAGTCGCCATTCGCCCAAGCCGCTTCCCTTTCAAGAACGGCAGGGTCTCGCCGGCCAGGGCCGTGTAGGCGATCGTGACCGGAGCATGGCGCTTGTACTTGAGCAGCACCTGGCTGGCCGCATCCGACCCGGCCACCGATTGGCTCATGGGAATCAGAGTCTCAAAGACCCGGATCTTCGACGACTTGCCGACCTCGCGAACGAACGACTCGAACTTCACATGCGTCGCGTTGTTCCGATCGAACTTGGTGATCAGAGAGCCGATCAACATCAGCATGGGATTGAGAGGCTTCAGGTCACTGCAATAGGCCAACAGCTCGGAGAAACCGCTGATCGACGACTTCTCCGCAAAGAGCGGAACCAGATAGTAGTGCGAGGCCACCAGTGAGGAGAGCAGCAAACAATCGAAGCTGGGATGGGTATCGATCAAGACGATGTCATAACCCTGCAGCGCGCCGCCGTCGAAGAGCGAACTGAGCAGTAGATGCTGCCGCGCCTTGCCCTCCATCCGGTCCTTGACCTCTTTGAGCAGCTTCGTCCCGGCCAGCACATCGACCCCCTCGGTATTACCAGCCAGGACCACCTGACTGAGCGGCCGATTCTCGAGAATGGCCCTCGCCACCTCTTTGCCACTCTCTCTCGCCCCCTCCTCCGCTCCGAGCAGGGAGGTCGCATTCCCTTGTGAATCCATATCCACCACCAGCACCCGCTTACCCATATTGGCATAGGAAGCCGCGAGGTTGACCACGGTAGTGGTCTTACCAACCCCGCCCTTCTGGTTCGCCACCGTCACAATACTTGTTGGCATGTTGTTACTCCAAGTTGGGTGAAAATATTAATTGAGGAGAAGTCTGAGTTGGGCATAATCGCAGTCTATTAGCAGATAACCATTCTTGTCAACGACATATTCCCCTTAAGCGGAGTGCTTTGCCAATTTAAGTTATCCCGAGCTTTGAGATTTTCGGGAGAGATGAATAGAGGCGGCCGTTCTTAAATCTCTTCCTTCCGGGGTGGGCTTCGAGCTTGATCAGCTAGTGAAGGCTACATCTTCTCCAGAGCATCCCGAAGAATCCCAGGACAAGATGTAGCCGCAAGTTATGGCTGAGAACAACGCGAATCTCGAGAGCTTCGATCGAGGAGCCCAAGAGCGGGATCGATCTGCCGTCGATCTGCCGTCGAGCGGACGCCGACCCGGCTCCGATCACCGATCTTGCAACTATCGATGCTCAAGCTTCTCTGCCTATAACAGACGTCGCTTGAAGCCGGATATTCCAGCCTCAAGCTTTTCTGGCAGATTATTTATCTCTTATGATTGACTTGATTATTTGGGTCGGTGGGTGACGCTGTGTAACAACTGCTCCAGGACCAGTGAGCCGGGGTTGGAATTGAGCAAGGTCCGAAACTCCGCCGCGGCTTCATCCCGCAGCCCCATCCGGGCGTACAAGACTCCCAGGGTCAGCCGCGAGTTCGCATAGAGCTGCTTGGCCCGCTCCAGTTCGTTGAGCTGGGCTGAGCTTAAAATACGAAACCGCGCC
>DATEFT010000795.1:0-2510 GCA_035280505.1 Blastocatellia bacterium | reverse complement strand
TGAAGAAGTAGGACTCTGATGGGAACCCGCAGAGCGAACAGGAAGGACGGATGTCGATATGGATACTCAGAGTCAGACCGTAAATGTCAAGATTTACAATCAGACCTATAGTATTCGCGCGAGCGATGGCAACGCTGAACGTACGCAGCAACTGGCTGCCCTGGTCGACCAGCGGATGCGCGAGATCGCCAAGGGGGCGCTGACCGGCGACTCGCTGCGAGTCGCGATTCTGGCGGCGCTCCATATTGCCGATGAACTCGACAAAACGTTGAGCAAATACGAAGAGCTGAACCGGGTGCTCGCGGCGCGCAGCGCCGAGTGCGCCGAGGCGCTCGACCAAATACTCAAAACCAGCAAATAAGCCTGGTCACTCTCATTCATCTTTCGCTTTGACTCGTCTTGCTATTGCGTGCCCTGACTTGCGCCATATTCGACCCGTCGAATTTGCTTCGACGGGTCGGCTGTATTGTTTAGCGGAAGAACTGTTGAGGGAGGGATCTTGAAAAAACAAATTCTCGCAGGCTTGCTGCTGGTGCTGGTGGGGGCGGGATCACAGAGCGCGATCGAGGCGCAGCGCCGGGAGAGCGGCAAAACGCCCGCCACCAAAGCCCACGGCGGCGCGGGGGCGAGCCGGAATGGCGAATTCGCGGTGACGGAGGGCGTCACCGCCGCACAGTTGAAAGACTACCTGGATTTTATCGCCTCCGATGAGATGGAGGGGCGCGACACCCCGTCGCGAGGGCTCAATCTGACGGCGAAATTCATCGCCCTCCACCTCTCGCGGTGGGGCCTCAAACCGCTCGGGACGGACGGGAGCTTCCTCCAGAAGTTCGGGCTGCAGCAGCGGCAGTTGTTTCCGGATCAGACCTCGGTCGCCTTCAACGGTCAGGCGCTGAAGATGGGCGACGATTTCATCGCCCAGTCCTATCCCGGCGGCGGCAGCGGGCAACTGGTCTTTGTCGGTCATGGTTTCGTCGTCAAGGCCAAGAATGTCGACGCCTACCAGGGAGTCGACGTCAAGGATAAGATTATGATCGTCGCCGACGCTTATCCGAAGAACGTGACCCATCTCGACCTGCGCGGCCGCAAGATCGGCGTCGATTTCGATCGTCCGGAACATTACGCCAGCACGCACGGCGCCAAGGCCGTGATCCTGATTCCCAACTCCTCCATTCTCAACTCCTGGGAGGCACGCTATCAAGACTCGCTCAGTCCGACTCAGTTGGTCCCGGAGAACCCTGAGCTGAGCAGGCGAGTGCCGACCATCCTCGCCTCCGCGAAGCTCGTCGCCGCGCTCTTTCAGGGAGAGCAGCTCGATTACGAGACGATCAAGAAACAGATGAACGAAGGCGCCTTCGGGCCGTCCTTCAATCTCGACCCGAATAAACAGTTGACCGTCAACATCGGAGCCAAGGTCGAGACCATCGCCACGCAGAACGTCGTGGGGCTGCTCGAAGGCAGCGACCCGGTCTTGAAAGAGGAGTACGTGGCCATCGGCGCGCACTACGACCATGTCGGGGACAGTCCCCAGAGCGGTTGTATTCCGTCGACCGCCGACGATACGATCTGCAACGGGGCCGACGATGACGGGTCGGGCACCGCTGCGGTGCTGGCCATCGCCGAGGCCCTGGCCCAGGGGACGGCGCGTCCGAAACGCTCGATCATCTTCATCTGGCATGCCGGCGAGGAGAAGGGCTTGTGGGGCTCGCAATATTTCACGGAGAATCCTCCGGTTCCGATCAATCAGATCATCACCCAGCTCAACATCGATATGATCGGCCGCAGCAAGAGAGAGGGCGATACCGATCAGCGCAATCTCAATCTGAGCGGCCCCAACGAGATCTATGTGATCGGCTCGAAGATCATGAGTACCGATCTGGGAGAGTTGAGCGATGCCGTCAATAAGTCGTATCTCAATCTGAAATTCAATTATAAATATGACGATCCGAACGATTCGGAGCGGCTATTCTATCGAAGCGATCATTATAATTATGCCAAGAAGGGCATTCCGATCATCTTCTATTTCGATGGAGTTCACGAAGACTATCATCGGCCGTCGGACCATGCCGACCGGATCGATTATGTGAAGATGGAGAAAGTGACCCGGACGATCTTTGCGACTCTTTGGAAGCTCTCCAACGTGCCGAGCCGGCCACGAGTCGATAAGCCCGTTCCGGTGCAACTCTCGGGAAACTGAATTGAATACTTGGGAAAGTAAATTTTTTGAAGTCTTGATGCTTGACCGCGAAACACGCGAACGCCGGATGATTTAGCGTCTTTCGCGTCTTTCGCGGTTTGCCTCTCAAATTTCGAAGAACTTGATTTCCAGAGTACAGAGTACCAACCTTGAGGGAAGGGCCAAAACTTATGAAGAGAGAAAGATCATACTGCAACTGGCTCCGGGCCGGATTGATCGCGGGAGCCCTGACGGTCTCCGCGTTCGCCCAGGAAGCCAAGAAAGAGGCGCCTGCCGAACCTCAACACCATCATCAAACCGAGCTCAAAGAGCC
>DATEFT010000794.1:0-25841 GCA_035280505.1 Blastocatellia bacterium | reverse complement strand
CTCCTCGACAATGAAGGAGGTTGAAAAAAGATTGGGATAGTGCCCCATCTCCAGGACCTGCCCCTGGTAGCGGTCAGGCTCGAAATTTCCGGAGCGGACGTCTTCATACAGATCGTACAAGGCAAAAATCAGGCTGGTTGCGCGATCGACCGGGGTGACATTAGACGGATCGTCTTTTAACGCCACCGTCGCCGCGTTGACCAGACCGTTGAGCGGGCCATGGATCTCGCGTTCCCGAAGGAGCGTCTCGATCTGTTGCGGCAGTTGCCGATAGAACGATCTGAACCCGGTCATGGTCCACCAGGCCTTAACCAGCCACCGCGGCAGACGTTTATACTGAATTCCCGAATGCTCGCTGGAGACCAGGTAGTCGAACGCCGGAAAGGGCACCAGCGGCGGTTTGGGACACCCCGGCAGGTCTTCGTAGATATTCCTGGTCCGTTCATCGTTGATTACCTGAAATCTTGTCATAGATGCATGCCTCCGATGATGAGTGGTCGGCGAATCGAGAGGAATCGAGCGCGGAGTTTCGTTCAGCGAAGTTCGCCGATGAGAATCTCTTTCTCTCCGAATAAGCGGTCAACGCTGATGCCGTGCGCCGCGCATTCTTGAATGAGACGGTTGGATTCGATTATGGGGCGGGACTGCTCCGTATATTTGAGACTCATGATGTGGCCCAACCATGGCTCCTGTCCCATGGCATAGACATAGACCGATCGGCTATTGAAGCGCCGCACCAGATTGAAGGCCTGGTCGAAGTCGGAGCCGGCGAGCCGGCGAGATTCATCCATCGCCCGCTCGATCTTCCTGGTCAGCAGCGGGCCGTAAAGCCAGGTGAGCGGCGCGCCGTCGCATTCCATGCCGAGAAAGATCGCGTCCAGATCGCCTACTTCCTGGTGCAGGTGCTCATACAGGCGCGGCTCGAGGTTGCACGAATCCGCCGCGAAGAGGAGCGAGCGATTTCCGATTCGCACGAGATGCGCGGCTTTGCAGAGGATATTCAGGTCCGAATGCTCACCCAAAAACGGCAGCGCCATAATCGATCCATTCTCAAATTCGACGCTCTCCATTGAGTCGAGTTCGATCACATTTCCGCAGCCGATATTTTTCAGGATCAATTTCAACGAGGGGTCCTGAAGAGATCCGCCGGAACTCCTCGGCACGATGATATTCTTGACTTGATGCCTGATCTGCAGCAGCGTTTCGAACAGAACGTGGTCCTGATGATTATGGGTGATCACCAGGTAATCGATGGAATCCGGCAGATCTTGATAGGTATATCTCGAAATCTCCGATTCATAGGTATAGCTCAACACCGGATCGAACAGGATGCTGACCTCCTCGGTCTCCAGCAGAATGCAGGCATGACCGAAGTACCGCCAGCGCAGACCGCGCCCTCGGTAAGGCGAATACGGCGGAGCCGGATCCGGCGTCAGGAACGAACGGACCAGGCGTTCCGATTGTTCGGGCACTTCGAGCAGCTCTCGGATCTCCCCCCAGGGCCGCGGACTGGATTTTAAACGGAACAGCTCGGCCACCACTTCATGGTCGAACGGTCGGCGCAGATGGAAAACCGAATTGGACTCCAACCGCGGCGTGCTGAGCACAAAGGGGCGGTCGTCGCCGGTCAATCTCGACAACATGAGGCTCTGAGCCGAGCGGTCGTAATAGCGGCTTCGATAGAGCAATGGTTCCAGAATCCGAAAACTCGGATTGTTGTTCAGGTCATAGACCAGCTCGACGTAACCTTTGAGAAGATCCGGGACCTTCTCGTAAAGCGGCTGCAATGAGAACCCCTTCGCCTGAGTGCGCAGAAGCTCGTCGAGCGAAACGATGGCGTTTGAGAGTTCTACCAGATCGGATCGTGATCGCTTCGTCCGGTCCCGTAACTCCCTGATCTCATCGACTCGTTCTCCACCATAATCAATGAAAGGGCCGCCGAGCAGCTTCGGATTTTTGACGGCGTTGGCATGCACCTGCGGCGCATTGAGATAAGAATCCATTATCTTCAGATGACGCTCCGTCAGATTTCTCGCCGCCGTCGCCGGCGGAATTAAGTGCGCCCAGGCATACCAATGATCGAATAACGGTTCGACCTGGATATTCGGACTGAGATAGAGCAGGTCATTGTTCATGCTTCCCTCCTCTCGGTGCTCTGGCCCTGGAGGCGCGGCCGACGGTTTTAACTTCATCGAGGCAGGCCGCTATCCGCCGGGCCAGCGTCTCGACCTGGGGCTTTTTCACCATCGTCAGATGATCGCCGGGAACCTCAATGATCTGCACGCCGCCGCCGGCCAGTCGCTTCCAACCCATCGATCGATCCCGAGCCTTCCGGCGGCGGTCGGTCGATTCATCCGGAGCCGGTCCGGCGGGCTGGATGGCCGCCTTGAAGAGCGTCATCGAGCCGGGGTAGGGTTGAGGCACATATTTCAGCATCGCCTTGACGTTCGCTCGGTAGACGGCCAGGAAAGAGCGGGCCTGGGCGACTTCGATCCCGGGCGGTAACAACCTCATGTCGATGGCCTTTCTTAGAATGTATCTGATGCGGTTCTCACCTTGAATCGGCCTCAGTTCCTCGTCCGAGATCGAGAGCGGGTCGGAGAGCAGCATCCTGAGCAGTTCGGCATCGTCTTCTTCGAACTCGGCCTCATCCTTGACGATAGAGCTGGCGCTCGTATCCAACAGCAACAATCGGCCGACCTGTTGACCCTGCGCGATCAACTGTTGCGCCATCTCATACGCGACGATCCCGCCGAGCGACCATCCGCCGAGCAGATAGGGGCCGTCGGGCAGGGCCGTCCTCAGCGCTTTCAAATAGTGGGCAGCCATCTCCTCGATGCTGGTGTGGGGAGTCTGTTCTCCGTAAAGGCCCGCCGACTGAAAGGCGTAAAACGGCTGATCCGCGCCCAGGCTGCGCGCGAGCTCAAAGTAACAGAGCACATTTCCGCCGCCCGGATGGACGAAGAAGAGCGGGCGGCGCGACCCCGAATCCTGAAGCTTGACCGGGCCTGACCACAAGATGGAACCGGCTTCTTCACGCAGGATGGCGGCCAGGTACTCGACTGTTCCGCCTTGAAATAAGGCTGATAACGGCAGCTCTCGACCGAGGGCCTCCTGGATCCTCGCCATCAGGCTGGCCGCGAGCAGCGAATGTCCGCCCAGCTCGAAGAAGTTGTCTCTCACACCGATGGGTTGAACGCCCAGAACCTGCTCCCAGATCTGGACCAGTTGAAGTTCCAGGCTGTCGCGGGGCGCCACGAATCCGGCTTCCATCGATTGCCGTGGATCGATTAATGAAGGCAGTCGGCGGCGATCTATTTTGCCGTTCGCCGTAATCGGCATCTCTTTGAGAACCGTGAGCGTCGCCGGAACCATATAGTCCGGGAGCCGTTCCCTTAAGTAGCTCTTCAGTTCCGCCGGCGTCGCCTGCGCCCCCTCGACCACGATATATCCGGCCAATCGCGTTCCGCTCTTCTCGCTCTCACCGGTCGCGATCACCACGCTCTGTCGCACCGCTCGATGCTCGCTCAAGACCGCCTCGATCTCTCCCAATTCGATCCGGTATCCCCGAATCTTCACCTGCGAGTCGTTCCGTCCGCCGAATTCGACGTTTCCATCCGACAGATATCTGACGAGATCTCCCGTTCGGTAAGATCGATCTCCGGCTCGATCGGTGAATGGGTTGGGGATGAATCTCTCCGCCGTCAGTTCGGGTCGCCCCAGATACCCTCTCGAGACCCCGGCTCCGGCAATGTGCAGCTCGCCTCGCACTCCCACCGGAACAGGCTTCAACTGACGGTCGAGAATATAGATCCTGGTGTTTGCGATCGGCCGCCCGATCGGGATGGTTCCGGACTTTCCCGCCCCAGATCCGCCCGGTCGCATCGTCAATGAGCCGATCGTGGTCTCCGTCGGCCCATAATGGTTGATGACCTCACAGTCTCCCCTCTCCGCCCTGACCAGCTCCACCAGCTCGGACGGCAAAGCTTCCCCGCCCAGGATCAGATACTTCTCCGGCAACATCTTCAGACCCCTGGTCGGCGCGCTCAACAGACCGTTTAAGTGAGTCGGCACGATCTTCAGGACGTCGATCGGATGCTGTTCCAGATACTCCCCGAACCGCGCCGCATCGGTCGCCACCTCATAATTCAGGATCTGCAGACAGCCCCCGCTGACCAGGGAAGGATAGATACAGGTATTGCCCAGATCCGCCGCGATGGTTGAGACCGTCGCGAACTGGAGCCCGTTCCGGTTTCCGGCATCGAGCTGAAGCCGCCGACACATGGCGTGCGTGTAATTCAGCAGCCCCTCATGATGAACCATGACCCCTTTGGGTTTGCCGGTCGATCCCGAGGTGTAGATCACGTATGCCAGGTTCTCGGGAGCGATGCTCACCGGCGGCGCCACGGAATCCGATTCGGCTATCCGCCCCCAATCTTCATCCAGCAGCACCTTCCGGCTTCGTTCGATGGGCAGGCTGTCCGCCACTTCCCGCATGGTCACCACCGCACCGGCGCCCGAATCCATCAGGACCATTCCGACTCGCTCGGCCGGCTGCCCGACCTCCAGCGGTAAATAGGCGGCTCCGGCCTTGAGGATTCCCAACAATCCGACCAGCATGTCCACCGAACGTTCCAGATAGAGCCCCACTATCGATTCAGGACCCATCCCCAGGTTTCTGAGATGATGACCCAGTTGATTGGCCCTCTGCTCCAGCGCCCCGTAACTCAACCGCTGATCTCCACAGACCGCCGCCATGCAGTCGGGCTTCGATCGCGCCTGCGCTCCGAATAGTTCGGGGATCAATAATGATCTGCCATCCTCCGGCTCTGACCGGTTCCATTCCTCAAGGAGCTGGGTCCGTTCGGCCTCGGTCATCAACTCAAGAGTCTCAATCCTCTGATCCGCATCGAGGGCCACTTCATTGAGCGCCTGCACATAGTGTCGAGCCATCCTCCTGACCGTCTCTCCCTGAAAGAGATCCTGGCTGTACTCCAGGCGGCCCACAATGCCTTCTTCACTTTGGGTCAGCATCATCAGCAGGTCGAACTTGGCGGCACACGTCTCTTCTTTAATTCCCTCCACCTGCAGCCCATTGATCTTCAGTCTTTCTCGCCCGGTATTTTCCAGGACCAACTTCACCTGGAATAATGGGCTCCGGCTCAGATTCCGCTCCGGATTGATCTCTTCGACCAGTTTTTCGAACGGGACCTCCTGATGCGCATAGGCTTCCAACGCCACTTCACGTTCTCTCCGGACCAGTTCCCTGAAGGTGGGATTTCCGCCGAGATCGGTCCTCATGACCAGAGTGTTAACGAAGAATCCGATCACTCCTTCCAGTTCTCTCCGGGTTCGATTCGCGATCGCGGTGCCGACGCTGAGATCTATCTGACCGCTATACCTCATCAGGATCATCTTGAAAGCCGCCATCAACACCATATAGAGCGTGGCGCCTTCCGGCCGCCCGAGTTTCGCCAGACCTTCGCTCAAGCCTCTGCCGATCTCGATTCGCTCCCATCCTCCGCGATGGCTCGGCGCCGCCGGTCTTGAATAGTCGGCCGGGAGTTGCAGCATCTCCGCATCCCGCAGTTTCTCCTTCCAATACCCGGTCTCGCGCGCCAACACCTCGCCGGTCAGATACTGTCTCTGCCAAACGGCGTAATCGCCGTATTGAAGTTCCGGCGCGGGCAACGGCGAGCCGTGGCCTTCACTCATGGACTCATAGAGCGCGCAGACCTCACGAACCAGCACGCCCATCGACCATCCGTCGCTGACGATATGATGCATGTTGAAGAGCACGACATGCTCATCCTCGCCGACGAGTTTGATCACTTTCACTCTCAGCAGCGGCCCTCGCTTCAGATCGAAGCCGGTGCGGGCCTCCTCTCCCGCGATCCTTCTCATTTCGGTCTCCCGTTCAGCCGGGGCCCATCCGGTCAAGTCCGTGATCGAGAGACTCCGATCTTCCCATTCCTCGATCACCTGGACCGGAATGCGATCCACCACCTCGATTCTCGTCCTGAGCACCTCGTGACGCTTCACGATCTCATTGAAGACCGATTCCAGCACCGCCAGATCCAGTCGCCCTTTCAATCTCACGGCGGCGGGGCAGTTGTAGACGGCACTGCCCGGATCCAACTGCTCGACAAACCATAATCTCTGCTGCGCAAATGAGAGCGGCAGGCGGCCCTCCCGCGGCCGCCGGACCAGCGGCGGAACCTGCCGGACCTGCTCATCCTTCATGATCTCGTCGATCCGTCGGGCCAAACCTTCGACCGTCGGCTCTTCGAAGATGCTGCGCACGCCGATCTCGATGCCGAAGACGCTCCTGATTCGCGAAATGATCTGAGTGGCCAGTAATGAATGCCCTCCGATCTCAAAGAAGTTGTCGCCGACTCCGATCGGACCAAGCCTCAGCACTTCCTCGAAGAACCCGATCAAAATCTCTTCCACCGGCGTCCGCGGGCCGGCCTCAACCGCTTGGCCCTCGCCGCGCGCCTCTTCCGGGATACGTAACGCCTGGCGATCCAGCTTGCCGTTCGGCGTTTGCGGCAACTTCTCCATCGTCACGAACGTGGCCGGTACCATGTAATCCGGCAATCTCTGCTTGAGGTAGGTTCTCAACTCGCCGGTCGTTAACGTCCGGCCGCCCGTCTCCGTCAGAAAGGCGGCGAGACTCCGGTCGCCTCCCGCTCCCTCGCGGACGATGACCACGGCCTCTCTAACCGCTTCGTGGTGCAGAAGCACGGATTCGATCTCCCCCAATTCGATCCGAAAGCCTCGGATCTTCACCTGATGATCCCTTCTCCCCAAATATTGAAGATCTCCGTCTCCCAGGTATCGCGCCAGATCTCCGGTCCGATACATTCTCTCTCCGCGCTCCCGATCATGGCCGGCAGGCACAAACCTCTCCGCCGTCAGATCTTCTCTGCCCAGATATCCCCGTGCGACACCGCCTCCTCCCACGTACAACTCCCCGACCACTCCCGGAGGGACTGGTTCCATCCGATCGTCCAGCACATATCTGCGGATGTTCGCCAACGGCCAGCCGATCAGGCTGCCGACATCGTCTCGCAGGTCCGCGCTCGTCACTCTGCGGTACGTCGTGTGCACCGTCGTTTCAGTGATCCCATACATATTGATCAGTTGAGGGGCCTCGTCGCCGTGCCGTTCCAGCCACCCTTTCAAGTGCTGAAATTCCAGGGCCTCGCCTCCGAAGATCACCGCCCTCAGGCATAAAGCCCCGACTCCCGCCGCTCCTTCATCAACCCGGGCGAAGTGCCGAAAGGCCGAGGGGGTTTGACTCAGAACGGTGACGCCCTGCCGGCGGACCAGTTCGTGAAAGGCCTCCGGCGTCCGGGCCATCAGGTAGGGCACGATCACCAGGGTTCCGCCGTAGCTCAAGGCTCCCCAGATCTCCCAGACCGAGAAATCGAAAGCGACTGAGTGGAACGCCGTCCAGACGTCCTCTTCGTTGAGATGCAGATGATCGTCTGCCGCTTTGAACAGGTTGGACACGCTGCGGTGCGAGACCATCACCCCTTTGGGAGTCCCCGTCGACCCCGACGTATAGATCACATAGGCCGCGTGGTCGGGATCGATCCACGTCTGAAGATCCGATGAACTCCTGGTTGAGATCGTCACCCAGTCCTCGTCCAGGCAGATCACTTTCGTTGACGGCGCCGAACATCTTCCGGCCAACTGCTTCTCCGTCAGCAGAAGTTGAATGGCGGCGTCCTCGATGATCGCGTTCAGCCGGCTGTCCGGATAGATCGGATCCATGGGGATGTAGGCCGCGCCGGTTTTCAGGACTCCCAAGAGTCCGACGACCAATCCGATTGACCGGTCCAGACAGATTCCCACCTTCGTCTCCGGTCCGCAGCCCAGCTCTCGCAGATGATGTGCCAGTTGATTGGCCTTCTCGTTCAACTCCCGGTAGCTGATCCGTTCCCCGTCACACTCGATCGCTATTCCTTCCGGCCTCCGCCGCGCCTGCTCGGCGATCATCAGGGGCACCGGCCGGGTCTCCGCCGTCGCCATCTCCGTCTCGTTCCATCCGATCAGAATCTGCTCGCGCTCGTCCGGGGTCATCAAATTGAGATCGCGAATTCCCTGCGCGGCGTCTCTCGCGATCTCCGCCACCACTCGCTCGTAATGCCTGACCATCCGGCTGATCGTCTCAGCCTCGTATAAATCGCGGCTATACTCCAGGTGGCCGGAGATTCCTTCATCTCCTTCAGTCAGCGTCAGCGTCAGATCGAACTTGGCGACTCCGATCTGCTCTCCCACGCCGGCGATCTTCAGCCCTCCAATCTCCAGCGCCTCTCGCCGCGTGTTCTGCAAGACCATCATGACCTGAAACAACGGGTTCCAACCCAGGTCTCGCTCGGGATTGATCTCCTCCACCAGTTTCTCGAACGGCACTTCCTGATGGGTATAGGCTTCCAGCGCCACCCGTCTCTCTCTCTCGACCAGTTCCCTGAATCCGGGATTGCCCGAGAGGTTCGTTCTCATCACCAGCGTGTTGACAAAGAACCCGATCATCGCTTCCAGCTCCTTCCGAGTCCGATTCGCCACCGCCGTTCCGATACTGAGATCCTCCTCTCCGCTATACTTCATCAGGAGCACTTTGAAGGCGGCCATCAATACCATAAACAGCGTGGCGCCTCCTTGCTGACCGAGTCTTCTCAGTTCGTTGCGCTCTGTTTGGCCGATCTCAACCCGTTCCCGGCCTCCTCGATAGCTGGGTCTCGCCGGCCGCGCCCGATCGGACGGCAGCTCCAACCGAGGCGCCCCCTGCAGTTGCCGCTTCCAGTATTCGATCTGACTCTCCAGCACTTTTCCGGAGAGATATTCCCGCTGCCAGATCGCGAAATCCGCATATTGAATCGGCAGTTCGGCCAGCGGAGAGCCCCCTCCGGCGTCGTAGGAGTGATAGAGCGCCCTTAATTCATTGACCAGAATCTCCATCGACCATCCATCACTGACGAGATGATGCATGGTGAGGGCCAGCGCGTGTTCATCTTCACTGAGTCTGAGGACTTTCACCCGGATCAGCGGCCCCTTCGACAGATCGAAGCCGGTTCGAGCCTCGGTTGAGAGGATCCTGCTCGCGGCCGCTTCCCGTTCTTCCCGCGTCAAACAATCGGTCAGATCGTTGACCGGCAGGCTCCGATCCGCCCATTCGTCGATGATCTGGACCGGCTCGCCGGCTGCTTCTTCGATCCTGGTCCTCAGGACCTCATGTCTTCTGACGATCTCGTTGATCGCGAGATTGAGCGCCCCGAGGTTCAGCTTCCCAATCATCCTCACCGCCACGGGGCAGTTGTAGAGGGCCGTGCCCGGTTCCAACTGATGGATGAACCACAATCGCTGCTGGGCGAAGGACAGCGGCAGGCGCTCGTCTCTTGAAACTCTCGTTAAGGGCGGCGTCGATTGCCGCGATCCGGCGCGGAGTTCATCCTCGATGCTCCTCGCCAATGCCTGAATGGTCGGATGTTCGAAGAGGCTCCTGACTCCCAACTCCACTCCGAACGCCTCTCTCACCCGCGAGATGACGCGGATTGCCAGTAATGAGTGCCCGCCGATCTCGAAAAAGTTATCGTCCCTTCCTGTCCGGTCGAGCCTCAGCACTTCGCTAAAGATCCCGGCCAGGATCTCTTCCGCCGGAGTCTGTGGAGCCTGGTAGTCCCGCGCTCTCGACCGGCCGGCGGCTTTCAAGAGCAGCAATTTATGACGATCGACCTTTCCGTTGGCCGTCAGAGGCATCTGATCCAACATCAGGACCGTCTCCGGAATCATGTACCCGGGCAATCTCGTTCCGAGATCTCTCTTGATCTCCGCCTCGGTCACGTTTCCGCTCCCCACCACATATGCCGCCAGCCGCCCGCCTTCGCTCTCATCGCCGACGGCCAGCACGACTCCCTGTCTGACGGCGCGATGCTCGTTGAGCACGGCCTCGATTTCGCCCAGTTCGATCCGGTATCCCCGGATCTTAACCTGATCGTCCGCCCGCCCGCTGAATTCGATGTTTCCGTCCGGCAGATACCGGCCGAGATCTCCGGTCCGGTACAATTTCGCGCCCTCGACTCGGCCGAAGTGATTCGGGATGAATCTTTCGGCCGTCAGGTCCGGCCGGCCGAGATACCCCCGCGCCAGCCCGCCCCCCGAGATATAGATCTCGCCTTTCGCCCCGATGGGCACCGGCTCCAGCTCCCGATCGAGAATGTACATCTGCACGTTTGAGATGGGCCTTCCGATCGGGACCGGAACTCTCGGCGATTTAGCGCAATCTCCATAGACCGAACTCCAGACGGTCCCTTCAGTCGGGCCGTATTCATTGAAGAGCCCGGCCCCGCCCAGCCGCGCGGAATGGCGCTCGAGGACCTCGGCCGGGCAGGCTTCGCCCGCGACGATCACGCATTTCAGGGCCTCCATCCGCATCGAACCGGACTCGGTCAACAGCGCTGAATAGAGCGCGGGCAGGCAGAGCACATGCGTGGTCTGGCTCTCCGTCATCAACCTCGCGACTTGACGGGGATCACGCTCAAGCTTTTCCGGCGGAAGGACCAGCGTTCCACCTTGACACAACGACCAGTAGATTCCGGCCACGGAACTATCGAACCCGAACGACGACATCAGCAGGAAGCTGGAGGGGCGCTCACTGTAATAATGAAATCGAGCGACCGTTGAATTGGCCAGACCGCGATGTGTCACCTGGACGCCTTTCGGTCTCCCGGTCGACCCCGACGTGTAGATCACGTAAGCCAGATTCTCTCCCTCCACCTTCACTTCCGGAGGGTCGTCGCTCTTCCCGTCCGGTTCCTCCCGCAGCGACTCGATCTTGATCGTTTCCGCGATCGGACCCGCTTCCTCCAACCATCTTCCCGAGACTTCATCAGTCAGGATCACCTTCACACCGGCGTTTTCCAGAATGTATCTGATTCGCTCTTCGGGGTAGCTTCCGTCGATCGGGGTATACGCGGCTCCGGCCTTCAACACTCCGAGCATCGCGATCACCATCTCCGCCGACCGCCCCATGCAGATCCCCACCATCTCTTCCCGCCCGACTCCCCTTCGCCTCAAAGATCCTCTCAGCCGATCGGCTTGCCGGTTCAACTCTCCGTAGCTCAGCGCTCCCTGTTCGCTCTTCACGGCGATGGCGTCCGCCTTCTCCAGCGCTCGCTCCCGAATCATCTCGTGCACCAACCGTGTCTCCGGGAGGACGCGTTCGGTCTCATTCCACCCTTCAAGGATCTGGCTCTTCTCCGCTTCGCTGAGCAATTGGATCTGCCGGATCTGCTGGTTCACATCCCTGACCACCTCCTCCAGCAACCGCTCGAAGTGTCTCGCAATCCGCCTGATGGTCTCGGCTTGATACAGATCCGTGCGGTACCCCATTCCCCCATAGATGCGGTCTCTCCCTTCCAGGAGCGACAGCGTCAGATCGAATTTCGCATCGCCGATCTCTTCTCCGATTCCCCTGATCTTCAGCCCTCTGATCTCGAGCGTTTCACGCCCCGCGTTCTGCAAAACCAGCATGACCTGAAACAGCGGGCTCCGGCTCAGATCGCGTTCCGGATTGATCTCTTCGACCAGCTTTTCGAACGGCACTTCCTGGTGGGCATAGGCGCCCAACGCGACTTCTCGCTCTCTCCCCAGCAATTCCTTGAAACTCGGGTTTCCGCTGAGGTCCGTTCTCATCACCAGCGTGTTGATGAAAAAGCCGATCAGGCCTTCGATCTCACTTCGGGTCCGGTTGGCGATCGCCGTCCCGACACTGAGATCTTCCTCACCGCCGTACCTCATCAGCATCACTTTGAAGGCCGCCATCAGTACCATAAACAGGGTCGAGCCCTCGCGCTGTGCGAGCCTTTTCAGCCCTTCACTCAGCTCGATCCCGAGTTCAATCCGCTCGACCCCTCCCCGATGATTCAGCGAGGCCGGCCGCGGATAATCGGTCGGCAACTCCAACATCGCGGCGCCGTCTAGCCGACCCTTCCAATACTCGACCTCGCGGTTCAGCCGCCCGCCGGTCAGGTACTGTCTCTGCCAGACGGCATAGTCGGCATATTGAATCTCCAATTCGGGCAGCGGCGAGACCCCGCCCTCGCTCATCGCGGCATATAACGCGCAGACTTCGCGCACCAGCACTCCCATCGACCATCCGTCGCTGACGATATGATGCATCGTGAAGAAGACCGCATGCTCTTCCTCGCCGAGTCGGAGCACTTTGACTCTCACCAGCGGGCCCCGCCTCAAATCAAATCCGGTCTCCGACTCCTCCCCGGCGATTCGCTGCGTTGCCGCCGCTCGTTCTTCAGCGGCCAAACTCCTCAGGTCGACTACCGATAATTGCTGCCCCCTCCAGTCCTCAATCACCTGCCACGGGGCGCCGTCTTCGACCTCGATCCTGGTTCTCAAGACTTCATGCCTCCTCAGGATCTCATTGATGACCCGCTCAAATACTTGAAGGTCCAGGCGCCCTTCGAATCGCACCGCTCCCGGGCAATTGTAGAAGGGGTTGTTCGGCACCAGTTGATCCAGGAACCACAGCCGTTGTTGTGCGAATGAGAGCGGCAATCTTCCATTTCTCGGGACTCTGGTCAGTGGCGGCGCCTCCTGCTGCGCTCCCGCCTTCATCGCCTCCTCTATTCTTCGCGCGAGACCGGCGACCGTCGCGTCTTCGAAGATGCTTCTGACTCCGATCTCTATTCCGAACGTGGCTCGGATCCGCGAAACCACCTGCGTCGCTAATAAGGAATGCCCCCCGATCTCGAAAAAATTATCTCCGGATCTCACGCGCGTAACTTTAAGCACTTCCTTCCAGATCCCGGAAAGGAGCTCTTCATATGGATTCCGGTGCTCGTGCTCTTCGGCCTCGGTCGCCTGATCGACCTCCTCCGGCCTCGGTAACGCGCTCCGGTCGACCTTTCCGTTTCGCGTCTGCGGCAATTGGTCCAGGATCACGATGGCGGCCGGCACCATATAATCCGGCACTCTCTCTTTCACATATCTCTTCAACTCCTCTTTCCCGAATTCCGCCCGGGACTGATCGATTCCGATCTCCGCCTCATCCGGGTCCTCGGTCTGCTCCGCGAGCCCGCCCCTCCTCGCATAAAGGTTATAGCGGTCGGTTCCGCTTAAAAGCTCGTCCTGCTCGATTACGACCTGGTACCCGTTCGCCTGCAACATCCGTTCGATCTCGCCGAGGTGCCCTTCAGTCTCGCCCCCCGGCTGGTCATGCACCTCCATGACAATCTGATCGATCCTGGCCCAATCCTGCTCCTCGATTCCTCGCAGCACATCGATCTCCGCCCTTTGGACATCCACCTTTAACAGATCTATTCTCTCCACTCCTTCTTCCCGGATGACTTCGGCCAGCGTCCGGACCTGACATTCGTATCGCTCTTCCTCAAACCTGTTCGTGAGAATCGCCTCGGCCTCTCGCAGAAAATCTTCGATCGGCTCGGATCCGTTCTCGTTGCGAAGATAGTTCTTGATCACTTCCAGATCTTCGGCTGGAGCCGCATATCGGCTCTCGCCCGACATCATCGAATAGCCTCGATAGTAGGTGTAGGACTCCCTCTTCTCCCGGGCTCCCAACCCCATCTGGTAGAGTTTGACGCGGCCGTCCCCGTACAATTGCGTATTGATTTGCAAGACCTCGTAGATCGGCTCGATCGGCTCGAAGGCGTAGACCCGCACCCCTTTTCGGTTCCGGCAGGCGAACAGCGTGAACATCCCGATGTTCGCCCCGACATCGAAGATGCATCCGCTCTTTGGCAGCGTGATGCCATGTTTCAAATAACTCTTTTTCACGAAGATCTCTTCGTACAGATACTCGGTCTCGTTTCGGTTCTGTTCGGCGATGGCCATCCCGTTGGGCAATTTGCGCCGCGGCCGCCCCGCCCCCATCCATTCCGGTTTTCCTGTGACGTATCCGACAATCCGCTGCTGCCCCGGCTCGTCTTCCCTCACGATCGCCGCCGTCTCTCTCACCCCCGGATGGCTCCGCAACACCGCTTCGATTTCACCCAGTTCGATCCGATGGCCTCGGATCTTGACCTGATGGTCCATTCTCCCTTCATACATGATTCTCCCGTCCGGCAGGGACCTTCCCAGATCTCCGGTCCGATACAATCGTTCGCCGGCTCGATTGCCGAAGGGGTCCGGCGCGAATTTCACCGCCGTCAGCCGGGCTTCGGACAGATATCCGCGTGCCACTCCCGCTCCGCCGATATAGATCTCGCCGGTCACGCCGATCGGCGCCAAGCCCCCGCGGTGATCCACGAGGTAGATCCGGGCATTGAGAATCGGCCGTCCCAACGTCGATTCTTCTTCCGCCCCCACCTGACAGGCGGCGGCGTCAACGGTGCACTCCGTCGGTCCATACACGTTGTAAAAACGGATGCCCGCTTTCGCCGACATTTCATCCCAGCTTCGCGCGTCGATCGCTTCTCCGCCGACCAGCACGATCCCGAGGCGGCGCGCTTCCTGATCTAGTCCGGCGTCCATCAAGACCCGCAGTTGCGAGGGCGTGCAGTCCAGCACTTCTATGCCATGCTGCTTGAGATACTGAAGCATCGCCTGCTCGTTCAGGCGCTCTTCTTCCGGGATCAGGCACAACCGCGAGCCTCTTCCCAGTTGAATGATCTGCTTGACCGACGCATCGAAGGTCAGTGAAGCATTCAGACCCACCGTCAGCCCTTCTCCATGGGCGCGATAGACGGCCTCGCCGAGCCAGTCGAACAGATTGTGCATGGAGCTATGCCGGACCATCACCCCTTTCGGCCTGCCGGTCGAGCCCGAGGTGTAGATGACGTAGGCCAGATTCTGCGGCGTCAACGCCACGTCGCCGGTGCTCGGACTGAATCCGGCGATCTGTTCCCGGTCGCCGTCCATCGTCACCAGGTTGAGCTTGAGACCGGAAAGCTCGCCCGCCAGAGCTTGCTTCGTGATCACTACCCCGGCCTTCGCGTCCTCCAGCATCTCCCCCAGCCGTTTAACCGGATCTCCGATCTGCAGCGGCAAATAGGCGCCGCCGGACTTGAGAATTGCCAGCCACCCGATCACCATCTCGGTCGAGCGCTCCAGATACAGCCCCACCACGCTGTCGGGACCGACCCCGAGCGACCGCAGATAATTGGCCAGCCGGCCGGACCCGTGCACCAACTCTTCAAAGCTCAGTTGCTCGTCCCGGCAGGTCACGGCGATCGAGTCCGGCCTTGAACGGGCCTGCTCCTCGATCAGATCATGGATGTACCTGCTCTCGAGAAGCTGCGGCTCGGTCTGATTCCAGTCTTCCAACAGCCTCGTTCGCTCCTTCGGGCCAATCAGTTCCAACTCGTCGATCGGAGTCTGCGGGTTCGAGGCCGCGTTCTTCAGCAGCGTCAGGTAGCGCTCGCCGAGCAGTTCGATGCTCTCCGGCGCAAAGATCGATTGATCGTAGTGAATCTCAATCGTCAGGCCGGTCTCCGTTCGAGAGCCGCTGAGCTTCAGTTTGAACCGATCGATGCGGCAGGCCTGTTTCCAGTATGAGAAAGTGACGCCACCGGCCTGTTCGCTCCCGGGCCATTCCTCATATTCGAAGCCGATGGCCCGAGAGGACTCTTCGGCTTCCTGGTCGGCGAGGCCACGAAGAGATCTCTCCTGCATGGCCATGGACTGCTGCCGTGACTTCAGGGCTCTCTTCAGCGCTTCGCCGACCGTGATTCCTGGTCCCAGCACTCCTCGGGCCGGCATCGGCCAGGCAAACAGACCGAGAGCCTCGTGCAGGTCTTGAAATGGTCTTCCGTCAAACGAGTAATTGATGACGGTGTCGGTCACGCCGCTGAGGCGCCACAGCAGGATTTGCCAGCAGGTGAACAGGAGTCCCGAAATCGAAGCCTCGGCTGAATGGTTGATCGCCTCGATCCGCGCCGTGACTGCCGAATCGAGAGACCGGGTGATAGATCCCGGGGAGAAATCGGGGGGCGGAAATTCCGAGCCCCGGGAGGAGCGGCGTTCGAAAGGCAGCGGGAGATCACCACCGGCCGTTAACTCCTGAGAAGGCGCGGCCTCCTCTTCGTTCAGCTCCTTGAGCATTTCATGCTGCCACTCGGAGAATTGCAGATATTGCACCGGCTCCTCAGCCGGCTCTTCCCCTTCCAGTTCCGCCAGATAGGAACGGCTGATCTTCTTGAAGAGATTCTGGAGAGTCCGGCTATCGGCGCAGAGGGCATGCAGGCAGATTAAAAAGACCCATTTCGAGGCGCCGACCCGGGCCAGGCAATAACGGCCTAACTGGCCGCGTTTGAGCGTGAAAGGCCGGGCTTCCGCTTCAAGGAGTTCGGCCAGCGCGGCTTCCGGCTCTCTGCCTCTTAAATCCACCTCACGATACAGTGGGGGCTGATTTTCAACCACGATCTGAATTGGCGTGTCCAGACCGGGGAACCAGTCAAGACTTGTCCGCAGGATCTCATGTTGCTCCACAATTTTGTTCAGCGCGCGGCCGAACGCCCCCGCATCGAGAGAGCCTTCGATCAGAATTGCGCACTGCGCCTGGTAGGCGGGGCTATTTCGCTGAAGCAGCCAGATTTGCCGCTGTTGCGGTGAGAGCCGAAACCCTTCGATTACGTGTTCACGACCTTGCATCAAATTATCCTTTCTTCCACCAAGAACCGGGCCTCGACCGCGGATGCCGGTGAATCGCCGCGGCGGCTCTGACGACCAGAGCGTTAGATTCCCCTGGAGCGATCATCCCGCGACTTTCCGTGGACTGCGTTTCTCTAAAAAGATCTCCTTCATGCCATAGAGCCTTTCGGACGGGATTCCGCGCGACCGGCAAGCCTCGAGCAAGCGGTTGGATTCAACGATCGGTTTCGATTCTTCGGTGTATTCGATACTGGTGATGTAACTGAGCCAGGGCTCCTGCCCCATGGCGTATACATAGACCTGCCCGCACTCCATTTGGGCGACGAGATCCAGCGCCTTCGGGTAATCGGAGCCGGACAAGCGTCTGGATTGATCCATCTTTCGTTCGAGCGGTTTGGTCAGCAGGGCGCCATAGATCCAGGACAACGGCGCGCCGTCGCATTCCATTCCCAAAAAGAGCACGTCGATGCCGCCCACGAGCTTCTTCACGTGTTCATACAGTCTCGTCTCCAGATTACAGGAATCGGCGGCGCAGATTATCGATCGGCCTCCCAGACGAATGAGGGGCGCCGTCTTGGTCCGGATATTGAGGTCCGCATGCTCGCCCAGGAACGGGACCGCCGTGATGCTTCCGCCATCGATCTCCAGTGTTTGGAGGTCGTCGAGTTCGATCACGTTCGCAAAACCCAGTCGATTCAGCATCAGTCTCAGGGACGGGTCTTCCAGAAAACCGGTTCCGTTTCTGGGGACCACGACGCATCCGACTTTGTGTCTCAGTTGAATCAGCATCTCCAACGACAGGTGGTCGGCATGGCCGTGGGTGATGAGGACATAGTCGATGCGGTCCGGCAGATCTCTCAAGGTATATCGCGGGTTCTCCGTATCGTATTCATAACTCACCATCGGATCGACCAGCAGGCGGACCTCGTTCGTCTCGATCAGGAGGCAGGCGTGACCGAAATACCTGATCCTGATCCGATCCCCGTCATACCCGGGAGCCGGTTTCGGAGGGTGTTCCGAGAGAAACGGAAGGATCCGTTCGCCGTCGTCTCCGGTCAACCCGCAGATCTCCTTGATCCGCCCCAACGATTGCGGGGCGCCTCTCAGCCTGGCCAGTTCATCGATCGCCGAATGGTTGAAGGGGATCTTCAGATTCAGGTGATCGCGATCTTCAAGCCAGGGGGTGCTGAAGACGAATGGACGCCGATCTTGATCGATCGGTGAGAGAGTGATGGATTGGGCCGAAGCGGCATAGTAGGGGCTATGATAGAGGAGTTCCTCGATCAGCCGAAACGACGGGTTATGATTGAGGTCGTAGACGAGTTCAACGTAGCCTTTCAAACCCTCCGGGACCTTCCGGTAGACCGGCTCCATGGAATGGCCCGCGGCCTCATTTTTGAGCGTGTCTCCCAGCGCCTTGAGCGCGCCGGCCATTTCGATCAAATGAGCCTGCTCGCGCTGCGTTCTCTCCATCAAAGCCTTGATCTCCGCGGACCGATTGACGGAAAAGTTCATGAACGGTCCTCCGCGCAAGGCGGGGTTCTTGGTCGCGGCGACGTGAATTTCCGGCGCCGCGAGATACGATTTCATGATCTTCAGATGCGAATTCACGACATTCATGGCCGCGGTGGCGGGCGGAATCAGCAACGGCCAGGCATACCATTGGTTGAAGAGGGGCTCCAATTTAACATTGTATTTCAGATAATATCGGATGCTATCCATGCTGGGCACTCCCCATCTGTGCGGTTGGTTGGTGCGGACCACTTTTCGGCGGTGGTCTGAGGCGTTTCCAAGTTGAGGCGACGTGATGTGACCTTCATTGACGATCGAGCAGAACCGGCTCGCGGGCCGGCGGCAACGAGGTCTGGATAATCGTATTCAGCTCCTCTGAGACGATTCGTAAGATGCTCGGTTGAATCGTGCGCAGAAAGAAGTGGTCGCCGCTCAGCATCTGGAGACTGAACCGAGAAGAGGTGAGATCCCTCCAGCAGGAGAGCTGGTTCAGATCGGCCAGCGGATCTCGATCCCCTCCCAGGACGACGATCGGGCAGCGGAGCAAAGGGCCCGGGACGTAGGTATAGGTGTCATACATCTCAACATCGGCCCGAATGCAGGGCAGCACAACTCTGAGCGCCTTGCGGTGGGGATCGATGTGTTCGGGGACGCCGTTCAGCCTCCGCATCCTCTCGACGAATCGATCGTCCGGCAGATCGAACGCCGGAGCCTCGTTCGGCATTTGCGGCGCGGGGCAGGCGGAGATGAACAGGCACGCGGGATTCAGATTGAAGCCTCGCTGCAGGTCGCGGGCCAGCTCGAAGGCGATCTTGGCTCCGAGACTATGACCGAAGAACGCATAAGGTAGATTCAAGAGCGGCTCAATACGCTCCGAGATCGCCTTCACCAGGGGCAGCAGCCGGGTGAATGGCGCCTCGCCCCGCCGCCCCTCTCGACCCGGAGGTTGAACCGGGCAGACCTCAACGCTGGAAGGCAGTGAGTCCGCCCAGGATTTATAGAGGCTGGCCCCACCTCCCGCATAAGGGAAGCAGAAGAGTCTCAACCTCGCCTCCGGATTAGGCTTCCAATGCGAGATCCAGGAATTCATATCGGCTAGACGGAATTGTAAGGTGGTGGGCGATTAAGCCGGGTCACGGCTTGTTGATCTGAATGAGCGGGAAGTAATCGTTGATCAGCTCCCGGCAGTAGTCTCGCGCCAGGTCCGGGACCTGCTCCCAGTCGTAAAGCTCGATCTCTTCCGGCGCCATCCATCCGGTCTCTTCGGCGAATCGAACGGACTCGGCTAGTTCCTGGTAGCGGGCATAGTGAGTGTGAACATGAGTATGCCAGCTTATGCACTCGATAGCGCGGAGCAGATTGACCGACATTCCGCGTTTCCACCCGCAGGTCGCGATCACTCCCGGTCGCGCCAGCGCCTTGAGCGTCGCGCGGACCACCGGCGTCCCGATATTATCGATGAAAATCGAGACCAGCTCGCCCCGCGTCTTCTCTCGCACCAGTTGCAGGAACCGGCTTTCGCTCTGCCGGTAGGCGTTTCGATACTCCGCGTCGCTCTCGTATCTGTCCGGATCGAAATTAAGATCGCCGAATTGCCGCCGATCGATCGCCTCGATGCCCATGCGCGAGATCATCTCCAGGCGACTATCGCGCGACGCCAACATCGCCACTTCACACCCGAACCTTCTGGCCAGATCCAACTCAGCCAGGACGACGCCTCCGCCCCAGCCCCACACATGTGGATGAGGATACTCCGACTCGCTCAACTGGATTCGCAAACATCCGTAGGCCTGTTTCCAATTGGCCCAGGCGGTGACATACCGCAGCGAGAAGGCCGCCCACTGTTTGAGCGAGTATTTCGTCTGACTTGGGATCGGGATCAATTGCTTTTCATGTATTTTCGTCCGCTTGGCGAGCATCCCGATCGTGTTCGGCGCGTCATAGGCATAGGCCTGCCTGATATAACCGTGCTGATCCCAACAATAGCCGCCGGTGACCATGCACAGATCGCCTTCGGCCACCAGGCTGACTTTGGGACCCGGCTGCAGGACCCGGGCCACGCCGCTGTTGCAGAGGACCACTTTATCTTCGTTGCGCTGGCGGCAGATGTCGACCGGATCCCTCTCCAGCGCGTGGCCCATATTTCCTTCCCACCCGCCATAGATCGGCTCGACCAGAACCTCATAATCGTCGAGGTCCGGATAAGAGAACATCTCCCGGTTCAACTCGGCCATCGCCCTGCGGTTGCCATGATGGCCGCTACCGTTTTGTATCAACTCGCCCTTGTTGAGGACCCATGCTTCTGTCGTAATCATTGTGGTCATTCTCCTTGATGAGCCTGGTCGGCTCGATTGAATCTCGGCGACCGCCGGCACGGAGCACGGCCGGCAATCGCCAGGCCTGCACGTTGTTGATCAGGTAGAAAGAGGTGGGTGAGTTCCGGACGTGCGGTTCGATGATGGCTCCGGCGCTCGCGATTATCCCATGGTCACAAGGATTCTCCGCTCGCCGGTGAAAGGCTGTCTGCCATGCGCGACCAGGTAATTGTCGCACAGGAGGACATCCCTTTCGGTCCATTGGAACACGCGCTCTTGTTCGTCGATCGCTTGTCTAATATGCTCGAGGTCGGTCTCCATCAGAGGCGCCCCATCCGCAAAAGACGCGTGGTGTGGCAGATTCTCTTCCGTTTTGAAGGCGGCGAGCAGGTCTTTGCGAGTCTGGGGAGGCAAACTCGAAAGGTGCCATTGCTCGGCCTGATTGGCCCAAACCTCCTCATTCGTCTCGGGGTGTTTCATAATAGCCTCCGCCACGATCGAGGTCCTCAGGCCCCCGTCGGATTTCCAGGAATATTCGTAACCGTTATCTTCCAGCCACTGCTCGACCTGCTTTTTATCTTCCGTCTGGAACACTCGCTGCCAGGACCTGCCGAATCCGTACCCGCTATGAAGATTGTTGATGTATTTAATTCGTTGGCGCGCGAAGCGTGCTCGAACCTCCGGCGCGATCCGCCGCAGAATGTTTCGGCAGTCCGCCAGCGGCGTCTGCCCCCGGTCAACCGGCGCCACCTCGCAATAAAAGAGGATGAGCCGCGGCATCTGCCTGGAGTAAGAAGCCTCGTTGTGCAAGGAGATCTTGACGCTGCGCTCATACTCCGTGGCCGTGAATACTCCACCCTGCACCTTGGTGCGGGGAGAGTTACCGCCGAGATAAGCTCCCCGGGCCGGACAGAAGAGACTCGCGAGCCGGTCGAAATCGGCCGCACCTTCGATGGAGAATCCGCGGAATAAGATGGCGCCGTCTCTCCGAAGCCTCTCCATCACCTGACCGAAGTGCTCTCGCACCCACTCCATCAGCGCCGCACAGGAATTGACCTGTCCGCCCAGGTCTCGGGCAGAGATCAGGCCGGGCAGGCCGCACTTCTCTTCTACATTCGATTGAGATGCCATAAATTCAACCATCCTATTCTGACCACCTCTCGGCGGAAGGCGACAGGCCTTACACGCTAAGTGAGATCGTGATTGGTATACAACTCAGCCATGGCCACGAGAATCTGGCGAGAGCCGACGAACGGCTCGCGACCATGTGAAGTCAGGAAGTTATCCAGAAGCATGACGTCGCCCTCCCGCCAGGGAAAGCTGACGGCCGATCGCCGGTAGATCTCGCGAATCTCATCCAGGATGGACGACTCGATCGGGGATCCGTCACGATGGAAGGCGTTGCGGGGAATCTCGTCGTCCTTGAACTCGGCCAGCAACGACTCGCGCACTTCCGCCGTCAGGTTCGAGACGTGAAACAGATGCGCGTGGTTGAACCAGAGCGTTTCCCGGGTTTTCGGATGTTCGACTACCACCTGCCGAACCTGGCGCGTTCTCAGGCGATTATGTGCTCTCCATTCAAAATGCGTGTGGGATTGGCGGCAGTATTGTTCAACCACCGATCTCTCGTCGGTTTGAAACGCCTCCTGCCATGAGAGGTCCAGCCCCTCTCCGTAATTTCGCACATACATCACCCCCTTCTCCATGAATCGCTGTTTGATCATCGGATCGATGAGTCTGAAGACCTCCCGGTCCATGGCGATGGGAGTGCTCCCCCCGCTGGATGAGGGCTGGGCGCAATAGAACCAGATTTTGGAGGGCCAGTTGTGAGAATAGGACATCTCATGGTGCAACGGGATTTGCTGATCGGCGGGAAATTCCGTTGAGGTATAAACTCGCGACCCGACCTCCCGGCGCGGCGCGGCCCGTTCGCTATAACTCAATAGATCGCCGCTGACGGCGCGGACCACTTGCTCAAATTGAGGAGCGCCCTTCAGCTTGAACCCGCGGAAAAGCACGGCTCCATGCTCTAACAACCGGGACTCGATGAACTCCCGATTGTGTCCGGCCCACGACACCAGGTTCAGATCGGCGGCGGCGGGTTCGATCAACAGGGGAAATTGTCGCCCGGGATCCAGATAGTCCATCCGGACCAGATCGGTTTGTGCGAGCCGGACCACTCTTCGGCGATTGGTCTTGAACTCGTCGAAATGGGGTTCTCGGCGATTGGTCTCATCCATAATTATTCTTCCTGAATTTGAGATTGAAGATCCAAAACGCGATTGACCTATCGATTCAGTCGACCGGCTCTTCAGTCGTTCGAGATGGCAATCGCTTTGGGCTTCACGGATTTGAATTTCCGGTATCGATGCTCTTCACGCGCGGCCTGGCCGCTGAGCTGCTGCGCTCTCTCGGCTTCGCTACGCATCTCCAGTTCATCCAGCGGCGCGTCCGGTCGCGCCATGATACTGAAGAGCAAGGTCTCGAAATGGGCATGCATCCGGACGATCGTCTCTTCGCTGAAGAGATCGGTCCGATAGGTCCATCCCGCCCGCATCGTCTCTCCATTTTCGGTGATCCACAGAGTCAGATCGAACCTGACCGATTCCTGTTCCGAGGCCACCGAACTGAGTTCGAGCCCTTTCAATTTCATCACTGTTTTGGGAGCGTTCTGGACGCCAAAGGCGATGTTGAACAGCGGCGTCTGTCCGACTTCTCGTTCCGGCTGGAGCGCCTCCACCAACTTCTCGAACGGGAGCTCCTGATGGGCATAGGCGCCCAGCGCCGTGTCCTTGATCCTTTTCAGCAATTGAGTGAAGCGGGGATTGCCGTCGAGAGAGGTTCTCATCGGCAACATGTTGATAAAGAATCCGATCAGATCCTCGATCTCCGCTCGATTTCGGTTGGCCAGGGTCGTTCCGACGACGAGATCCGACTCCGACGTGTATCTGTACAGCAAAACCTTGAACGCGGCCAGCAGCATCATAAAGATGGTCACGTCCTCTCGCCGACTCAACGATTTCAGCGCGTCATACAATTCCGCCGGGAGAGCCATGACTTTGACGGCTCCGCGATGACTGGGAACCGGCGGGCGCGGGTGGTCACCGGCTAAATTGATCACCGGCGGCCTCCCGCTCAGTCGATTCCTCCAGTACTGTAGATGCTCTTCGACGACCTCCTCGCTGAAGTGGCGCTGCTGCCAGGAGGCATAGTCGGCATATTGTATTTTCAGATCGGGCAGCGGTGAGGCCGCCCCGGTCGTGAAGGCCTCATATAGTCTGACGACCTCGTTCACCAGCAGACTCATGGACCAGGCATCGCTCACGATGTGATGGATGGTGAAGAGTAAGACGTGGTCCTCCTCTGCGAGGCCCAGCATCTTCAGCCTGAACAGGGGCCCCCGGCTCAGATCGAACCCGGTGGCCAGTTCCTGCGTCGATCTCCTCTTCACCTCTTCCGCGCGCTCAGGCGCTCCCAGCCCGCGCAGGTCTTCCACTTCCAACCGGAGTGGCCTCCATTCATCAATCGCCTGGATCGGCATCGATTCAACGACCTCGATCCGCGTCCTCAACACTTCGTGTCTTCTCACGATCTCGCTGATCGACCGTTCGAGCGCCGCCAGATCGACCTGGCCCTTCAGCCGCAGCCCGATATGACAGTTATAGGCCGCCTTGCCGGGTTCCAGTTGCTCAATGAACCAGAGCCGCTGTTGCGCAAATGAGAGCGGCAGTCTTCCGGTCCTCGGGACTCCGACCAGCGGCGGCGAGTGCCGGCCCCGTCCGGTTCTGATCAACTGCTCGATCTTCCGCCCCAGCCCTTCGATGGTGGGGGTTTCGAACACATATTGCAGCGGGATCTCCAACTGGAAAGCCTCACGCGCTCGCGAGATCATCTGCGTGGCCAGCAGTGAATGCCCGCCCAGTTCGAAAAAGTTCTCATCCCTTCCGACCTCATTCACTCCGAAGAGATTGGCCCAAATGCCGCGCAACATCTCCTCGTAAGGGCTGCCCGGTTCCGCGATCCCGGTTTCGGTCGCCAGCCCCTCCGCCTTGATCGCGGTCGCCGTCCGATCGATCCGCCCGTCCGCCGTCAGCGGCAAACATGCCATGGTCACGACGTGCTGAGGGATCAGGTGTGCGGGAAGCCGCTCTCTCAGATCTCGCCTCCAGGCGTCCGCCGACGGCGCGCTCGGGCCGTGGCTTCCCAGATACGCCGTCCAGCGAACCTCCGCGCCGCTTCCATTCGAAGATAACAACACCGCTTGATCGATTCCGGAATCCTCCATCAGCGCGCTCTCAATCAGGGTCGGATTAATGGGACCGAACCTGGTCTTGAATTGATGCTCGAGGTGGCCGAGGATCTGCATCTTTCCGTCCGGCAAGCTCCGCCCCAGATCTTGAGCCCTGAACATGCGCTCGCCTGGATTTTGAGCGAAGGGGTTTGGTCGGAAGCTCTCCGCCGTCCGCTCCGGATGCTCGGCATATCCCCGCGCCAGTCCCGCTCCGCCGATCCAGATCTCACCCATGACTCCGGCCGGAACCGGCTCCAGATGGCGATCGAGGAGATACGCCTGGGTGTCGGCCAGCGGCCGCCCGATCGGCACGATGGTCCTCTCCGACTGCCGATCGCAGACTTCGGCCGTGACCGCGCCCGAGGCCTCGCCCACGCTGTAGACATTGAACAGACTCGCTGCTGATCGCCCGCAGAAAGCCTGACCGGCCGGGCGATAGAACATCTCGCCGCTCAAGACCACACGACCGGCCATGCGGCCGTCGTGGCCGGCACCTTCTCTCAGGAGCAAGGCATGGGTCGCCGGCGTGAGACAGGCCGTGGTGATCTGCTCTTCCGCCATCAATCGGAGGAGCAGACCGGGATTCTGAGCGGCGGCCGGCGGGACCGCGATCAGGCACCCTCCCGCCAGCAGGGGCGCGAAGAGTTCCCAGATCGAGAGATTGGTGGACCAGACGCCCCTCCACAAGACCCGGTCTTCCTCACTCAACCCAACCGTCTCGGCGAGCCCCAGGACCTGATTGCTCAGTCCCCGATGAGTGAGCATCACTCGACCCGGCCTCCCGGTCGTGCCGGACGTATACGCGATCAAGGCCAGATTCCCTTCCGCCACCGGATTGGTTGAGGTCGTCCCGTTCCGGCCCTCGACAAGTTCCCGGCTCGAATCGAACCTGACGATTCGTGTTTCGGCCCCCGGCTCCCCCGCGACCGGTGTGTGCGGCGTCACCATCAGGAACGCCTCCGACTCCGGCGGCGACGACAGCCGGTTCTCATCTCCCTCTTCGGACGGCGGCTCCGGCGCCAGACAGGTCGCTCCCGCCTTCAGAATGCCGAGCAGGACCTCGGGCAACCTGGAGGATAGCCCGGGAG
>DATEFT010000793.1:0-14808 GCA_035280505.1 Blastocatellia bacterium | reverse complement strand
AATCGGGTGTCGGCGGAAATAACCGCTTTGTCGATGCCGCCGGGAGCTCTCATATTCGGAGCCAGCGCCAGAGAGACGACCTGCTCCTTCGAGGGGGAAGGCGGGACCTTCTCCGGTTTCAACCGGTCCGGTCGTGTAGTTATATTTTTAAGTTTTTCCCGGAGCGGCAAGTCCTGTTGACGTTCTTCAGCCAGTTCCTCGCGGAAGCGGGATAACGTCCGATCGGACTCTTCGATTCGCGCCTCCAATGCCGCCTGCTCTCGGTTAATGGCGGCCAACCGTCCACGGAGCCGCAGCAGTTCGGCGAACATGCCCAGTCCCAGGATGAGTAAGAAAGCGGCCGCCCCCAACATCAGAACCGAACGCGGCCTCCCCATCGCTCGCTGCCACGATCGAACGGAAGAAGGTTGGCGCGCAATCCGCGCGCCCGCGAGAGCCGGATCCGGCGGAGTCAACGAACATGCCCGGTCCAATTGCCTGACGGTTTCAACCCTCGCGCGCTGCTCACGGGAGGCTAAATAGTGCTGCTCGAAACGCTCGCGCTCATAACCGGAAAGACGGCCCTTCACGTAGTCCTCGATCAGCTCTTCTTCCATGGCTTGAATCTGATCAAACAGGCTCTCGTCCCGCAGATATGCCTCTTCCAACTGCGCCCGGTCCTCTTCCGACAGGTCGTTGAGCAGATATTTAATGATGATTCGATCGTTATCGGCTGTTGGATTCACAACTGGTCGTGACCTCATCAGATCCTATGGTTATTTGGTTCCGCGGCCCAACTCGATCGGTCAGGCCTTTGTTCATTCGCGCCTATCGCTTACGCGCACACCTTCTGCGGCACTCGTAAAGCTTCGTTTTGATGCGAAAGACTCTGAGCCGGAAGGCATTGATCGACAGCCCCTGTGCCCTGGCCAGCTCTTCCTTGCCGCGCTTATCCAGGGTGAAGTTCTGCACAATCAGATACTGGTCTTCAGGAGAGAGGGATTGCAAACATTTCTGCATGCACGTCAGCTCAGGATCATCGAATTCCGGGTCCTCTTCCGATGACAGGAATTGATCGTCCAGTTGCTCCCATTCTCTTCCGGGATCGTTCCAGTGTTCCATCAAGACCAACCTCGCCACGCCATGGGAGAATTTGATGAGATCTTCGATTCCATGACCCATGGCGATCTTATGAGCGATGCGGTTGATGGTCTCGTCCACCAATTCATCCGGAATTCGGCATCCTCTTCGCTGAAAGAAGAAGTGAAGACTGGCCCGCAGCCTTTCGTATGCTTCTCCGGCCCTCCCTGGATCGGAGCCGAGACGGGCGAGTAAATGAAAAAATGCCTCTTCGCTCAAATCCTGAGTCTTCATTTTCAGAGACTATGGCCTCCATAATTGAAAAGTGACGGGCGAGCGAACATGAACGCGGCGGCTGGCGCGATGTTCGTGAGCCCGGTCTGCGCTGTTCAGCTTCGATTAAATGCTCCCGTCGGATGCGGAACCGTGGGAACATCGATTCATTTACCGCCGGCCGGCCAGATTGGCCCACTCGCCGGCCTGAATAAAATTCGCCCAATAGTGCGGGTGGCCCGTTTTCCGCCCCTTGATCATCTCCAATTGGATTTGCCGCAGGGCGTCATTGCGCCTCTCCCCCTTCAATAATCGCCGGTAGTAACCGACCATAAAGTTGTGGATCTCTTCATCCATCACGGGCCAGAGACTCATGACCTGAGTCTCCGATCCGGCCAGGACCAGGGCTCGTCTCAGACCATACACTCCTTCACCATTCCTCACTTCGCCCAGTCCGGTGTCGCAAGCCGAGAGCACGACCAGCTTGGTCCCCCACAGATCCAGGCTGGCGGCCTCCAGCGCCGTCAACACTCCGTCCTCATGATCGCCGCTCCGCTGTTCGTTGGCTCCGGCCAGCGCCAATCCCGAACGTAGCAACGGATTCTTGATTCTGGCCACCCACTCGCCGAGCCGGCGCTCAGAGGCGCGCAGCGGATCCTTGCCGGGAGAGTCAGGTGTCTCCGGCGGCGGGGTCTTCCGATCGTTGAGGAAGAAACCGTGGGTCGCAATATGTAAGATGCTCGGCGCATGGATCTGTTTGAGCGCCGCTTCGGTCGCCTCTTCGCCCAGGAGCTTCGAGGCTCCCGGCAACAGGTCGCTGATCGCTTGCGCTTCGCGCTCGGTTCCCAGCAGCGGGGAGAAAAAGATCGCGATCGAGTTGCCGGCCTCTCCGCCGGTTCCATCGTCATCGGTCGATGAATTACCGGCGAGTTGAGCGGGCCGGGCAGTCGTCCCGACTTGCCCGAAGCTCGGATTGGCGACGATCAGCGCGGGATTCGGGTTGGGTTCCGAACTGCGTAATCGCAGCAGATCGCGCCCGCTCGTCAGATAGCTCAGGGTGTAGCGCTCGACCAGGTACTGGCTTTGTCGATCGACCAGGGCGGCAAAAGGAATGAGGTTGAGCAGACCGTCGGGAGCGATCAGCAATTGGCGCGTCTCACCCGGCATCTGGCTCAACTGGAACCTGACAGGTTGCATCACGAGCTCGTCAACCCACCGCCCCAACTGCCGGACATCGGCCCGCATCGGATTGCGCAGAGCTCCGCGCCAGGCGTTGATGATCCGATCGATCGGGGCGGCCGGACCCAGGTCCGCCCACTTCGGGCCGCCGCATTTCGAGAGCAGATAGGCGAGATAGCGCGGCGGATTGCGCCGCCCGGTCTTCAGGTTCCGTGGCGTATAGACCGCAAATTCGAGCAGGACGCTGTCGTCGGGAAGCGCGGATTGAACGGCGGCCAGGGTCACCGGTTGGATCTCCGCGCGAAACTTGGAACTGCGGGCGCTGAGCGCCGACTCCAACTCCTCAATCTTCTCTTCGAGCGGTTTGAGTTGCGCCTGATAGAGAGGCTCCTTGATCGGGCCTGCATCTTTCAGCGCCAGCGTGGCCAACCGCGCGCGGGATTCGGCTAACCGATCGAGCAGCCGCTGATCTTCCGGGGTCGCGTGCCGCCGCAAGGCGGCGATGGTATCGGCCATGGTATCCAGCCCGCGCCCCTTCCGCCGGAGTAAGGTGGTGAATGCCAGATCCAGCGCCTGCGGGTCGTTCGGCGCGGCCCGGCTCTGCAATGAGAGCGTGAAATCGGTCTCCTTCGAGAAGGTGGCGAGGTAGGCCAGTTTCTGCCGCTCCGATCCGGTAGAGAGATTGAGCAGGAGGTTGCGTTCCCTGATCGCGTTGGCGCGCGCCTGGCACTTGATGGCCAGGGCCGACTCGCCCTTCGCGGCGTAAAGCGCGGCCAGATGGTTGAGCACGGCCGCGACGCGGTAATGTTCGGCTCCCAGCGAGTTCTCGAAAATATCCAACGCTCGTTGAAACAGATGCTCGGCCTTAACCGGTTCGCCGGTCTTCACATAAAGACGGGCCAGGTTAAAGAGAGTAATGGCCAGCACGGGACGGTGCCGTTTTTCCGTCAGTTTCTGGATCGCCAGGGCGCGCTGGTAAAGCGTTCTCGCCTTTACATAGTCTTTCCGGTCGCGATAGAGGTTGGCGAGTTCGCTGAGAGACTCGGCGACATACTGATGCTCCGGCCCCAGCGATCGCTCCCGGATGGCCAGGGCGCGCCGATGCAGCAGTTCGGCCTTCGTCTTCTCGCCGCTGTCATAATAGAGATTGGCGAGATCGAAGAGCGATTGGGCCAGAAGCGGATGGTCCGGCGCCAGCCCGTTCTCGCGAATCGTCACCGCCCGCTGATAGAGCTGCTCCGCCTTCTCATAATTGCCTCCGTTCTGATAGAGCCGCGCGAGATTATTGAGGTAATAAGCAAGACTGGGATGGTCGCCTTTCAGCGATCGCTCCTTGATCGCCAGCGCGCGTTGAAAGAGAGGTTCGGCCTTCGCGAACTCGCCTCGATTAAAACAGATGAGGGCCTGGAGGTTGAGTGAGGCGGCAATCCGCGCATGTTCCGGCTCCGGCACTCGCTCCTGAATGGCCAGCGCCCGCCGAGACAGCGGTTCAGCCCTGGCGTCGTCTCCCTTGTAGTAATAGAGAACGGCGAGATCGTGGATGGTTTCGGCAAGAACGGGATCGTCCGCCCCCATGATTCTTTGAAGGGTCTCGATCACACCCTCGAATAATGGGACCGCTTCATCATATCGGCCATCGTCGCGCAGTCTGGTGGCCGTGCGGTAAGGCCCGCAGACCTCGGGAGGGAACCCCTCCTTCTCAGTTTCGGCTCGCAGCTCCTCGACCCAGAGCCCGGAGCATTCGGCGGCTCGCCCTTGCGGCGCGGGACTGACGAGCAGGTCGGACGAGACCGAACGGCCCGCTTGATCGGGAGAGCCGGAAGTCCGCCATAAAGGTTGAAGGACGACCGCCCCAACCATCAGCCCAACCGTCAAATTGAAGAGCCAAAATCGGATCGAAAAAGGATTCAGCTCCCGGTCGCGGCCGTGTAACGTGAGAGTCCCGATTCTCTGTAATGCGTGACGCCCGACCGAATTCCGGCCGCCCCCCGGCGGCGCGGGGTGGCCCGCCACCGCGCCATCTCTATTTCGATCAGTCATCCGCCCGCCGACGGTGGCCTTTAATGCTTCAATCTCACACATCCGACACCTCCACACCCGCGTGTAAAAGGGGCATCCAACCACGCCTTTGCTTCCGGACCTTACAGATTCATCGAAATCAGCAAGAACCGTCCGACCGAATCACAGACCCGTTCAACAGTTAGATGGCGGAGTGAAGAGGAGTTTTCCGGACTGTCAAATGAAGGAGTAGAGAGGGTTGGTTGGGGATTGTTCAAAACCAGTTGCTTAAATAGATCGAGTGACAGGCCGCCCGAGCAATGCCGGATCGGCAGATCTCTCCGTCGAAACTGCCTACCTGGAGAGACCGAACAAACCTGTTATAGCACAAGGAGCAGACGTTACAGCCCGGAATCGACCGTCACGTCATCGCGGGTTTCCGGTCTCTGAACGTCGGCTCTCTCCGGGCCTCTATCTTTAAATCATAAAACCGGACATCCGATGTCGACTCTATTTCAGCTCTGTTAATTTGAAGATCCCACTCATCCCCGCGCCCAGCGCGATGAGATTCACGCGGTACGTCGTTCCATCTTTGACTTTGCGGAAAAAGCCTCACTCACTACCCCAAAGCGATCAGATTGACCGACGAGCGGGCCAGCTAAATATTGGTTCCGATACTTGACGCCAGCGCAGTGGCGAAAAGTATGGCGTGACTAGCGGTGTGGTGCTCAAACCGTCGGGTACCAAGACGGGCGTTGGACGTTGGAGAGAATTCTGCGATTGATCGCCCAACGCTGCGAACGGCACGTGAACGCGATGAAGCACCGGTCGTCCAATGACTTCAAGAACACGAGCCGCGGATCAAAATAACGAGCGGTAATCGTCTTTGTGAACGAGACAGGTTTCAGTTTCCAGACGCATCCAGCCCGGACCTGGGCACCGCGCCGACAGCCGCCGGTCCGATCTCCCTCACGCCGGTCTCGGCGTTAATCAGTTGGCCTGAACGTCAATAAATGGAGTAGGTTCTTTAGGTAATTTAGTGCCCATCGGGGACATGATCATAGTCGGAATATATCATCGATTTTGCCCCTCAGCTATTAAAGCATAAAACAGTGCTGAAATGGCTCACCGATATTTAATTAATTTCGCCAACCTTCGCCGAGCCTTCCTGCCGCACCTGATAAGGTTGCCGATGACACCGGAGCTAAACCTCAGGGATGACAACGATTCCGGTGATCAACCCGCCTCCCCCAGGGATTAGTGAGCATCACGGTCTTTACCGGCTTGAGGCATGCAGCAGTAATTCCTGACGAAGTTGCAGCACCGTTTGATAACGATCACGCAGGTCGGGGGCCAGGCATTTTTGCGCGATCCGGCTGAAGACCCGGTCATCCGGCAGACAATAAGGATGGTGCAGGATGGCTTGCAGGTACTCCGGCAGCGTCTTACCGCTGAAGGGGCGATCGCCGGTGAGCGCCTCGCCGCGCCTGCGCGAGACGGCATCGGGCCGAATCGTGCCCATGATCGTGGTTGCGTCCCCGGCCGGTATCGATTAATTTGGACGGCAACATCCGCTGTAGCAGGAAGTCAGAGGGCACTTTCAGTCTGGGTCATCGAATGGAGGCACGGATTTCAATCATGAATGAAACTGAGGTGAAGGCGCGTTGCGGCGGGAAGATCCTGGCCGATGCGCTGGTCGCGCAGGGCGTGAAGATGGCGTTTGGAGTACCCGGAGAGAGCTACTTACCGTTGCTGGATGGCCTGTTTGACGTGCGCGACCGGATTTCGTTCGTGACCTGTCGGCAGGAGGGCGGCGCTTCCTACATGGCCGAAGCCTACGGCAAGCTCACCGGCGAACCCGGAGTACTGCTGGTGTCGCGGGGGCCGGGAGCGACCAACGGCGCGGTGGGCGTGCACACCGGTTTTCAGGATTCGACGCCGATGATCGTGCTCGTCGGTCAGGTCAGTAACGATTTCGTCGAGCGTGAGGCATTTCAGGAACTCGACTACCGGCACATGTACGGCCCCATGACCAAGTGGGTATCCCAAATCGACCGTGCCGAGCGGATCCCTGAATACGTCAGCCGCGCCTTCCACACCGCGACCTCGGGACGCCCCGGTCCGGTGGTGCTGGCGTTGCCCAACGACATGTTGTTTTCAATGGCGGCGGTATCCGATGTCGCCAGGTACCAAGTGGTGCGGCCGGCCCCTTCGACCTCGGACATCGCCAGATTGGCGGATCTTCTCGATCGAGCGCGGCGTCCGTTCGTGATTGTCGGCGGCAGCGGTTGGGACCGCGAGACCTGCCGGCGCCTGCAGTTGTGGGCCGAAGCGTGCGGACTGCCGGTCGCGACGTCTTTCCGTTGTCAGGACCTGTTCGACAATCGGAGCCCGAGCTATGCCGGCGATCTCGGCCTCGGGATCAACCCCAAACTCGCACGACGCGTTAAGGAGGCCGATCTCCTGCTCGTGATCGGCGCCCGGCTTGGACAAATGACTACCGGTGGATATGCGCTGCTGGAATCGCCGCAACCATCGCAGACCCTGATTCATGCGCATGCCGGAACCGAAGAACTCGGCCGCCTCTACCGGCCGACGTTGCCGATCAACTCCGGATATCCGCAGATGGTCGAAGCGCTCGCAGGGGTGAGCCTGAAGCATGAGGAATGGAGAGAACGGACCGGCGCCGCACATGCCGAATATCTGGAGTGGATTCAGCCGCAGTTGATGCCCGGCAACCTGCAGTACGGCCAGGTAATCCGCTGGCTGAGCGCCACGCTTCCCGAAGACGCCATCATCACCTGTGGGGCGGGAAATTTCACGAATTGGCTGCATCGCCATTTCCAATACAAGGGATTTCGGACCCAGCTTGGCCCCACCAACGGCTCGATGGGTTACGGCTATCCGGCCGGAGTGGCCGCCAAGCTGGCCGAGCCCGACCGAACGGTGGTGGCGATCTGCGGCGATGGCGATTTCCTGATGAATGGGCAGGAACTGGCGACGGCTGTGCAGTACGACGCCGCCGTCATCGTGCTGGTCGTCAATAACGGTCTCTATGGGACGATCCGCATGCAACAGGAGCGAACGTATCCGACCCGGGTCTTCGGCACCGACTTGAAGAATCCGGATTTCGCCGCTTATGCCCGCGCCTTCGGCGGCCACGGCGAATGCGTCGATGCCACTGACGATTTCGCTCCGGCCTTCGAACGTGCCACTCTTTCCGGTCGACCGGCATTGATAGAGTTGCGAATAGATCCCGAAGCAATCACTCCCGCGACGACGCTCTCCGCCGTGCGCGAACAGGCCTTGAAGTCGGCGGATGCGGGTTGAAAGTTGCCTATGGACTGCTATGGACTGCGATGGACTGCTATGGACTGCTGCGGATCAACTCGATTCTCGAACGGGTACGGCCAGCGGTACCCGTTCATCCGACAGAATCTCTCGGGCTCGGGCAATTCCATCGGCGAGACTGGGTTGAATATTATCGTCGCCCAGATGGCGGTGAAACTCGGATTGTCCCATCAGTTTGGCCGGTTGTTCTCTCATGCCGCACAGAATGAGGGTGCGTCCGGTCCGGCGCAGTTTGCCCGCCAGGCCTTCCAGCGCATGCAATCCGGTGGCATCGATCGCCGTCATATTGCGAACCCGCAGCATGACGACCGGCGGAAGCGAATCGAGCTGTTCTTCGATCAGCGCCAGCTTGTCCGCGGCCCCGAAGAGAAACGGACCGTGAATGCGGAACACTTTGACGCCTTCGGGAATTTCATTGGTCTGCAGGCTGTGAGCCAACCCCGCCTCGATATATTCCGAGGTCACTTCCGAGACCGTGGTCGAGAGCGTCACTTTCCGGATATAGAAGAGCGCCGCCAGAATCATCCCGACCTGAACGGCGACGGTCAGGTCGGCAAAGACCGTCAGGGCAAAGGTCATCACCCAGACGCAAATATCCGCCTTGCTGAGTTTCAGAATCTCGGGGATCTCCCGCCACTCTCCCATATTGTAGGCCACCATCATCAGAATCGCCGCCAGCACGCAGAGTGGAATGTGCCGGGCTAAAGGGGCCGCAAAGACCAACACCAACAGCAAGGTGACCGCGTGCAACATGCCGGCGACCGGGGTCTGCGCTCCCGAGCGGATGTTGGTGGCGGTGCGAGCGATGGCGCCGGTCGCCGGAAGCCCGCCCAACAGCGGCGACATAATGTTGGCCACGCCCTGCGCGAACAGCTCGACATTCGGATTGTGTTTGTCCCCCGACATCCGATCCGCCACGACCGCCGAGAGGAGCGATTCGATCGCGCCCAGCATGGTCACCGTCAACGCCGGAGCCAATAAGGTCAGCACCAGGTCAGGTCGGAATTCCGGGATCGTGACCGAGGGCAGGCCGGAAGGAATGCCGCCAAACCGGGTTTCGATCGTCTCCAGCGGCAGCTTCAAGCCCCACGCGACCCCCGTTCCAATCACCAGGACCACGATCGATCCCGGCACTTTGCGAACCAGCCGCATCATGAGGATGATCACCGTCAGCGCGCTGATCGCCATCAACGTGGCCGGAACCGATAGCGTCTGCCAATGTTCAACGATCGTCTTCAGACGCTCGACGAACTCTCCCGGCACCTTCTCAATGCGCAACCCGAAAAAATCCTTGAGCTGGGTGCTGGCGATCAGCACGGCGATTCCATTCGTGAAACCGATGACCACCGGCCGCGGAATATACTTGACGGCGGTGCCCAACCCCGTCACGCCCAGAATGACCAGCGCGATCCCCGCCATCAGGGTACACATAAAGAGCCCGTCCAGACCGTATTTGGCCAGGATCCCGGAGACCACCACCACAAAGGCGCCGGTCGGCCCTCCGATCTGTGTTTTCGAGCCGCCGAGCGCGGAGATCAGAAACCCCGCGATAATCGCGCAATAGATCCCCGACTGTGGCGGGACCCCCGATGAGATCGCGAAGGCCATCGCTAACGGCAAGGCGACCAGCCCGACGGTGAGCCCGGCAATCAGATCCGCGGCGAATGTCCGCAGGCTGTAGTTTCGGAGGCAGACAATTGACTTGGGAAGAAAAGATCCCTCATCGGTAAGGAATTTCATCGATCCGACCTCATTATAATCCTTCATTCAGCGAATGCCGGTCCCTGCTGTTCCCGTAGAATGAGGTCATAGGATGGGCGGCTTGAGCCATCGCGAAAGACGACGCCCCGCGGAGAATAGGCGATCCGGTCGGGATGTCTGGAGTCCACGGCATACCGGCAGGAGATCCCGACGATGCCCCATTCGGTCAGAGATTTGACTTCTCCGCGATCGGAGATGCCGTTGCCGTTGAGGTCCCGCCAGATCGCCAGGCCGCGCAGCTCCTCGCCCGTCAGCAGGCCGTTTCGATCATTGTCCAATGCCGCCAGCGCCTGGTAACCGTTCTCCCAGAACATCCAGAATGTCACCCCGCCGAACAGTTGGAGGGCCGAATCGATCCGGCCCGTCGCGCGAGGGTCATGGACCAGCCAGCCGGCGTCGCCGGTGATCCAACTCCAGCGCTTCCGGAGCCCGGTGCCGTCGGCGTCGAAGGCCACCCGCGCCGAGCGGTCTTCCAGATCCGATGCCGCCAGGCCGTCCCGCAGGGGAATCGCGATCGGAGTGACCGGTCTCGGAATCGAAGTGGTCTTTTCGATCCGGTACCGAAGGACGCCGATCTCCCGGCGATCGCGCTGCTTATCGAGCAACGGGATCAGGTAACCTGCGGCTTCGGCCGTGATCGGCAGCCAGCCCAACGGCGCCCGCTTCAGAGCCTTCTCTTTCTCCCAGGCGGCGGCGGCGACCCGGCGATACGCCTTGATCGCTCTCTCTTTGTCGCCCGATTGGTCAACACACCACGCGCGGCCGAGCGCCGCCCTCAAATCATTCGGGTCCAGCTTGAGCGTCTCCTCGTACCACTCGATCGCTTTGGCCAGATGCTCTCTGGCAACGCTCAGCCGGCGCGGGTCGGCGGTCGGCCGAACCTCGCGTGGAACGAGCGGAGGCTCGTGGCCAAACCAGGGGCCCCTGTCTTCCTGGCCTTTGATGGCCTCAAGGGTGTCGCTCTTCAGCGCATAGACCATGGCGTGGGCTCTGGCCAGAGTGAACCGAACAGTCACGTTCTCCGGGTCGGTCCGGGCCACCTCTTCGAGATTCTTGATGATTCGTTCCACCGGAACGTCGACCAGTTCCGACCGGAGGTATTTGCCCTGAACGGCTCCCGGCGGCAGAAGCAGGGCGAGCGCCGGCAGCGCCGCGCCCATTATGAAGAATAAAAACCGTCTTTCTCTGATCATAGTCGTGTTGCTCCTCAGTCAGGGAGAGCTTGCCGAGTATTGTGCGCAACCCTGAAGTTAACCGATCTGCCACCCGAATTCAAAGCTTCATTCCGACCCCATGGACATCCACACACCACCGGGTTAATCTGCCGGGTCAACCTTCGATCGAATCGGAATCACGCACCTGGAACCAAACTGAAATCTCAACCATGAACAGAGCAAAAGCGATTGGAATAATCATCGGCGGAACCAAGATCTCCGTTGGCGTGGTCTCTTCCGACGGAACACTCGAGTCTCAAACCCAATTAAGAACTAATGCCGAAGATGGTTTTACAGCCGCGATAAAACAGATCGTTGAAGCAATTCATGGCGTCAGCATCAGCTCTGATTTGGACCTCAAAGAGGCGGCAGGAGTGGGTGTCGGATGCACTGGCCCGGTCGATCCTAAAACCGGGAGAATTCTGACGGACTTCACATTACCCGGTTGGGGTGGCGGCAATATAATTACCGAGCTCCGGAATGCGGTCAGGCTGCCGGTTTTAGTGGAGAATGATGTAGATGCGGCCGTGGTTGGTGAAGCTTTCATCGGAGGTAAGCTTCACTCCGGTAGCGTGGTGCTCATTACTTTGGGGACAGGAGTGGGTGGCGGAGTCTTGATCAATGGCGAAATTTATAGAGGGAGCCAGGGGGAGCACCCGGAAATAGGTCACATCATAGTTCGCAACGGCGGCCCGGAATGTTATTGCGGCGGTCAGGGATGTTTAGAAATGGCTGCTTCCGGCACGGCGATTGAGAAAGCCGGACGACTCATCGGGCTGACCAGCGCTCCTGAAGTATTCGCCAGAGCCAACGCCGGGGAGAGCGAGGCGAAGAACGTCATCAACCAGGCGATTGAATCGGTTTCGGTTGGGATTTGGACTATATTGCATACGTTCCTGCCGGAGCTGATCGTTCTTGGCGGGGGGATAATGGATGAACACTTTCACTTATTCGAGCCGGCCATTAAAGGTACTCTGGCTAAAGCGACCATGATTCCCCAAGACGGAGTCAGGCTTAGAAAGGCCAGGGTGGGTAATGATTCCGGCATCATTGGGGCAGCCGTCCTGGCGTTTCGCCAAAATAAGACACCAGATCTCAGAGCATGAGTGCTTTGCCAACTAAGCTCGACTTTATCCATCACGCCGCATAACAAACGGCGTCAGTTAAGCGCTCCAATTATGAAACTGATCTCTATTCAAGTTGGGTTGCCTCGGACAGTGAAATGGCGAGGCGGAAGCGTCACCACCGGAATCTTTAAGGAGCCGATCACGGGCCCCGTCACGGTACGAACGCTGAACCTTGACGGCGACGCACAAGCCGACCTCTCCGTGCATGGCGGCCCGGATAAGGCGGTCTATGCCTATCCGGTCGAACACTACGAGTATTGGCGGGGGGAACTGCCCGAGATGGAGTTGCCCCACGGAATGTTCGGCGAAAACTTTACGATCGAAGGGCTGCTGGAGACGGAGGTCAAGATCGGCGACCGCTTTCGCGTAGGTGAAGCGGAGCTGGTGGTCACGCAGCCGCGCTTACCCTGCTTCAAACTCGGGGTCAAGTTCGGGCGGGACGACATCTTGAAGCGGTTTCTCGTCAGCCGCCGGAGTGGATTCTATCTGGCGGTCCGGCGCGAAGGTAGAGTACGGCCCGGAGATGAGATCCAACAGCTCAGCCGCGATGACTATGGAATCAGCGTCACCGACATCGTTCGCCTGTATGCATTCGAGAAGGATGACCTCGAGACGCTGCGGCGCGCCGTGCAGGTCGAGGCGCTGCCCGAAAGCTGGCGAGACCATTTCCGTCATCAGCTTGAGCAATACAGTAAATAGTAGCGGAATTAACCGACTTTCGCGGTTTTCGCGGTTTGAATCTTAAATTCCCAAATAGTCACTTGAGGCTCGCTCCAGGTCCGTCAGATCGCCCGGCCGCTGCTTGTATTCGGCGGCCGGTTCGGTAATGATCACAGTTCTCCCGCCGGTTTTCTGATCGCGGCAGTCACAACGCCAATCAAGAAGTTGCTGAAACGGAGAACGCCATGTTTTGTCCCCAATGTGGAGCTCAATCGGAACAGCACACCAAATTCTGCCGGTCGTGTGGTCTGAAGTTATCCGATCATGCGCAACTGCTTCCCCGCCCCCCTGAAGTCGAGACCCAGGACCTGAGCCCCGAAGAGGCCCGGCGCGCCCAGGGTCTGTTGAAGAGCACGGAGGCCTCGGCCATCGGTTCGATCCTCTTGCCGATCAATCTGGCGCTGGCCGTGGAGGCCTTTGTGATGGCGGTCTCACCCGGTCCCAGGGAGGCGCTGATTCCGGTCGTCGGCCTGATCGCCCTCCTCTCCTGCATCCATTTCTGCCTCGGCGGTCTCGGCTTCCTGCAATTGGTGCGGAGCGGATTTTTCCGAACCTTCAAACCGCGCTTGATTCGGGCCGCCGCCGGTTTGATCGGCCAATCGAATCGACAGCCCGACCACCGGCCCGAGCCGACGCCTGAAACCGAAAGGATCTTCTCCCATCTCAACGCCGCGAGCGTGACCGAGGACACAACCCATCAGCTTCAGAGAAGTCTGGAAAAGTCCGGGGAACTCTTTGAAAATGGCGAGGGGCGAAGATAAGATGCCCTCCGCGTCCGATCCGAATTGCAGTCGATAATAAAAGTCCGCCAATCTTCCGAGAGAACCGATGAAAAGACTGGTCTTCATCCTCATCTTGACGATCGAGATCTCCGTTTCGGCCCAGACCTGGAGAGCCGACAACGGCAACGGCACGTTCTCGAACCCGCTCTTCTATGACGAGTTCTCGGACCCGGATCTGATCCGGGTGGGCGACGACTACTATCTGACGGGCACGACCATGCACTCGATGCCGGGGCTGCCCGTGCTCCACTCCAGGGATCTGGTGAATTGGAAGCTCCTGGGCTATGCCCTGGAGAGCCTGGACCTCGGCCCCGAGTTTCGGCTCGCGGAGGGGAAAGAGGTCTACGGCCAGGGCATCTGGGCGCCGAGTTTTCGTTATCACCAGGGGACCTTCTACATCTTCTCCAACGTCAACCGGCACCGCACGCAACTGTTCCGCGCCCGGAATCCCGCCGGCCCCTGGACTCGAACGGAGCTCAAGCGCTCGTTCCACGATCTCTCGGTCCTCTTCGATACGGACGGCAAGGTCTACGTCATCTGGGGCTATCAGGGCATCAACTTCGCGCAACTGAACGAGGACCTGACCGACATCGTTCCCGGCACCGAACGCACGATCATCCCGAAAGAGGCGGGCATGGGCGAGGGCGTTCACTTCTACAAGGTCGAGGGGAAGTACTACATCACCAGCGCCTGGTTCGCCGGACGCATGCGAATGCCGTGCGCCCGCGCCGACCGGCCGGAGGGGCCCTACGAGGTCAATCTGGAGATCAGCACGGATGAAGATTTCGGCCTCGGCGAGGGCTACCGGCTGGAGCGCGGTCCCGCGCCGCCGTTCAAGACGATTCCGCCCAACCCCGCGCCTCGCGGCCGAATGTCGTTGCACCAGGGCGGCATCGTGCAGACCTCGACCGGCGAGTGGTGGGGTTTCTCGATGATGGACTACAATTCGGTCGGACGGCTCACCTGTCTCTCGCCGGTCACGTGGCAGGACGGCTGGCCCTACTTCGGCCTGCCGGGCAATCTCAAACGCACGCCGCGCACCTGGGTCAAACCCCGGACCGGCCACACCTCGTCCCCATCCGCGCCCTATGAACGGACCGACGATTTCTCCGGGCCGAAGCTGAAGAATGTCTGGCAATGGAATCACCTGCCCGACCACGCGAAATGGTCGCTCTCCGAGCGGCCCGGCTTTCTGCGGCTCCATTCGCTGCCCGCCCCGGACCTCTGGCGCGCGCGAAACACGCTGACCCAGCGGGCCATCGGCCCCGTCTCCATCCCCACGGCCGAGTTGGACACGCGCGGGATGAAGGCGGGCGACGTCGCGGGCCTGGCGCTCTTCAATTT
>DATEFT010000792.1:0-8612 GCA_035280505.1 Blastocatellia bacterium | reverse complement strand
CGCCTTCGACCCATTCGTAGAGTTGTCCGTCCGGTCCCTGGCGGATCTCGCCGACATAGCTGCCGATCCCCATGACCTCTGTCATTTCGGTAGTTGCAAAAGGCATACGTCTTCTCCTCATACTCCGGAAATTGAGTCTTTGAGATTTGGGATTCGAAACCGCGAAAGACGCGAAACACGCTAAATCAGCCTGTTTTCGCGTATTCCACGTCGTTCGCGGTTTCGAATCCAAATTCAAGAGACCTGCTTTTCAAAGTACTAATCAACCGGAAAAAGTTGCTTGTTAACAGCCGGCGGCGCCCAGCCCATCGGCCGACTGACCGTAGCGTCGAGCGGAATCCACCGACCCCTATAAAAAACTTCGAGATAGATATGCGTGTATAACCTCTTCTTCATCGGATTGAATCCGACGAGCACCAGGCGCACCGGGTGGCCGATCGATTTGAGCATGGCGCTGAGCAGGATGGTCATGTCGTCACAATCGCCCGCCCGCAGTTCCAGCATCCGTCGCGCGGTGTGCAGCAGCTCGACGCGATGGATGTCGCGTGTGTATCGAACATGGCATTGCACCCACTCGAAGAGCGCGCGAATCTCGCCCAGGTAGTTTTTAGGCCGGATCCCGCATCGGCGCAGAATCTCGATGGCTGTCTGCCGAACGTGGAAGTCTTTGGCGCCCGACCGGACCAGGCCGGCGATCAACTCGACCGTCTTGAGCGTCCCCGCGTAGCCCCTGGGAATCCGGCCGATGAAGATGCGGGGCGAAATGGAGTTTGAACATTTATGCATCGTCTTCTCGTTCATTTGGGTCTTTCTGACGACCGAGGTATCGCAACTGAGGTGCCAACCGGAGCCGAGCCGCGATCGATCGACAGATCTATAGCGGGAAGAAAGGGTTGAGCTTTGAACTCCGATTCGGTGATGAGTGCGGAGCGGCTCCCGAAGTCATAATCTCTATGCGGTTCGGCGGGCGCCGGCGGAGCGGTCGAATCCGGATCGGCTTGCGGCGACGGAGTTTGGGCGAGCGCATAAAAATTGCGGCCGCTCTAGGCGGTTGACAGCCTCGACGGGGACCTATAGAGTGCTGCCCAGTAGATCGAAGAGCCCAGGACCTTAAAATTCCATTCACTACCATCCTTTCGGGAGAATGAATATGCACTCAACGGTTGTGTGTAAGAAGCTGGGCCCTGTCTACCCGCTGATTCTGCTGCTGAGCTGGCTGGCGACGATGCCGGTCCCGGCCTTCGGCCAGAGCCCCCCTCCGATTCCGGCGAATCACCTTCGGATTCACTATTTCCGTCCCGACGGCAACTACGACGGCTGGACCGTCTATGCGTTCGGCCAGACGACCGAGGACCAGGGGAATTTTAATGGCGGGCCCGTCCAGATCGGCGGGCGGGACGCCTTCGGCGCCTATTTTGATGTGGGCATCACGGTCGGGGCGACCGATGTCGGCCTGATCATTCATTGGGGAAGCCTCAAGGATCCGGGTCCGGACGAACACGTCAATCCGTCAGTCCAGGGAAATGAGTTCTGGCAGATCTCCGGCAGCAACATCCTGTGGACGCAGCAGCCTCCGACCATTCAGTCTCCGGCTCCGCCCATTCCCGCCAACCGGGCGCGTATTCATTATTATCGGCCCGACAACCTCTTCGCTTCCTGGACGGTCTATGCCTTCGGCAGCACCACGGAGGACACGGGAAACTACAATGGCGGTCCGGTCTTCGTGACCGGTTATGACCGTTATGGCGCCTTCTACGATGTGGGCCTGACGGCGAATCCCGCCGACTCGGCCGACCTGGGTTTTATCGTTCATCACATCTCGACGGGCGTGAAAGATCCCGGCCCGGACATGCATCTGAACGTGGGCCGGTTCAAGGAGGCCTGGGTCATCTCCGGAGACGCCGTCGTTCGGACCTCGCAACCCACGGCGGCGGAACTGCTGGGCAGCAACCTGGCCAAATTACAGGGTTACTGGCTGGACCGTTCGACGATCGCCATTCAACCCGGATCCTTCAATGCGAACTGGAGCTACACTCTGGTCTCCGCGCCCGAGGCCAATCTGCAGGTCACCGAGACGGGTCTGGCCGGGGGCACCGCCATGCCGCTGGCGCCGTTCAGCGGCGCCCTGAGCGCCGACCAGTTGTTACGCTATCCGCAGTTGAGAGAGTACGTCCTCTTCAAGCTGCCGCCGGGCGTCGATGCCGCCGCCGTGGCGCAGGCGATCAAGGGCCAACTGGCCGTGCAGGCTCTGGATGCCACGGGCGCCTTGAAGTACGTGACCAGCCTCCAGATCTTCGGCGTGCTGGACGATCTCTTCTTCTATCCCGGGCAACTGGGCGTCATCTTCGGATCCGACGGCCGCGACCGGCGCCGCGAACCGGAGCTTCGGATCAAAGTCTGGTCGCCTCCGGCCCGCTCGATGAGGCTGCTGCTCTTCAACCGGGCGGCCGATCCCACTCCGGTCGGGACCGTGGAGATGGAGCAGGATGCGAGCGGCGTGTGGACCGCCGTCGGCGATCGATCGTGGAGCGGGAAATATTATCTGCTCGAGGTGACGGTCTACGATCCGTTTCTGCGGGCGATCGTCGAGAATCGCGTGACGGATCCTTACAGCATCGATCTCGCGATGAACGGCACGAAGAGCCGGATCACGGACATCGATCACCCGGCCACCAAACCGTCCGATTGGGATGAGATTCCCTCGCCGCCGTTGCGCTCGAAGCATGACCTGACGATCTACGAACTGCATCTTCGGGACTTCAGCGCGAACGATCCCAGCGTTCCGGCGAATCAGCGCGGAACGTACCTGGCCTTCTCGAACCCGCGGAGCCTGGGGATGAGACATCTCTCCACTCTGGCGAACAGCGGGCTCAAGGCCGTTCACCTGCTGCCCAGTTTCGATTTCGCGACCGTGAACGAGGACCGCTCGACGTGGCTGTCGCCGGGCGATCTGTCGCAATTTCCCGCGGACAGCCCGCAGCAGCAGGCGGCCGTCGCCCGGGTGCGCGGCGGGGACGGTTTCAACTGGGGATACGACCCGGTCCACTATCTCGCTCCGGAGGGTTCCTACGCGGTCGATCCCGACCATCGCGTGAAGGAGTATCGCGAGATGGTCAAAGGGCTCCACCGGGCCGGGCTCCGGGTGATTCAGGATGTGGTCTTCAATCACACCAGCTCCAGCGGACGGAACCTCAATTCGGTGCTCGATCAGGTGGTGCCGGGCTACTATCACCGATTGAATGCCGATGGCAATCTGCTCTCCGGCAGTTGCTGTCCGGATACCGCCAGCGAACATCGCATGTTCGAGAAGCTCATGATCGACACCCTGGCCTTGAACGCCCGACAATACAAGATCGACGGTTTCCGGTTCGACCTTCTGAGCTTTCATTTCACCTACAACGTCGCCAACCTCAAAAATGCGCTCGCGGCCCTGACTCTCAGGAAAGACGGCGTCGACGGCTCGAAGATCTATCTGTACGGTGAAGGGTTCAACTTCGGCGAGACGCAGGACAACCGGATTGGGCCCAATGCCAGCCAGGTCAACCTGTTCGGGTCCGGGGTCGGGACCTTCAACGACCGCATTCGCGATGCCGTTCGCGGCGGCACGCCGTTCACCGATCCGCGCTCGCAGGGCTTCGCCACCGGGTTGGTGACGGATCCGAGCGACTTCGTCACCGCTCCCGATCCGTTGGAGACCTTGCTCCACGGCATGGACCAGATTCGGGTGGGGCTCGCCGGTAACCTGCGTGACTTCACCTTCACGGATCGCACGGGCGCCACCGTCACCGGCGCGCAGGTCGACTATTTCGGCCAGCCCACCGGTTACACGGCCAGCCCGGTCGAAGCCGTCAACTACTGCTCGGTTCACGACAAGGAGACGCTGTTCGATGCCGTTCAGGCGAAATCGGCATTGACTGACGACATCGGCATGCGGGCTCGCCGTCAGGTGCTGGCCATGAGTGCGGTCGCGCTGGGGCAGGGCATCCCCTTCTTCCAGGCCGGTGACGACCTGCTCCGTTCCAAGAGCCTGGATAGTAACAGCTATGATTCTGGTGATTGGTTCAACCGATTGGACTTCACCTATCAGTCGAACAATTGGGGAGTCGGGCTGCCGATCGCCGGCGAGAATCAGGGGCAATGGCCGATCATCCAGCCGCTGCTCGCCAATCCGGCGCTCAAGGCCGCGCCCGACCAGATCGCGTTCAGCCGTCAGGCCTTTCGGGAGTTGCTTCTGATTCGCGCCACCTCGGGGCTCTTTCGGATGCAGACTCTGCAGGAGGTTCAGAACAATCTGCGCTTTCTCAACACGGGGCCTGGCCAGATCCCCGGCTTGATAGTCATGAAGCTGGATGCGAACGGAGGAGACTACGGCCTCTTCAAACACGTGGTCGTCGTGTTCAACGCCACCACCGACACGGTCCGGTTTCAGAGCCCCGAACTCAAGGGGTTGAAATTGTACCTCCACCCGGTCCAGATCTTCTCTTCGGACAGCACGGTTCGGCGCTCTTCATTCAATTCGAGCAGCGGGACCGCGAGCGTTCCCGCCCTGACCACGGCGGTCTTCGTCAGCGGGCGTCGCTGAGGATCTATTTCTTCAACCGCGAAAGACGCGAAAGACGCGAAAGTTCGGTGATTTCGCGTCTTTCGCGGTTCAGGTCCGGCTATTTTTTGATATAGAACTGATTGAGGAATTCGTAACGTGCCCGCACCTTGTCGGCCTCGGCGCGAGTCTTGACGTCGATGATCATTCGCTGCCCGGTCTCGAACGCCGGCCAGTTCGGGAGCCCCGAACCGTTGGGATTGCCGGATTTGATGAAGTTGGCGAAGTAGCCCTGCAGGACTTTGGAGACCTGGTAATCGTCGGCCGTCCAGGCATAGACGCGGTTCGAATCGAGATTGCCCATCGCATACTCGATCTCGGCGGAATGGACTGCGCCGCGGGACCTGGGTCGTTGATCGGCCGCCGCGGCCGGGCCGGTCACGACCCCGCCCGCAAGGCCGGCGGTCGCGTTACCCATCTCCGCGCGCATCGCCGGGCGCGGCCGGGCATAGAGGTAGTAGTAGGTCGGCTTCCGGCCGCTCTTGGTGGCCAGATCCAGCCACTTCCAGGTGCTGTAACTGATGAATCGGTCGCCCGCCAGATCCTGCGCGGCATCCATGACCTCGGTTTCGTTCGTGGCCGGATAGAGTTTAAAGGCTGCGTCGGCCTGGTCGCCGTAGAGTCGCTTCAGCGCCTGGCGGTAATTATCGACCGTCGGCTGCTCACGGCCCAGGATCGCGAAGTAGCCGAGCTCTTCGGAGTTCGATCCGGCCAGCAAGGGCACTCGGGCCTGTTCGCCGGCGGCATAGATCTCGACCGGCGCTTTGGGAAAGAAGTAACCGTCCACGGTCGCGGTGAACCAGGGTTGACCGGGTTTCGCGGTGGCTTCGAGCAACTGTTCGGCCGGGATTGAGCGCAGCGTTGCCAGAGAGGGGGCCTCGCCCCGGCCGAGGCCGGCCGCGAACCTGGCGCCGATTCGCTCGCCTTCGGCCAGCGGCACGGCCGAGAGGGCGCCGATGATCGAACCGCTCTCGCCGATCGCGCCCGCAATCAGATCTTTAGAGAGCGGCGAGGCCATCTGCGCGCTGACGGAGATCGAACCGGCGGATTCGCCGGCGATCGTCACGCGCTTCGGATCGCCGCCGAAGGCCGCGATATTCTGTTGCACCCAGCGCAAGGCCGCATGCTGATCGAGCAGTCCGTAGTTACCGGAGGCATGCTGTGGCGATTCCCCGGTCAGTTCCGGATGGGCCATGAATCCGAAGGGGCCCAGACGGTAGTTCACCGTCACGGCCACCAGGCCCTGGCGGGCCATGCTCTCGCCGTCGTAGCGGGGTTCCGAACCATCGCCGGCCACGAATCCGCCTCCGTAAAAGTAGACCAGCACCGGCAATCGCTCCCGGCCCGATTTGGCCGGCGTCCAGACGTTGAGATAGAGGCAGTCCTCGCTCATTCCGTTGGACCGGAATCCCATGTCGCCGAAGACGGCCCGTTGCATGCAGCGCGGACCGAACTGCGCGGCTTTGCGCTCGACCGTCCATCTCTTGACCGGTTGCGGCGGCTTCCATCGCAACTCGCCGACCGGCGGCTCGGCGAACGGAATCCCTTTGAAGGCGCGAATCCCGGAGCTTTTTTCGAGAGTTCCTGCGACCTGGCCCTGCTCGGTCTTGACGCGCTCTTGAGCGAAGACGCCGCCGGCCAAAATCGTCACGAGCAGAATCGCAGTGGTGCGGGAGCGAAGAGAGGTGGTCAGTTTCATGTTTTAATATTCCTTGTTCAAGATCTGAGTCGGTGCTCCATCAGAACTATTCATTCCGGGATGAAAAGTCACGGCCGGCGGGGTGAAAAATCCTGAAAAATTCTGAAAACGCGGAAAAGTCTAGACTTCTCCGGACTTCATTTCTCCACGTTCTCCAGAATCCAGATTCCCCCGGAGACCTCCATGATCGGCAGGATGATCCGGTCGGCGGTGAGCGACATCTCCAGAATTCTGACGTCGGCCAGAATCATCCGGGCGGGGCTCTCAAAGGAGGTCACGCGAAAGGGCGGGCCCACGGTCTGCCCGCTGATCGGGTCGAATCTGATGCCCCACACGTTGAAGAATCCCGTGCGATTCGAGATGAAGTAGAGCTGGCGGCCATCGGGCGACCATCGGGGCTTGTCGTCGAAATATTTTCCCTCCGTGATGCGCTTCCATTCACCGCCCGCGGCCGGAATGACATAGATGGTCGAAATTCCGGCTTCGCTCGCTTTGGCGGCGATAAAGCTGATCCAGTGGTCGCCGGGCGAGAAGCGGGCTTGATAGAGATTCTGCTCGGGGTGCGAGGTGATCACGTGCATTTGGGTCTCGGCGTGCGGAGCCGCGGCAATCGGATAGAGCCCGATCGCTCGCTGTCCCGGGCTCCGGCGATTGGAGCTTCCCAGAATCCATTTGCCGTCGGCGGACCAATCATAGGGAACTTCGCCGATCGTGTCCGAACTGACGAGCGTCTGCTCGCTGCCGGCGGCCGACCGCAGGACGAAGGCCCGCTCCGTTCGGGTGCGCTCCGGATCGAGCGGGCGCAACATCAGATAGACCAGTTGCGAACCGTCGCGCGACCAGCGGGGCCGCAGGCGCGAGAAATCGTCGGAGACCAGCACGGTCTCGCGCCCGTCTCGGAGCGATTTCTCCCGCAACTCCTCCTTGCCGGCGCGTTGTGCTCTGAAGACCAGCCGCTCGCCCGTCGGCGAGAGGTCCGGGTAGTTGGCCGCCACGTCGGCTTCGGTGATCGGTTGGCCGGCCCCTTGGAGGCGGCCTTTCGCGGCGTCAAACGGTAGCGACCAGAGCCGCGTATGCTCGGTGCGCACGGTGAACGCCAGTTTCTTGCCGTCCGGCGAGACCGTCAGGTCCGCGTCCTGCCCGGTGCCGGTCGTCAGGCGTTCCGGGCCCGAGATCCAGCGTAAGCTCTCCGGCTCGACCTCCACTCTCCAGATGTTCTTTACGCTCTGGGAGACGCCCTCGAAGTAGAGCAATCGGCCCGAAGACGACCAGTGGAAATCGGTCAACTGGACGTCGGCCTCCTTGAGTCGTCTGCCGACCGGCGCGGTGAGCACCGATTTGATAGGCGGGCCGTCCGTCAGTGGCACCGTCCAGAAACTCCAGCCCTCTCGAAGGTGGTCTCCCCACACGGAGAGCCGCCGCCCGTCGGGATGCCAGGCCACGCGCAGCGAACCGAACTCCGTGAGGAACCGGCTCAGCACTTCGCGGGGCGGATTGCCGTCCAGTCCCACCACAAAGACCTTGGGAATCTCGACCGTGTTGAGCTGCGGGATCGAGCTGTAGAAGAGGATCTGCGTTCCGTCGGGCGACCAGCGCGGGCGATAGCCGAAAGAGGAGACTCTGCGTTCGTTCCCGCCCAGCACCGGCATGATGTAGAGCCCGCCGTCGTCACGTTCCGAGCGAAAGACCATGCGGTTGCCCGCCGGAGCCCAATCGGGCTGCCAGTCATGCGCGGGCGAGGTGGTGACCCGGACCGGATTACCCTCGCCGACGGGCCGCACCCAGAGATCGAAATTGCCGTCGTGGTCCGAACTGTAGGCGATCAGGTTTCCATCGGGCGACCAGGTGGGCTCACACTCCAACTGCGGGGCGAAGGTCAATTGCCAGAGCTTGCGCTGCGCGGGCTGATCGATGCGGGAGTCTTGACGGATCGGAATCAGGATCAGGATCGAGGCCACAACCGCCGCGCTCGCCAGCGCGAGCGCCGGCAGCCGGAGGAAGCGCGTCGATCGAGAATCGGAAGGTGCGGCCCGTGCGTTCGCCTCGGCGGGCGGGTTCAAGGGGCCGGGGGCCTCGCGCCGGTCCTCCGCGCCCTGGTTGTTCGATGGGTCAAGCGCCGGTGCCGGAGGCGTTCCGTTTTCGCTCTCCAGTTCCCGAACCTGGGCCACGAAACGATAGCCCCGGCCGGGAATCGTCAAGATGTAGTGCGATTCATGATGATGCTCGTCCAGGGCTTTGCGCAGAACGGAGACGTGCCGGACCAGGTTGTTCTCCTCCACCACCGTATCGGACCAGACCTGCCTCAGAATCTCA
>DATEFT010000791.1:0-5997 GCA_035280505.1 Blastocatellia bacterium | reverse complement strand
CCGGCCGCGACGATCACCAGCCGTTTGGCCCTGAGGGTTCCCTCTTCGGCCTGCCCGACCGGGCTCTCCCGCCGCAGATAATGGACCAGATAGCCTCCGGCCGGATCCGCGCTGAGGTGTTTGCATTCGACCTGCGTGAAGATCTCGGCCCCTCCGCGTTTGGCCAGGGCCAGGTAGTTGGTGTCCAGCGTATTCTTGGCCCCGACGTTGCAGCCGGTGGTGCAATCTCCGCAGTTGATGCATTTGTGTTGCTGCACTCCCCACTGGTTGAGCCCCTCGAAGCGGAAGTTGACGGCGATGTCGTGAATCTCGAACTTGGCGCCGGTCACGCCCTGGGCGCCTTTCTGGAGGGCTTTGACCTTGCTGAGCCGCAGCGCGTCGGGGTGCTGCGAGGCGAAGAGCGTCGCGCGGGCCCGGTCGTAGTAGATCCCCAGCATCCCATTCCGACTCAGATCGCGGACGGCCTGCGGCCACGGCTCCCGCTCGAAGACCTCGGCGTCCGGACGAATCGCGACATTGGCGTTGACCAGCGAAGTGCCGCCGAGTCCTGAGCCCATCAAGACGCCGATGTCGGGGCTGAAATGATTGTCGTAGAGGCCCAGCGGGTTCAACGGGCTCCGGGTCTCCTGAATCCCCCGATTCAGACTGTCGGGGAACTGACCCGGCAACCACTCTCTTCCCCGTTCGAGAATGCAGATGGTCGGCTTGTTGCCGGAAGGCCATTGGGCCGTCGCCAGCCGGGCCGCGGTCACGGCGGCCCCGTAACCGGAGCCGATCACGATCACGTCGTAGCCGTCGCCGCGGCGCTGATTCCAATTGTTCGCCAGCGGAGATCTGTTGGTGGTATACATTTCAGGCATAACTTAAGACTCCTTTCTTGAGAGCGGCCGGGTCCTCTCAGACCAGTTCGTAGCCGAGTTGCAGATTACGATCCTCGCGCAACAGGTACTCATGGATGTCGAAAGGGTGAGTTCCGCCGGTCACCGGATGGGTCAGCACGACATCGATCAGATGATTGAGCAGATCGCCGTTCTCATCGATGTCGGCATCGAGCAGCAGCACGTCCCGCCCCTGCGGATCCCGCGCCGGTGCCAGCGTCAGTTGCAGATTGGCATACCGTTCGTCGGTCTTGATGCTGAAGAACTCCGACTCGGAGATCTGATAGCCGGGCAGACAGGCCCGCATCGACTGTGAATGAAGACCGGCATCGGCCAGCTCGTAATGATCGAAGCGGTCGAGATGCCGGAGGAGGTGGCGAACGATCTCTCCCATCTCCTCGTCGACCACGGCATAGAGCCGCTCGCGGCCGATCATCAGGAGCTGCCGGATGAAATGGAACCAGGGCAGGCGCCGGCCGATCGGTTCCGGCACCATCGTCAATTTGGCGAAGAGATTGAGCAGCGAGGCTTTGGCCATGATCGCCCGGGGCTCGGTCACGCCGTCATAGGTCTCCTCGACGAACCGGCCGAGCGGAGCGCCTCCGATCACGTCGATCGTTGAAACGCTCAAGAGCTCTTTCAACGGCTCGAAATGGCCGGGTAGTTCCCGCCAGGGCTGAAATCGCGCCCGCCACTTCTCCGGATCGCGCAGCACGCGCAATCGATGGCGGCGCTGCTCTTCGTCGTTGAGCGTGAAAAAATTGATCCGGCAGTGCCGATAGCGCCCCGGCCTCACTTCGCCGCGCAGATTCGACGCTTGCGGAAAGGCCGTCAACTGCAGCCGCTGGACCGGCGGAAAGTGCAGATGTCGAAACTTATGCAGCATTCGCCCGTCCAGTCGAAAGACCTCGATCTGCGTGTCCGGATCCGCGGCGTCACGTCCTTCCACATCGAGCAGACTCAGGTCGAGAAATCCCAGGTTGTCCATTTGAACTCTCCCTTCAAAAGAGCGGTGGCCGAGGCCAACTTCAAAGGTGAAGCCTCCATTCAGTCATTAACGGCGACGAGGCCTGATGTTTTGATGATTGCGTAATCGGGAGATCTCGACGGTGGTTCTCCGTCGCTCGATGAAATAGGGCACTCTGGGCATAACCCTCCTTCGGCAATGCCTGGCTAACCGTTCGATTCGCACCTGCGGAAGCTATCGCTGGGAATGAACCGAGAACTGCTGAGAATGAGCGTGCCGGCCATCTTGGCCCACGGAATCCGAATCTGCGCTCTCTGGCTTAAGAGTCGCACACACACTCAAGATTGTCTTCAATCCGCCCAGATAGTACGCCTAGTTACTCTGACAGGCAAGAAAATTAACATCGCGGCCGGAGCTTGTTTTCGAAATGTTATGTTTATTTCTTAAACCGGGAAACACGAATAACAGCGGTTCGCAAGCTCATTTCTTCCGGGCGAAATTCTCCACCATGACCCGCAATTTCTGCGGAGAGATGATGATGCGCTGGGCGCGGACCGCGGCCGCATCCAGGTCGAGGCTCAGCGGAACGCCCCGGCGAATGTATTGGATTTCACGATCTTCGTGGAGGCTGGCCAGGACCGTCCCGCCGGACATGGCGGTGGTGCCGCCGGTGAAATCGGCGATCACCTCTTTCGGCCGCAGCTCCGGCGCGGTCTCGGAGAGACGGCGGTAGATCTCGGTCACGTGCTGGGCGGTCTGGCCGATGTCGTTCTCGTCGTCGATCTCGACCTTGTAACAGGTCACCTCGCGTCCGGCGACCGAGTTGACGACGATCCGAATCAATCCCTCCGCCATGTCGAAGTGGCGGCTCGACCCCTGCGGGCCCCGGGTACAGACGATCCAGCAATAACGCAGCACGGGGGCGTGATAACGGACGCCGAAGACCATCTGCCCCCAGTTGCTCTTGAGGACCTCGGCCAGATCCACGGTCTCGGAACTGAGGGCCGCCCGCAACTCCGCCGACGAGGTATAGCAGCTCTGTCCCGAAGGGCTTCGCAGATGATAGGCGCTCAGTTGCAGGATCAGCCCGGGATGCGGATCCGGCACGACCGAGGCGACGACGAAGGATCGGGCGTTGCGCTGGGCGTTGAAGACCAGAAAGGCCACCGTCGCGCCGAAGGCCATGGCCGGCAGCAACAATTTGATCAGCGGCTCGACGAAATGCGACTCGGGACCGGCGCCGGTCAACCGGGTGGCCACGAACTGGCTCACTTCCTGGACCACCGGCAGCAGCGAATCGATAAACCAGCTCAGGGTCATGACGCTGGCGGCGAAGAGGCAGACCGATTTGAGGCTGCTGCCCTTCTCGAAGGCAAACATCTGGCCCAGACTCTCGGCGAAGGTGGCGCGCAACGAACCGGTCACCGTCACCTGTAGATCCCCGGTCTGGCTCTCCGATTGAAGCAGTTCTGGTTCGGGCTTGACGAATGGATTCATGCTGATCTGAGGCTGCGGGCCTGAGGCTCGAATCAAGTTCCGCGGGCTACCGCTCGCGGCACCGATCTCAACGCTATGGTTCTCTGATCTCTATGTTCAGGGCAAGACCGAAGGTAGTTTATAACAACTGCCGGACCCGATCAATTAAGCGGCCGGTCGGATGGCGGGGGCGGGCGCCGGCATGTTATACATGCGGATTATGGGAAACACCTGGTCGCCGGAGAGCTACAACAAGACTTATCTATTCGCCGCGCGGGCCCACCGCGGGCAACTCGTCCCGGGCACCGATCTGCCGTACGTGGTGCATGTGAACATGGTCAGCCTGGAACTGATCTCGGCGCTCCGCGCCGGCCGCCCCGATGATCACGCCTACGACGAAGAGCTGGCGGTTCAATGCGCCCTGCTGCACGACGTCATCGAGGACACGACGGTCTCTGAAGAAGAGATCCGTCAAGAGTTCGGGAGCCGGGTGGCGGATGGAGTGCGGGCCTTGAGCAAGGATGCAACCCTGGCCAAGCCGTTGCAGATGCCGGACAGCCTGCGGCGCCTCCGGCAGCAGCCCAGGGAAGTACAGATGGTGAAACTGGCCGACCGAATTACGAACCTCCAACCGCCACCGGCCTATTGGACTCCGGAGAAGATCGCCGCCTACCGAATGGAAGCGATCGAGATCCACGACGCGCTCAAAGACGCGCACGAGTTCCTCGCCTCCAGGCTGCGACTGAAGATAGAAGAGTATCGTCGATTTTTACCTGACCAGACGGCTGCGGCGACTGAGTTGCCGGGTCATGAGTCTTAATGAAGAGAAGAACCGTTGGCAGACCTTCTTATCGACCTCCAGATCGTTGACCACCCGTCCGCACCCCAGTTGATACAACCGTCCGCGAAACAGGAGCGAGCGCCCCATCGAATGGAGATAGCCGTTGCGCTCTCCGTTCGGAGCCCAGCGTTCGTCTTCGACCAGGTTCGGAGCCACCCGGCGGGCCCAGACGACCCGGATTCCGCGCTTCTTCAGATGATCGGTCACGAACTGCTCATGATTGGAGGCGAAAGCGTTGCCGGCCCGTGAACCGGGATCGCCGCCCAGGTCGTTGAGGATGATCGAGAAGACGTAGGAATCGTAAACGCTCTTGAAGATCCGGAGCGGAGCGACTCCGCCCTCGACCTGCGGGCCGCGCCAGGGCTCCCGGGGAAAAGAGAGCGAGAAGTCATTCTCGGGACCGACGAACCGATGCCATTGCGAGATCGGCGGCAACGGGCTCTTGGCCAGTTCGAGTTGAACCTCCCGCGCGGTCTTCGGAAACCGCAGCGAATCGAGGAACTGCGTCGCCCGGCTGCCGTAGGCCAGGTCCCGATTGCTGGCGCTGACCACCGCCGTGTAGAGGCGCCCGCTCCGCAGATACGCGAGGGTCCGCACATAGAAGGTCTTCCCTTCCTGCGCCCAGCTCCAGGCCTGATAGAATCCGGGCTCGGGCAGCATCCGGTCTTCCAGCAGCACCCACCCGCCGGGTTTCTTCAGGACGTTGGCATGAATGATCTCGATCGCGGTCTTCGGATCACCATGGATCCGGCCGGCCGGATCCATAATCCGCTCGAAGTTGAGATGAAACGAGTAGCGGACATACTCCTCTGCGACCTGCTCCGCATAGACCAGCTCTTTGGTCTTCATGGTCGGGTCGAGCCATTCATCCGTGGCGACCTCGATCGGCTGGCCCGGAAACCGGATCCGGTACCCGGACTCCGGATCTTCGGGCTGGCCGGTCACCTCGAAGACGCCCAGGGGCGTCTGGACGATCCGTTGCGCGACGGCGCGCTCCTGACCGGCACTCGTGATTATCAACACACTCAGGAACATCACTCGTTTAACCATAGTTATACCCTCCAAAATAGGACTAACCGAATCAGACTGATGGCAGATGGCCGAAATGGCGGACTGTGGTCGTTGTGATGTCAGCTCGCGGGGCACAGACGGCAACGGACCCGGCGACCGGTGTGGCCTCCATTCCACAGAGGCCGCCGGGTCTGAATTGCCGGCAACCGCCCGGTCGGATCAGGCGCGCGCAGGATCCGGCTCCTGACGGCCCTCTCCGCGCCGGGCAGCGATTGCATCGAGGCATACATGGGCTTGTGGTTCGGCGCGAGTGTTTGTTTCAGCCGAATAATATTAAGTTGTGGCGTGAGGAAGCTGGCGGATCGGCTTGAAAGACTAATCGCGAAATACGCGAAACACGCGAAGAGCAGCTAATTTAGCGTGTTCCGCGTATTTCGCGGTTAAATCATCGTCAAATCCGGCTTACGGACTCATAGATCACGAGCGCGGGCGAGACGATCGTTCGAGTCTTGGTCCAGCGTTTAAGCCGGGCTTTCAGATGGAGCTTCTCCAGGCTCTGACTTCCCATCTTCAACATGGCATTCCAACCGGAGTGCAGTCTCAGGAGGGAGAGGTTGCGGAAGGTGTCGCGGAAATAGTAGATATCCGCGCACCTGATGCTGGCCGTCGAGAAGAAGCGTTTGTATTCGTAATCGCCCTCCCCGAGATCGAGCAGGCGAAACCGGTGATCGGCGAAGAGGCGCTCGATCGAGAGATAGTCGAGGATGGTCCCCGGAGACCATCTGGCATACTGTTGATCGTAGCCGCCGAAAGAGCTGAGCAGC
>DATEFT010000790.1:0-2315 GCA_035280505.1 Blastocatellia bacterium | reverse complement strand
ACTGCTGGCCCTGGTCGAGCAGTTCGATAATCTGATTCTGGGCCTTCAGGTAGTCCTGGGCGGTCGCTTTGTAATTCTCCCAGATCCGTCGTTCCTCGTCCGTCGCGAGCAAGACGGCGTAGGCCTGCTCCGCCTCGGCCAGAGCCTTCATCTCCTGGTTGAGATGAGTCTCTTCGCGGGAGGCGTCGGCCCGCCGGTTATTGATCACCCGGTAGATGCCCAGGCGGGTCAGATTGAACTGTTCGCGCACCTCGGCGAGGGCTTCGATCGCCGGCATCAACTTGGCGGTGATCTCGTGAGTGTCGGCCTGCATGGAGTTCATCTCGACCAGCGCGAAGACGCCGAGACCGAGCGTGAAGAGCGAGATGCCGAGAAACCCGGCGAGCATTTTCTTTCTGATCGTCAATCTCATCTGCTGTTACCTCGTGAAGTGTGAAGCGCGTCGGAGGGCGCCGGATCGCGCATTTCACATTCCCCACCCCACGAATCACCTGTTTCCTGCGAGAAATAGGCGGCGCTTGCGCGACGGCTGAGGACGTCAGGTGGAATGGAGAATGTGAAATGGCATCTCGGGGCCGATTCGCTTGAGCGGCCGGGGCGTCAATGCACCGTTTGATAGGCGCCGTTGGCGCGTGCGGCCGGAAGCAGGGCCTTGAAAGACCTGGATCGTGGCGGAAGGAGCGGCGCGGCGAACCTCGAATCCTCGACCTTGAACCCGTTGACCACGTCGGTCAGGATCTCCGATTGGCGATGGAGACTCTCGGCGGAAGATTGCAACTCGATTCCCATCTGGACCGATTGCCGGACCAGGTCGCGCATCTGCTCCATCGCGTCCACGATCCCGGAGGCTCCGATCGACTGTTCTTCGGTGGACGAGCAGATCTCCCGGGTCAGCCTCGTCAGGTCCTGGGTCGCTCGCTGGACCTCTTCGGCTCCGGCCGTCTGTTCGGCGGTGGCGGAGTCGATCTCCCGCGTCAACGACAGAATCAGCGAGACGGAGGTCATGATGCTCTCGAGCGAGTTCTGGACCGAGGCGTCGGCCATGTGCTGATGGACCGTCTTGTTGGACTCCTCCATCTGCTGGACCGCGGCCCGCGCTTCGCGCTGGATGGCCTCGATCAACTCGCTGATCTCTTTGGTCGAGCGGGCGCTTCGTTCCGCCAGCTTGCGCACCTCGTCGGCGACGACGGCGAAGCCCAATCCGTGCTCGCCGGCGCGGGCCGCCTCGATGGCGGCGTTGAGGGCCAGCAGGTTGGTCTGGTCGGCGATGTCCTCGATGGTCTCGACGATCTTGCCGATGCTCTCGGCGCGTTTGCCCAGAGAGAAGATCGTCTTGCCGACCTCATCCACCGAGGATGAGATGTGTTGCATGCTCTGGGAGGCTTTGCTGAGGGTCTGCTGCCCCGAGATCGCCGCCTGGTTGGCGGAATCGGTCAACCCGGAGAGTTGCCTGGTATGTCCGGCGATTCCGCGCAGATTGGTGACCATCTGGATGATGGCGGCCGAGGTCTCGGAGGCCGCCGTGCTCTGCGTCTGCGCGTTGCCCGCCACCTGGCGGATCGAGGCCGCCATCTGGTGGATGGTGGCGATGATCTCGTCGGAGGAGGCCGCCAGCGTCTGTGAAGAGTTCTTCGACTGATCGGAAGCGGCGGCGATCTGAGCCGAGGCGGCCACCACCTGATTCGATCCCTGGCTGATCTGGCCGACCGAGAGGCGCAGGTTGCCGGTCATCTGCTGGAAACTGGCCGCGATCTCGTCGAGGCTCTCGACCATCAGATTGAACGAGGCGGTCATCCGCCCGATCTCGTCGGTCGTGGTGGACGGAATCGGCGAGATCGCCAACTGCACGTCGCGGGTCAAGTCGCCGCCGGCGATGGCCTTCGCGGCCGTCGCCAACTGGGGCAACTGGTATTGGGCGAGCTGTTCGGCGGCGCCGGCCACGGCCAGCACGGGCCGGGAGAGATTGTTGGCCAGCCAGATTCCGGTTCCGATGGCCAGCACGACCAGGATCAAGATCACGCTGATCGTCATCCATTGGGCGCCGGAGTAATTCTCCACGCTGTTGGCGACGAGCGCGGCTCCATTCTTGACCGTCAGCTCGATCAGGTCCTTGTGCGACTGCAGGGTCTTTTCATAGACCTGCGACGACTCGGTGTTGAAGGTCTCTTTGGCCCTGGTCACCATGTTCTGGTCCAGCAGCGAGAGCAGCTCTTCGTGCCGTTCAAAATATCCTTTGAGATCGCCGGAGGCCTCGGCATATTTCCGCTTCTCCTCCGGGGAGGCCAGGAGCGGGGCGAATTGCCGATCCAACCCGT
>DATEFT010000789.1:0-2836 GCA_035280505.1 Blastocatellia bacterium | reverse complement strand
CTATAATCTATCAATTTGATAATGACTTTCAACTGCAATAATCAGCTAAATCCAAACTAAAAGCACGGGTGGGATCAGGGCGATGCGTGATCAAAAGAGTGAAGATGAGAAGAGGGTAATCGGTGCGATCAGTGCGGGATTGGGTGAGACTCAAATAGAGGTGGTCGTCTGCCGGCGTGATGGCTGTGACGTCGTCATGCTGCAGTTGAGCACCTGGCACGAGGCGTTGGGGTGGCAGGTGCAGAAAACGATTCCGTTCTCAGCCAATAAGATTGGACAATTGCAGCGCCTGTTCACCGAGACCCGAAACCAGCTTGAGGCCGCGGACGGAGCGGGCGCGCAGGTGATCGATTTCGCCGTGCGTGGGCCGAGACCGGCGGCGGCTCGAACCGGATCGCAACCCACGACACAGACGGACGATCAGAGCCTCAGCGCCATTAACTGACGGCCCGGAATCGAATCTCGCGGTTGACGCGATCCGAGCGAACTTCACGCTCAGAGGTCAATTTCTCCAGCTCATCGACGTGCAGTTGCTCACTGCGGATGATGTCTTCGAGCCAGAACCGCAGCCCGCGATTACTTTCGGCGGCCTCCCAGGCTTTCATGTATGCGGTCAGCGCCTCGCGCTCCAACTCCAGATCCTGTTTCAACATCTCGGTCAGCGAGGTAGCCTGACGAATCACGCCCGGTTCGACCGTCGGAACGCCGCCCAGCGCCACGATCTTGTCACCCAGGTTGGTGACATGCCCGTGCGCCTCTTTGCTGGCATCGGTAAAGAAATCGGCATAGACCAGACGATCTTTTCCGGTCAGCAGGAAGCGATGCTGGTTGTATTGCACCACCGCCGCATACTCCAATGACAAGGCTTGATTAAGCAGTTCAATGACTTTCGTATTGTCTGTTTGTGCGCTCATTCAACCTCCTTCTAGGACGAGCTTCTAAAATCGGTTTCAAACTATGAATAATTCAACCTGTGTTCACAATAATGATCGCCCTCGATCGTGTCAATCTGGGTGTTAAATCGCTGAAAAATTTGAATGAAAATCATTTTCACTGTTATTGACGGGCGCGGGCCGGGAGGGTCAAAGGTTGTGCCCGACGGGTTCCAACTGTTAGCATAGCGTTTACTTGATGATCGCCATTTTCTGTCGATAGTTGGTAGTAAAGATTGATGCAACAAGAGAAACACTTTCGCGAAGACATTCGAAACATCGCCATCATCGCGCACGTCGATCATGGCAAGACGACCCTGGTTGACGCCATGCTCAAACAGTCCGGTCTCTTCGGCGGCCATGAACGCATCGTCGAGAGAGTCATGGATTCGATGGACCTGGAGCGTGAACGGGGCATCACAATCATGGCCAAGAATACGGCCCTCCACTACGGTTCGACCAAGATCAATATTCTGGATACTCCGGGACACTCCGATTTCGGCGGCGAGGTCGAGCGGGTTTTGAAATTGGCGGACGGCGTGGTGTTGCTGGTCGACGCCTCGGAAGGTCCGCTGCCGCAGACGCGCTATGTGCTCTCGAAGGCGCTCGAGCAGCATCTGCCGGTGATCGTCGTGATCAACAAGATCGACCGGCACGATGCGCGGCCGGAAGAGGTGGTCAATGAAGTCTACGACCTGTTCATCGATCTGGACGCGAGCGACGAACAGATCGATTTTCCGATCCTCTATGCGATCTCCCGCGACGGCGTGGCCAAACGCGGGCTGAACGACGAGAGCCGGGATCTGCGTCCGCTCTTCGAACAGATTCTGAAGACCATCCCGCCGCCGCGCGGCGACCAGAGCGCGTCGCTCCAGATCCTGGTGGCCAATCTCGATTACAACGATTACGTCGGCCGCCTGGCGATCGGGCGCATCTTCAACGGGACGGTCGCGGTCAACGATCAGATCTCCGTCTGCAAGCTGGAAGGCCAGGTCGATAAGATCAAGATCACTCAGCTCTACACCTTCGAGGGGCTCAAACAGATTCCGATCACCCAGGCGGCGGCCGGAGACATCATCGCCCTCGCCGGAATCGATGGCATCAACATCGGCGACACGGTCGCGTCGGCGCTCGATCCCAGGCCGCTGCCCCGCATCACCGTCGATGAGCCGACGATCTCCATGATCTTCGGCGTCAACACCTCGCCCTTCTCGGGCAAGGACGGCCAGCACGTGACCTCCCGCAAGATCCGGGAACGGCTGGACAAGGAGTTGCGGGCCAATGTCGCGATCCGGGTGGAAGACACCGATTCGCCCGACAGTTTCAAGGTCTCGGGTCGCGGTGAATTGCAGTTGGCGATCCTGATCGAGCAGATGCGGCGCGAAGGGTACGAAATCCAGGTCTCGCGCCCGCAGGTCGTCATCCAACGAATCAGCGGCGAACAGCACGAGCCGATCGAATTGGCGGTGATCGACGTTCCGGAACAGTTCATCGGGGTCGCCACCGAAGCCATGGGACGACGCAAGGGCGCCATGACCAAAATGATCAATCACGGCCACGGCCGGGTGCGGATGGAGTTCGAAGTCCCCTCGCGCGGTCTGATCGGTTTCCGCAACGAGTTTTTGACCGAGACCAAGGGCACGGGACTGCTCAACACGATCTTTCTGCGCTGGGGCAAATGGCAGGGCGATCTGGAAGGGCGCGGCACCGGGAGCCTGGTCGCCGACCGGCCCGGCGAGGCGACCTCCTACGCCATCTACAATCTGCAGGAACGCGGCCAGCTCTTCATCACGCCGGGCACGCAGGTCTATGAAGGGATGATCACGGGCGAGAACTCGCGGGACGTGGACCTGGACGTCAATATCGTTCGCGAGAAGAAATTGACCAACATGCGGGCCTCCACC
>DATEFT010000788.1:0-3656 GCA_035280505.1 Blastocatellia bacterium | reverse complement strand
TCGGGTTGGCGACATTCTTGCCGGCGATGTCGGGAGCGCTGCCGTGGCCGGCTTCGAAGACGGCGCCCAGTTCGCCGATGTTCGCGCCGGGCACCACGCCCAGCCCGCCGACCAGACCCGCCGCCAGGTCCGAAATAATATCGCCGTAGAGATTCTCCAGCAGCAGCACGTCGAACTGCTGTGGTTTCATGACCAGTTGCATGCAGGCATTGTCGACGATCTTGTCGTCGGCGGCGATCTCCGGGTATTCGATCGCGACCTTGCGGAAACAGTCCAGAAAGAGCCCGTCGGAGAGCTTCATGATGTTGGCTTTGTGAATGGCCGTGACCTTCTGGCGGCCTTCCCGGCGCGCGTAATCGAAGGCGAACCGCGCGATTCGGGTCGAGGCCTTTTCGGTGATGATCTTGAGGCTCTCGACGACGCCGGGCACGACCACGTGTTCGATGCCGGAGTAGAGGTCTTCGGTATTTTCGCGAACGACGACCAGGTCCAGATCGCCGAAGGGAGTGATCAGTCCGGGAATGGTCCTGACCGGTCTCAGGTTGGCGTACAGGTCCAGGGTCTTGCGCAACCGCACGTTGACGCTGGTAAATCCGGTTCCGACCGGGGTCGTTAACGGCCCTTTGAGCGCCACCCGATTGCGTTTAATCGATTCGAGCACCGGTTCCGGCAGCGGGTCGCCATAACGCGAGAGCGCTTCCGCTCCGGCGATGAAGCTTTCCCATTCAATCTCCACGCCGGCCGCTTCTATAATCCGGACCACCGCGGCGGTGATCTCCGATCCGATACCGTCACCAGGAATGAGCGTAATTTTGTAAGCCATAGAGTCTTTGCAATTATCGATTTGAATTGTTCGAGTTCGCTATCGGCCAGCTTTCGCGTCTTTCGCGTGTTTCGCGGTTTAAATACAGATTTCAATTAACTTGCTCTTCAAGGCCGGCAGCGGCGGCCAATTTAAACCGTCCCCCGTGGAACTTTCAACCGGATCCTATATGTTATAATCTAATTCATATCAAGACTGTGCGAGAGAGCGGAAGAGCGGAGAACCAAAGATGCCAACGCGAGAAGTCATGATCGAGATGAGTTTTTCGTCGGCGCACGCGCTGCGCGGATATCAGGGGAAATGCGAAAATACGCATGGCCATAATTACCGCGTCGAGGTCTACGTGCGCGGGCAGGAGCTCAATTCGATCGGGTTACTGATCGATTTCAAAGATCTGAAGGCCGCGACCCGGAGAGTCGTCGATTATCTCGATCACAAGAATATCAATGATCTCCCGCCGTTCGACAAGGAACTCAACCCATCGGCCGAAGAACTGGCCGGTTACTTCCTGCACGAGGTCGGGCGACAGGTCAATAACGACCGGGTCGAGGTCCACAAGGTGCGAGTCTGGGAGACCGACACCTGCGCCGCGACCTATTCGCTCGACTGAATTCGAGCTGCCGACATTAACCGATGACACCGGAAGGAGCAAAGTCATGGCTGAGAAACACTGCGCCGACAATCCTTTTAGCTATCTGATCGATTCATTCTGGGCGAGCCTGCCGGAGAAGACTGCCGATGAGTTGGCGACCTTCAAGAAAGATGTCCTGACGGGAATCAAGGAGACCGTCGGTCGCCTCGTGGACGAGGCGATCGAGTCCACCGATTGGCACCTGGAGAATGCCCGCCGGATGCGCGAGCGCTATCGCCAGGCCGCCGCGGACCAGACCCCGCCGAACCCGGCCTGATCGTTCCCGGGCGTCGATCATTGAATCCTGAAGACAATCGAGTTCAGAGTTGGGCAAACACATAAAATATGAGGTCGTCATCATCGGCGGCGGCGTGATCGGTTGCTCGATCGCCTGGAGATTGGGGCAGGCCGGGCGGTCCGTGGTCGTGGTCGAACGCGGTGAGATCGGTCGCGAAGCCTCGCAGGCGGCGGGCGGCATGCTGGCGCCGCTGGCGGAGGCCAACGAGGCCGATGAATTTTTTCACCTCGCGGTCGCCAGCCGTCTGATCTATCCCGAGTTCGCGCGCGAGCTGCAGGAGGCGAGCGGCGTCGACATCGAATATCGCTCGGAAGGCACGCTCTATCTGGCCCTCACCGATGAGGACGAAGAGGAGCTGGACCGGCGATGGCGATGGGAGCAGGCCGCCGGGCTGAACGTGAAGCGGCTGCAGGCCGATTGCGTGCGCAAGCTCGAACCCGGAGTCAATCCGCGAATCCGGTGGGCGCTCAAGTTTCCGGACGATCATCAGGTCAATAATCGCCATTTGACCAGAGCCCTCCACCTGGCCGCCAAGAGCGCCGGGGTCGAATTTCTGACTCAGACCGAGGCCCAGCAACTGCTCACCGAAGGCTGGACCGCACCGCGTCGCATCCGTGGGGTCAAGACTTCGCGCGGGGAGCTCGGATGCGCCACCGTGATCGTGGCCGGGGGCAGTTGGTCGAGCCTGTTGCCGTTGGCCGACGGTCAAACGCTCGATGCCTTCACGGTCGAACCGGTCCGCGGCCAGATGCTCGCCGTCGAGATGCCGGAACCGCCGATCAGTCATGTCGTCTATACCAGGCGTGGGTACGTCATTCCGCGGCTGGGAGGTTTTCTGATTGCGGGGGCCACTACCGAGCAGGCCGGTTACGATAAACGGGTGACGGCCGGCGGCATCGCCTCGATCATCGAACAGGCCGTCGAAATCCTGCCCGGATTGAGTCGCGCGGCCATGATCGAGATGTGGGCTGGCTTGCGGCCGCGGACCCTCGACGATCGGCCCATTCTCGGCGCGGACCCGCTGATCGAGGGGTTGGTCTATGCGACCGCGCATTACCGCAACGGCATCCTGTTGACGCCGATCACGGCTCAAGCCATCAGCCAATTGATCGTCGACGGAGAGAGCCGTTTCAATCTCGCTCCCTTCAGCATCTCGCGATTCAGACCGCGCGCTTGAGATCGGTGGCGTAGAGCGCGTAGAAGAGTCCGACCAGGGTCTTGGCATCGCGGATCTCTTTGCTGGCGATCATCGCTTTGATCTCGGCGGCGCTGAACGGCGTGATCTCATCGATGATCTCTCCTGCCTCCAGCGCCTGTTCGCCTTTGGTCAATTCGTGCGCGAAGAAGACATAGATCAATTCGTCGCTGATGCCGGGCATCGCGTAGCATTCGCCGACCTGCTCCACCAGTCCGGCGCGGTATCCGGTCTCCTCCTCCAGCTCGCGCGCGGCGGCGGCGGCGGGGGTCTCGTTCTGAACCATGCGCGCGTCGACCTCGTGGCCCTCGATGGTTCCGGCCGGAAGTTCCCACAACGCCTCGTCGGCGGCGAACCGATACTGATGCATCAGGAGGATCTGATCGTCGCCGAGAAAAGGCACGATCACACAGATCCCCGGGTGCCGCATAATCGCGCGCGTGATCGTCTCTTCGGTCTCGCGGTTGGCGATGGTCTCGCGATTGATGAGCCAGCGCAGCTCACGGCCCCGAATCTCGCGGTATTCGGTCTTTATTTCCTGCCATTTGAATGAATCTTTCATGAGCGTTCCTTTCGATGATGATCCGACAATCTTGACACTTTCCAGGCGATCCGGCAAAATCGCCCTTTGCTCTGAGCAGGTATTTTTTAGATCTGTAATGAATTTGTGATCGAGTAGAGGCGCGGCTTTCAAGATTAACTCGTTCGA
>DATEFT010000787.1:0-8276 GCA_035280505.1 Blastocatellia bacterium | reverse complement strand
GGGTTATCTTTATACTCGGGCCAGATCGAGTATTGCTCTTCATGATTCATTACCACCTTGTAGACAGTAGAATCGTCCTTTTCCGTGTCGTTCCAACTCATATCTTCGATCTCCTTTTACTCGGTTCCATCGCCGATTAGTCCTCGCCAACCAGTGCAACAAGATAAGCCGGCCTTCAGACCTTCATAACCATTTTGCTCTCGATCTCTATCTGTGCCTGATAGCACACGCAATCCAGGAGTAATCTGACCCGGTCGGCTGCACTGGCCTTCCGCTCAAAGACGCCGGTGAACCCCTTGAAGGGGCCGGCCTGAATCAAGACTTTGGTCCCTTTTTCAAGCTCCTTGGCGACATTTACGTAGCCGGTCTCGTCGATTTGCGCGGAGATAATCTCAATTATTCTGTCGTCAACGGGTGCAGGTTTGGTGCCGACACATACCACACTATGGATCCCTCTCGTGAACCGTATTTTATGCAGCAGCCTCGACGGCTCGAATCTGGCAAAAAGGTAACTCGGAAAAAGCGGCTTGACTATGTAATCTATTTTTCCGCTCGACTCATTCAGATGATGACCTCTTACCGTAGGGTAGAATGTTTGTACATCCCAGGCTCTGAGATTGTCTGCAGCACGAATCTCCTGTTTCGGATGCGTGCGGATTGCGTACCAGCAAATAGCGTCATCTGCAGATAGATGATTCATAATCGATGTTTTCAGCCGGTTGGCATTTAAAGCACAAATATTACGGCCAGCTACACTTTAAATCCCATACTTTCTTCGATGCTGCTCCTTTGAATCTACTGAACGTTAATAGACCTCATGGTAGACTACCGTCATTCCGAGTCGCCTCTTGGGATTCAAGCAATAACAGATGGGATTGAGTTATCGTTCCTCTTCCACACCGACCCATTTGAAACGAGTCGTCTCACAAGCAGGCCGCAATGGCCTCTCGGATACTCTCTTCAACTTCCCTTCCGCCTGATGAATAATCGGCCGCCTGGCCGACCATTCATCACCTGAAGAGTGCGTGGTTCCGAGTATCTAGTGCTGCCAGTCTCGGAATTATGACACCTGTATGCAGTAAAATTTTGAATGAGTGCCGGCGTGGTCGCGGATCTCGAGGAAGGCAATTAGCTGGCTATTTATTGATCGAGCACACGGAAAGAGTATTTGGCAATCGCGGCATAATGCTCCGGCCCGGTCAACCCTTCGACAGTTAGCAGATAAATACCAGGCTTGAATAGGCCGGAGTGGAGACCGAGAGCGAGCGCGCCCCGGGAATTCGGCTTCAGACCGCTCTCCGTCCAGAGCTTCGATCCTTCAATCGTCAAGAGCGTCGCGCGATAAGACGGGAGATCGGAATCAGTTCCCAATTCGAGCCAGAGAACGGTCAACTTCGACAGACGCGAAAGCGCGATTCGATTGATGGGCTTGGATGGATCGGGCCGAGTGCTCCTCTCCACGCTCAAGGTCAAGATAGAGACCAGTGCTCGATCTTCCTCGCGGTTGTCGACTCGATCCTCCAGTCGCCCGCGCGCCTTTCGCTCGCGTTCAAGTTGCGCGGCTAATTGAGCGTGCTGCGCGGAAAATTGTTCCTCGCGCGCCTGCATCCCTCCCGTCAGATCGTGAACTTTTTGCAATTGCTCTTCATACCGACGCTGCCATGCCGAGGCGGCCTGCTCGGCCTGCGCCAGCTTGTGGCCGTTACTCCTCCATTCCCAAATCACCCAGGCCATCGGTCCCGCAATCAGCATGGCTGCGGCTGCCAGCAAGGCAGCTTGACCGACTTGGCTGAGGCCTGCCATTCGGGCCCACAACCCGGCCGGCCCGATCCGCTCGACCGGCATCGCTTGTCCGGCTCGCCACTCTCGTCCGGTTGGCGTGAGCAACCACTCTTGCCCGGCCGGCGACTTGGACCGAGATTCTTCAGGCTCAAAGCCGGGAGAGAGCTGCCGGATATTTTTTCCCGACCAAACTCTCAGTCCGGCGCGAAGCTCACTGGTCCGCTCCAACCAGTCGAGGCATTCCGGACAATCGATGAAATGCTGTTCGAAGCGCATTCGCTCTTCGGCTGAGAGCCGACCCAGCAAATAGAGGTCGACCAGGTTATTGTCTTCTATATACCAGTGTTCCATAAGCTCTGTGACTGATAAGGACGGTTATCTTGTCAAGGTCATTCCTATCGATTGCGCTCTCATTCTCTACGCAAGACCTCTTCATAAAGCTTTCGATACCGATTGCGCGCGCGATAGATAATATGATTGAAATCCAGATTGGTCAGCCCCAGATCCGCGCAAATCTGTTGTTTGCTCTCCTCAATGATATAGAACCGGAATAATACCTGAATGTCACGTTTATTGCGCATCCGGTTAAAAACCTGCCGGACCAGCTCATCTTTCTCCTTCTGCAACAGCATTTCGAGCTGGTCCGGCGCGGGATGTGGGAACGATTCCTGACCCTCGGCCTCAACCAACTGCGCCTGTCGTGCGGTTCGCCTGAAGTAACGGATGATCAGGTTTCTGACCACCGCCCACACGAAGCCGGTGAGTTTCTCAGGCTCCCGGACCTCTCCCCGCCGGATCTTTTCGAAGACAATCCGGAATGTTTCCTGATAGATATCATCGGCGGCCGCGTGGTCGTTAACATCCTGGCGAATGATGAACCTGATACCACGGTCATAACGCTCGACTATTTCGACTTTGGCTTGCGGATCCCCGGCTTTGACGCGGTTGACGAGATCAGCCGGACTGTCGGCTTGACGGATAGCCATAGTTTCTGTTCGCATCCTGAACTCCTGAAATTCACGAAACAATGTCGGTCTCGCCGATCAAACCGGGAGCGGACCTTAGACAATCGAAAGCCGGGAAACTGCTCACCGGCGACCGTCAAGGTTGGCCCACTCTCCGGCCTGGATGAAGCTCGCCCAATAATAGGAGTGCTGTGACGTCGCATCCTTGAGCATCTCGAGTTGTATTTGCCGCAAGGCTTCACCGCGGCCTTCTCCTCTCAACAATCGCTTGTAATAACCGGCCATCAAGCGGCTCGTCTCCCTATCCGACACGGGCCATAAACTCATGACCTGCGTCTCCGATCCGGCTAACACCAACGCGCGCCGCAAACCATAGACCCCTTCGCCGTTCCGCACCTGGCCCACTCCGGTGTCGCAGCCGGAGAGCACCACCATTTTCGTTCCCCACAGATCCAAACTGGCTACCTCCAGAGCGGTCAGCAGGCCGTCATCATCGCCGCTCCGGCGGAGATTAACCCCGGCCAGCGCCAATCCGGATCGCAGCAGAGGGTTTTCGATCTTCGCAGTCCGGCTCCTGACCCGCAGCTCGAACATTCGCAGCGAGTTCTCGTGGGTGGAACGGCCCGCCTCCGCCGCAACGTTTTCCTGATTGCCGAGGAAGAACCCGTGGGTCGCGATATGCAACAGACTCGGAGCCTGGGACTGCTTGAGCGCCGTCTCAGTAGCCTGTTCCCGCAACAGCAGTGAAGCCCCTGGCAACACGGATTTGATCGCCAGTCCTTCAGCTTCGGTGCTCGGCAGGGATGGGAAAACGATCTCCTCCGATACGGTCTCTGCCAGCCCCTGCGTGCCCGACGCCCGACCGAACAGTGGCCTTCTAGCCCACGGTTTTCGAGCCTGCCGATCGGCTGCCCGGGAGATCTCGTCCGATCTGCCGAAGGCGGGGTTGGCCAGGATCAGCGGCGCATTCCGGCTCGGCGGCGATGTTTGTAACCGCAGCAGGTCCCGCCCGCTCGTCAGGTAGCTGATGGTATAACGCTTGATCAAATACTGGTGATGCTCATCCACCAGGGCGGCAAAAGGAATGAGATTGAGCGAACCATCCGGCGCAATCAGCAGGCGGGAGGTCGAGCTCTGCAGCTCGCTCAATAAAAACCGCACGGGCCGCATCACTTTTTCATCTACGGCGCGCGCCAGGGGCTTGACGTCGACCCGATTGGGGTCACACAGTGCCTGGCGCCAGTCATCCAGTGCGCGGTCGATGACGGCGGCCTCACCGAGGTCTACCCACCTCGGCCGACCTTGCGGCGCCAGCAGATAAGCGACATAGCGCGGTGGCTTGGGCTGCTCTGGCTGCAATTCCCAGGGAGTGTAAAGAGCAAACTCAATCAACGCGCTTTTGGCCGGGAGCAGCGCCTGGATGGCCGCCAGTGTAACCGGCCGCAGATGTGCGCGAAACGCAGCGCTGCGAGTGCTGAGCCGCGCTTCCAGATTCTCTACTTCTTCTTCAAGCGCCGCGAGTCGCCCTCGATAGGTCTCCGGCTGAGCGGCACCTGCCCCTCTCAGTGTGAGCGAGGCCAACTGCGAGCGGGCCTGAGCCAACTGCCCGAGCAGCAGTTGGTCCTGTGGCGTGGTCTGGCGTCGCAACGCGGCCATGGTATCGGTCATAGCCTCCAGCGCCCGCCCTTTCCGGCGCAACAAGGTGGTAAAAGCCAGTTCGAGCGCTTGCTGATCCCCCGGAGCAGTCTGACCATGGAGCGAGAGTGTGAAATCGGTCTCTTGCGAAGAGAGGGCGAGGTAGGCCAGTTTCTGACGTTCGGAGCCGGTGGCCAGGTTGAGGGCGAGATTGTATTCGCCGGCATCGTTGGCGCGTGACCGAAACGCGATGGCCCGAGTCAGATCCCCCTTCTCCCAGTACAACCTGGCCAGTTCATTGAGAGACTCGGCAACTCTGGGATGTTGAGGTCCCAGGGCCTGCTCTCGAATCGCCAGCGCCCGTTGGAACAGCGGCTCCGCCTCTCCATACATCGCTCTGTACCGGTAGAGTTTGGCGAGACTATTCAGCGACTGCGCGACATCCGGATGTTCCGATCCCAGCTCTCTCTCTCGACTGGCCCTGGCTCTTTGGAGCAGCGGCTCCGCCTTCGCGAAATCGCCCAGGTCAAGGTAAAGGTTCGAGAGATGGTCAAGAGTATCGGCGATGAAGAGATGCCCCGACCTCAAGTTGTGCTCCCGGATCGCCAACGCCCGTTGAAACAACGGCTCCGCCTTCGCGTACTGACCGTTCTCAGCATAGAGGAGCGCAAGATTGTTGAGAGCGGCGGCGACATCCAGGTGTTCAGATCCCAACGCCTTTTCTCGGGTGGCCAAGGCCCTTTGATATAGCGGCTCCGCCTTCACATAATCGCCTCGGTCCCGATAGAGAGCGGCCAGGCTGTCGAGAACATTGGCAAAATCGAGATGCTCCCGCCCCAACGCCGCCTCGAGGATGACCAGCGCCCGCTGAAACAATGGTTCGGCCTTCACGTAATCGCCTTTCTGGGTGTAGATAATCGCGACGTTATTGAGAGCCAGGGCCACGCCGGGATGTTCAGGCCCCAGGGATCTCTCCAGAACGTCCAACGCCCGTTGAAACAGCGCCTCAGCTTGTGCATGATCGCCGCTGATATTGTGCAGGATGGCCATCCGGCGAAGAACAAAAGCGACATCGGGATGGTCGGGCCCCAAGACCCTTTCACGAATCTTCAGCGCGCTCTCAGCCGACGCGAGGGCTTGATCATACCTCCCCACCCGCAGATGTTTGAGATATTCAGCTAATAACCGACGCGACTCCTCAAGGGCACGATCATCCCCGGTTGCGGCCCGCAACTCCTCAATGCGAATCTCATAGCCTCCGGCAGGCACTCCTCGTTGTCTGGGTTGCACCACCAACCGATACTCGCCTGCCGCCTCGGACACCAGCGTGACCGATTCCTGCCCCCGGACTCTGCTTTCGGAATCGAGTTCAAGGAGCTGCCGATCGTCCGGTCCCGTGACCCGCACCACGACATCGATCCCGTCCTGTTCAATGATCACTCTCAAAAATTGACCGGCGTTTAGCTTGATTTGGTAGGTCTGCTGTTGCCCGGCAGCCAAATCGTGTCTGATCGGATGACCAGGCTCAAGTTCCCGGACATCGTTCGCATCTTCACCGCCCGCTCCCCGAGTCGATCCGGGCGCGCCTAGAACCGATTCGAGGTCCGGGCCGAGCGTGCCCCCGAAAGATCGGGACGAAAACATCACGGATGCTCCTCCACAAACCAGGATCAGGGCCAAGATCTTGGCTATATTTCGTGCTCCGAACAGCCGGTTCAGTTCTTCCGCAACTGAAACATACCCGTTTCGATCATTCATGCCTTCACCTCTGATGGTCATTGCCCTGCCCGACCTTTGCATTTCCAAGGCCGCTGACACGCATCCATCTGATGTCAATCTTTAAAGATAAATCGGTCTCCTGAGACCGTAACCTTGTGAGTTGCCTCCCACTTTGACGGCCTCCAACTCCCGGCAATTCCGGAATTCAGCAATTCCAAAATCACATCGAGTCTGGACCTGATCACTTAGTCTCATTTAACGGTAATTAAATGAAAATAGAGTGTGGATCTGATGATAGATGAAGAAGGCCGTGAAGAGCCTTCTTTACCTGGTATCGATAGATTGGCGCGGATTCAGAGACCGCCCAACCCGACTGTATCGAAGCAAAGGGTGGAATCAAACCTGCTTTCGGAAGGTCGAACTTGATACATATAATAGCAATAGACGGAACTAAATCGAACAGAGTACTATACAGATACTGGTTCTCAGGTCTCATAGACGTCCATTCCCAATGAAATGAAAAATCAACCTACAATGATCAAATTAAGATATATTGCTGGCCAATCTCGGCCCATTCCACAGCGAGTCCCACCTGCCTGAACATCATCTATAACTGCAATACTCAAGCCATCTTCAAATATAGCTGCAATACTCGAGCCATCTTCAAAGGTCGTTAGCGGCTAAAGTACGGCAAAGGTTTTTCGTGACCCGGCGGTGAACAAGCGCGGTAGTCGCGTTTTGGCACAGCAATTTATCAACGAACAACTCTTTAACATTAAACAATTTAGGGAGCTCTCGTTTGTCGCTGATACCGCAGCCGATGACTTTCAGGATTTGTTCTCGTAAATCCAATCTATAGCCATTCATAGCTTGATGAAAGGCTATTTTGTCTGCTCACACAACAACAATCCGCCGTGAGCGGGATGCAACCTGCATCACCGCTGAACATGCTTCCAGGATCCGTCTTCATAAATCACTCGACTCTTCGGGTAATCTCTGAGGCGGAACTTCATACCGGCGAATCAACCTGTGTCATCATCTAATCAGTTACCTGTTCAAATGTCGACAAATCCGATTGTTCAACCTGATTTGCATGGGTCTTGTTTATATGTAGGTTTATAGTTATTCAAATGTGTGTAACAGGAATCTTATGGTTATTGATTTTCATCATTCAACGTGCCATGGCAAGATCTATTTGTCAAGATGGCTGTGGCCTGCCAAAAGTTCATCCATCCCATGTTTTCAACGACCGCATCAAGTTGCTCGCCGTTAGGTTGGTGGACATGACAAATTCAGGCTAACAGTTCTTTGAATCAGAACTGGTCATGCGATTCGAGCAGGGATCGGAAGGGAGCCCGACCCTGGCCTCCACAAAGCAGGTGGGCTTCGGCAATTTGGTAGTCTTCAGGCGTTGATCATCATTACAACCGCGAAAGCGCGAAAGACGCTGAATCTGACGTTGTTCGCGTCTTTCGCGCGTTTCGCAGTCGGTTACGGGCGTCCTATTCCTCTCCGAATCTCTCCAGGCAGAATCCCTGGCTGCCGGAGGCCGTGTGGCCAACCGATTGGCTGTTGACGATGGCCCGGTCGCGGACGACGACGCGGACGACGTAGCCGCAGGGTCTCATGTTTTTGGTGTCGAGGCTCCAGCTATTGCCGGGGGCAGGGGCGGTGTTGACCAGCCCCGAACTCGGGCTTGGGACCCCGATTCCCGGCGGGTTCACCGCGCCTTCCACGCCCAGGCTGAAGCTCCCGAGGTAGAGGTCGCGCGCGATGAAGCTCCCGGAGAGCACGGAATGGGGTCCGAACTTACCGCAATCGCCCGCACCGGACGTGATCGTGATCGAAGCCTCAGGCCCGGTATTATCGAGTTGGACCAAATGCGTGTCGGTTCCGACCAGGATGCCGCCGCCATTGAACGTGGAAAGCTTCACCTCCCAGGTCGCATCGCCGGTGGTATCCCACTGGGCCAGCACGCTGTTTACGTTCTCGGTGAAAGGCAGATAGGTGAAGCGCCCGGTCTCAGTCGGAGTTGCATCGGGTAGGAGGGAGCCTCACGGCTCCCGTCCTCCCACACCACCGGACGTGCGGTTCCGCATCCGGCGGTTCACGTTGAAAATTGAAACCTTCGTAGTTGATTCAGCAATGACACGAGACCCAATCGATCAAAGAATG
>DATEFT010000786.1:0-16430 GCA_035280505.1 Blastocatellia bacterium | reverse complement strand
GTGAGCCATTTTCGTTAGGGGAGGAAGAACTGCCCATGAGTGAATTGGTGTCATTGAGCAGAGATGGCGAGATCGCCGTCATCACCGTCAACAACCCGCCGGTCAACGCGCTCAGTCCCGGAGTGCCGCAGGGCATTGCGGCGGCCGTGACCGCGGTCGCCGAAGATGCGGCGATCAAGGCCGCCATCCTGATCGGCGGCGGGCGGACCTTTATCGCCGGGGCCGACATCAAGGAGTTCGGCAAGGTCACGTCGGGGGAGAAGAAGCGCGAGAGCCTGTTGCCGGTGCTGCGAATGATCGAGGATTGCCCGAAGCCGCTGATTGCGGCGATTCACGGGACGGCCCTGGGCGGGGGGCTGGAAGTAGCCATGGCCTTTCACTACCGGGTGGCGGTGCCTTCAGCGCAGGTCGGCCAGCCGGAAGTCAAGCTCGGGATCATCCCCGGCGCCGCCGGCACGCAGCGCCTGCCGCGATTGGCGGGAGTGGAGAAGGCCGTCGAGATGTGCGCTTTCGGCGAGCCGATCTCCGCGAAGGCGGCCTTCGAGTGCGGGATCGTAGATCGCCTGATCGAGGGCGATCTGTTGGCCGGAGCCGTCGGCTTTGCGCGCGAACTCGTGGCCGGGGGCGGACCGCCGCCGAAGACGCGGGAGCGTCAGGAGAAGCTCGGTCAGGGCGAATCGCTGGTGTCGGTTCTGGCCGCGGCCCGCTTGCAGGCGAACAAGACCCGGCGCGGGCAACTCGCGCCGCTCAAGGCGATTGAGGCGGTCGAGGCGGCGATCACTCTCTCGTTCGAGGATGGGTGCCGGAAGGAATCGGAACTGTTTCAGGAATGTCTCTTCTCGGACCAATCGCGGGCCCTGATTCATGTCTTCTTCGGCGAGCGCGAAGTGGCCAGGGTGCCGGACATCCCCGCCGACACGCCTCAGATCGAGATCAAGAGCGCGGCCGTGGTCGGCGCGGGCACGATGGGCGGCGGGATCGCCATGAACTATGCCAATGCCGGGATCCCCGTGCTGCTGAAAGAGGCTTCGCCAGAGTTGCTCGATAAGGGTCTGGCGACCATCGCCAAGAACTATTCGAGTTCGGTCAAGAAGGGCCGCCTGACCCAGGCGGAGATGGACCGGCGGCTCGCGCTGATTCGGCCGACGCTCACCTACGACGGCTTCGACCAGGTGGACATCGCGGTCGAGGCCGTCTTTGAAGGCATGGAGCTCAAGGAGCGGGTCTTCGGCGAGCTGGACCGGGCCTGCAAGCCGGGCGCCATTCTGGCCTCCAACACCTCGACCCTCAACCTCGACCAGATTGCCGCGGCGACGTCGCGCCCGCAGATGGTCATCGGCCATCATTTCTTCAGCCCCGCGAACGTCATGCGCCTGTTGGAGATCGTCCGCGGGAAGGCCACCAGCCCCGAAGTGATCGCCACCTCCATGTCGCTGGCGAAGCGGTTGAACAAGGTCGGCGTCCTGGTCGGTAACTGCCGGGGGTTCGTCGGCAATCGCATGCTGGCTCCCTATGGACGCGAGGCCCAGTTCCTGGTCGAAGAGGGGGCCCGGCCGGAGGACGTGGATGCCGCGCTCTATCGCTTCGGAATGGCGATGGGCCCGCTGGCCATGGGCGATCTGGCGGGACTCGATGTCGGCTGGCGGATTCGCAAGGAGTACAAGCATCTGGAAGATCCCAACCTGCGCCGCCCGCTGTTGGCCGATCGCTTGTGCGAGCTGGGCCGCTACGGTCAAAAGACGGGCGCCGGCTGGTATCGCTACGACGAGAACCGCAAGGCGAATCCCGATCCCGAAGTCGAGAAGTTGATCGAGGAGGTCGCCGCCGAGACCGGTCTCCGCCGGCGTCAGATCGGCCAGGACGAGATCGTCGAACGGACGATCTACGCGCTGGTCAACGAAGGCGCCAAGATCCTGGAAGAGGGCTTTGCGCGCCGGGCGGTCGATATCGACATCATCTACCTCAACGGCTACGGCTTTCCCACCTGGCGCGGCGGGCCGATGTGGTACGCCTCGACCGTCGGGTTGAAGAAGGTCCACGACCGCATCCTCGAATTTCACGAACTCCACGGAGAGTTGTGGAGACCCGCCCCCTTGCTCAAACAATTGGCCGAGCAGGGCCGAACCTTCGCCGATTTCGATGGTCGATAAGAGACCGCGAAACACGCGAAAGACGCGAAAAAAGGCCGGCCTTTCGCGTGTTTTGCGTGTTTCGCGGTTGATTGAAGGTATTTCGGATAAAGAGGAGTCAAACTGAAATGAGAGAAGCCGTAGTGGTCGCCAGCTCGCGCACGCCGTTGGCCAAGTCCTTTCGTGGGTCGTCCAACCTGACGCGCCCCGACGACCTGGCCGCCCATTGCCTCAAGGACGTGCTCCGCAAGGTTCCGCAACTCGATCCGCGAGAGATCGAAGACGTCATTCTGGGTTGCGGGCAGCCGCATGGGCCGGCGGGCACCAACGTCGCGCGGGTCGCGGCGATTCGCGCCGAACTGCCGGTCTCCGTGGCGGCGACCACGGTCAACCGCTTCTGCTCTTCGGGTCTCCAGGCCATCGCCATGGCGGCTCACCAGATCATCAATGAAGGTGCGGAGGCGGCGATCGGCGGAGGCGTCGAGAGCATCACCATGATGATCAGGGATCAGAGTCCCAACCCCTGGATTCAGGAGCATCAGCCCGGCCTCTACATGGTCATGGGCGAGACCGCCGAGGTCGTCGCCAAGCGTTACCGGATCAGCCGGGAGGCGCAGGATGCGTACTCCCTCTCGAGCCAGCAGCGCACGGCGCGGGCTCAGGCCGAGGGGTTCTTTCAGGAAGAGCTGGCGCCGATCAAGGTGACGCGCGGCCTCTTCGACAAGAAGACGGGCGAGGTGACCGGCACCGAGGAGCACCTCTGCGATCGTGACGAGTGCAATCGTTCGGAGACGACGCTCGAAGGGCTGCTGGGCCTGAAACCCCATTTCGATCCGCACAGCGGCCAGGGGACGGTCACGGCCGGAAACTCGTCGCAACTGTCCGACGGCGCCTCCGCCACCCTGTTGATGTCTCGCGAGCGGGCCGAAAAGCTGGGCCTCAAACCGAAGCTGATCTTTCGCGGGTTCGCGGTCGCGGGTTGCGAACCGGATGAGATGGGCATCGGGCCGGTCTTTGCGGTGCCTAAACTGCTCAAGCGGCATGGACTGAAGATTGAAGACATCGACCTCTGGGAGCTCAACGAAGCCTTCGCCGTGCAGGTCCTCTACTGTCGCGACCGGTTGGGCATCCCACCCGAGCGGCTCAACGTCAACGGCGGCTCGATCTCGATCGGTCACCCGTTCGGGATGACCGGCTCGCGAATGGTCGGAACGCTGGCCAATGAGATGGCGCGGCGCTGGGCCAGATACGGGGTCGTCACGATGTGCGTCGGCGGCGGCCAGGGCGCGGCCGGGCTCTTTGAAGCGTGTAACTGACTGTTCCGTAAACAGACCGAAGATAGACCGCGAAAGACGCGAAACCCGATCAATTTCGCGTCTTCCGCGTGTTTCGCGGCTCAAGAACCAATGTCAACAGCGTGCTGAAAGGGAGGTGGCGATGACAACTGGAGTACTGGAATCACAGGTCGTCAAAGGCGGCAGCTTTCTGTTTGAGGATCGCGTGCCGGACGAGATCTTCACCCGTGAGGACATCACCGAAGAGCAGCGACTGTTTGCCCTCGTCGCCGAAGAGTTCATGCGGAAAGAGGTGCTCACCCGCGAGGACGAGATCTACTCGAAGGATTGGGACGTGACGCGCGAGTTGTTGCGCAAAGCCGGGGAACTCGACCTGTTGCGCATGGACATTCCCGAAAAGCACGGCGGCCTCGGCCTCGACAAGGTCAGTTCGGCCTATGTCGGCGAGCGGATCGCGGTCATGCCCTCATTCGGCGGCAGTCTCGGCGCCCATACCACCATCGGCACCTTGCCGATCGTCTACTTCGGCACCGAGGCGCAGCGGGCCAAATACCTGCCGAAACTGGCGACCGGCGAACTGATCGCGGCCTACTGTCTGACGGAACCCGGATCCGGCTCCGACGCCATGGCGGCCAGGACCAAAGCCACGCTCTCGGCCGACGGCCGGTACTACACGCTCAAAGGGCAGAAGATGTGGATCACCAACGGCGGATTGGCCGACGTCTTCATCGTCTTCGCGAAGGTGGACGGCGAGAAGTTCACCGCCTTCATCGTCGAGCGCGGGCCGGGCGTCGTCAGCGGCCACGAAGAGAAGAAGCTGGGGCTCGACGGCAATTCGACGACGGCGATCATGCTCGAAGACTGCCAGGTGCCGGTCGAGAACGTCCTCGGTGAAATAGGGAAGGGACATGTCGTCGCCTTCAATATTCTGAACCTCGGACGGCTCAAGCTCGGCAGCCGGAACATCGGCGGAGCCAAGCTCTCGCTCAATCAGTCGATCGCCTATGCCAAGGAGCGCCACCAGTTCGGCCGCGCCATCGCGAGCTTCGGACTGATCAAACGCAAACTGGCGGAGATGGCGATTCGCTGCTACACCGGCGATGCGCTCGTGTGGCGGACGCTCGGCATGATCGATCGGGCCCTGGAGGCCGTGGGCGGCGACGATTCCGGCCGGGTCCTCAAAGCCATCGAGCAGTATGCCACCGAGTGTTCGATCATCAAGGTCTGGACCAGCGAGGCGCTCGGGTACGTGGTGGACGAAACGGTGCAGGTCTATGGCGGTTACGGCTATTCTCGGGACTACCCCGCCGAACGGGCCTACCGAGATGCGCGCATCACCCGCATCTACGAAGGCACGAACGAGATCAACCGATTGATCATTCCCACCCGATTGCTCAAGAGCGCCGCCAAGGGCGAGTTGCCGCTGGCGGCGGCGGTCGAGCGCGTGCTGGCGGAGATGCGGTCGAACGCCGTCAATGGAAAGGGCGGGTCTTCGACGCTCTCCGAGGTCGCTCGAACCCTGGCTCAGGCCAAGCGGATCGCGATCCTCGGTCTGGCCGCCGCTTCGCGCCGATTCGGCGAAGCGATCGGGGAAGAGCAGGAGGTCCTGGGGCTGATCGCCGAGATCTCGATTGAACTGTATGCGCTGGAGAGCGCTCTCCTGCGCACCGAGAAGATGATCGCGGCTCGCGGCGCGGAGCAGTGCCGGATCCCCATTGAGATCACGCGCTGCTATGGCAGCGACGCGGCGGATCGAATCATGTTGAATGCCCGCTCGCTGGAGGCGGTCCTCGAGGGCAGCGACGGGATCGACGCGTTGTCGGAGGCGATTGCGGAGCTGATCTCTCAGCGCCCGGTCAATACCGTCGCGGCGCGCCGGCAGGTGGCGGATGCGATCATCGAGGCGGGCCGCTATCTCTGGTAGTTGTCGGCCAACCGCGAAACACGCGAAATCGATCATCTTTCGCGTGTTCCGCGTGTTTCGTGGTGTTTAAGTAATTCCGATCAGCTCTCTTTGACTGCCGCCAGCTCGGCCGCGAGCGGGGCGGCGTCTTTCTCGGATGAGTCCTGCATTCGCCGCTGCAGTCGTTCCATGTCGGCGGCGACGGTGCGCGAAGCCATCCAGAGCACGCCGGCCAGGACCAGGCTGACCAGCGGGACGGCGTAGAATGCGCTATGCAGCCCGGCGGCTTTGAACTGTTCCGGGATGACGGTCGCGGCGGCCGGATCCAACCCGGCGGTGGCCATGGCCAGGCGGGCATAGTGATCGCTCAGCATCCCCACGATCGAGGTCCCGAAGCTGCCGCCCAGCACGTACATCGCAAAAAAGTAGAGCGCCATGGCGGTCGCCCGCAGACCCGGCTCGACCACGTCCTGAATGGCGGAGTAGACCGTCACGTAGTAGACGAAGATCAGCATCCATCCGATCCCCATCAGGAGCATATAGGTGACCAGGTCTCCCTTGGGCCGCTCCAGCGCCAGGTAGACGAGCGGCGTCGAGAGCAGCAACGAGCCGGAGGCCAGCATCAATCGGCCGTTCCGCCTCGACTTGCTGATGCGATCCGCCGCCCAGCCGCCCGCCAGCAATCCCACCACTCCGACCGCACCCAGGACGAAGGCCGCGATCGTATTGGCCTGCCGCACATCCATCCCGTGATAGCGTCCCAGGAAGGCCGGGAGAAAGACGTTGACGGCATAGGCGTTGAAATTGTGCAGGGCTCCGGAGAGGATGATCCACCACATGGTCGGAATGCTCAGCACCCGCCAATACGGCGAGCCCTGGCTCCGCAGTTCGCTGACCTGATAGGTTTCGGCCCCGCCGCGCCGAGGTTCTTTGATCTTGAGCGCCAGCAGCGCCAGGATCAGGCCCGGAATGGAGGCGAGGTAGAAGGCCGCCCGCCAGCCGTAGGCCTTGGCGATCAGGCCGCCCAGGAGATTGCTGAAGAAGATGCCGACCGGCAGACCGAGCATGAAGATCGAGATGGCGCGGGCCCGTTTTCCGGCCGGAAAGAGATCGCCGATCAACGAATTGCCGGCCGGCGCGCAACTGGCCTCTCCGACGCCCACCCCGAGTCTGACCGCGAAGAGCGACCAATAGTTCCAGGCCAATCCTGAAGCGGCGGTGAAGATGCTCCAGACGGTGACCCCGACGCTGAGAATCCTGGACCGCTGCCAGCGATCCGAGATCCGCCCGATCGGGACCCCGACCATGGCATAGAACAGGGTGAAGGCCGTGGCCAGCCAGCCCAGCGCGGTATCGCTCAGCATCCACTCATGGCGAATCGGTTCGCCCACCGCGGCGATGATCTGCCGGTCGAAGAAGTTCATGGTATTGATGCCGAAGAGCACCCATAACGCCGATCGCGCCTGTCTCTCTTGTTCGTTCATCCGACGCTCCCTGGGGCTTAGTGATGGTGTTTGGACTTTTACCAGCCGATGATTCCGCGCGCGCCCTCGCCGGACTCCAGCGCCGCCAGCGCCTCGTTGACCTCGGCGAGCCGGTAGTTGCGTGTGACCAGTTCCTGAAGTTTCAAGAGACCTTTTTGATAGAGTGTGATGAAGTGGGGGATATCTTTCAGCGGTTGCCCGGAGCCGTAGAGCGAACCGATCAACCGTTTCTCTTCGATGACGAAGGGGAAGACCGGGATGGAAGCGAGCGCGTCCAGCCGCGAGAGGCCGGTCACGACGATCGTCCCGCCCTTGCGCGCCAGCTCGATCGCCCGCGCCACCGTGGCGGGCGTGCCCACGGTATCGAAGACGTAGTCGGCGCCCCGCCCGGCGGTCAGCTCGAAGACCGTCTTCTTGAGTTCCGGCGTCGAGGCGTCGAGCGCCTCGGTCGCGCCGAAACTGCGGGCCAGGTCGAGCGGTTTGCTGCGGGTATCCACCGCGATGATCTTCTCGCACCCGGTGATCACGGCGCCCTGAACCACGTTCAGTCCCACGCCGCCCGCGCCGATCACCACGACCCGGGCCCCGGCGTCCGCCCGCGCGGCATTGAAGACCGCGCCGACGCCGGTCATGACCGCGCAACCCAGCGTGGCCAGGGCCTCGAACGAGACCTCTTTCGAGACCGGGATCGCGCCCTCTTCGGCCAACACCGCATAATCGGCGAAACAGGCGGTGCCGTTGTAATGGGCCACGTCTCGGCCTCGCGCCCGCAGGCGGGTGCCGCCGGCGGGCATCTGGTTGCGATAGGTCGTTCGCCCCAGCCGATCGCAGAGCACCGGGCGGCCCTCGAGACAGGGCGGGCAGTTGCCGCAGGGCGGAGCCCAGCAGAAGACCACATGGTCGCCCACCTTCACTCGCGAAACGTCGGGTCCCACCTCGCGGACCACGCCCGCGCCCTCATGTCCCAGGACGAGCGGCGGGCGCGTCGGCCAATCGCCGCGGGCGGGATGCAGATCGCTGTGGCAGACTCCGGTCGCTTTCACTTCGACCAGGACCTCGCCCGCCCGAGGCGCCTCGAGTTCGGCCTCCTCGACGGAGAGCGGCTGGCCCTGTTCCCACAGAATGGCGGCTTGAATCTTGATCATCGGTTCTGAGGCCTCCCTTTCTCTTCGGCGAGCTCGGTGGCGATCTGCGCCAGCTTCGCCACGCGCTGCTCGAGCCCGGCGAAACGCGGATCGTCGGTCTGTCCCTGATGGTAGCGATAGAAGATCTGCTGCATGACCACCGCGAGTTTGAAGATGGCCAACACCTCGTAGAAGGGGATCCGGCTCAGGTCCAGCCCCGTTCGCGAGGCGTAGTGATCGAGGATCTCTTCACGCGAGAACCAGCCTTCCAGGGTCGTGAGCGGCGGCGTTGCCTCCTCCTGCGAGACCAGCGGAATGTGGACCGAGTATCCGAGGAGGATGCCCAGATCGACGAGCGGATCGCCGAGCGCGCTCATCTCCCAATCGAAGACCGCGACCAGGCGCCCGACGTCCTGAGCGTCCAGCATGACGTTGTCGAGGCGATAGTCGCCATGGATCATCGCGGGCTTCGCCGGGTCGGGCGGCAGGCGTTCCAGCAACCAGGCCGCGAGCTGATTCATCTCCGGCAACTCGCTCGTCTGCGACCGATACCAGCGTTCGCGCCACCCGCGAACCTGCCGTTCGACGAAGCCGGCGGGCTTGCCCAGCGCGCCGAGCCCATGCGTTTCGAGGTCGATCAGGTGCAGATCGGCGAGCCCGTCCACCAGGGCGGTGCTGGCCCGGCGCCGCTCGGCCGGGCGGCCCGCCAGCTCGGGCGGCTCGTCGCCCCGCACCACCAGGCCGCGCCGCCGCTCCATGAGATAGAAGACCGAGCCGATGATACTCTGATCTTCGCAGAGTAATTCCGGTCGAGGCGCCAGGGGATAGATCGGGCTCAGAGCGGCGAGCATGCGATATTCGCGCGCCATATCGTGCGCCGTCGGCGGCACCGGCCCGAACGGCGGGCGGCGCAGGACGAACTCCTGATCGCCGAACCGCAGCAGGTAGGTCAGGTTCGAATGGCCTCCGGGAAATTGCTCGACGGTCAGGGGCGCCGTCACCCCGAGCTTCTCTCGCACATAGGCGGCGAGCGCCTCCCAATTCAGCTCTTCGCTGGCGCGCACCGGCCCGGTATCCGGCCGGGCGCTATTCATGATGCTCCCCGCTTTTGCCGAAGACGGCTTTACGCTTCTGCATAAAAGCCGCCACTCCCTCGATGAAGTCCCGGGAATGGAAGCAGGCGTCTTGATTGACCGCCTCGAAGTCGAGCCCGGCGGCGAGGTCGGCCTGGACGTCCCGGTTGAGCGCCGCCTTGATCTTGGCCAGGGCCAATTGCGGAGACTCGGCGAACCGCACCGCCAGTTTGTCGACCGTCGAATCCAACTCCGCGAACGGCACGACCTGATTGACGATCCCGAGTTGAAGCGCGTCGTGGGCGTTGATGGTCTCGCCGGTCGCCATCAACTCAAAGGCCTTGTGATAACCGACGAGGCGCGGCAGAAAGAAGGTGCTGCCGCCGTCCGGCATCAGCCCGATCCGAACGAAGGCCTGACCGAAGATCGCCTGTTCCGAGGCGATGATCAGGTCGCAGGCGAGCGCGTAGCTGTGGCCGACCCCGACCGCCGGCCCATGAACCCGCGCAATGATCGGAATCGGAAGGGCGCGCATCGCCAGAATGCAGGGATTGATGTTCTCGCGGACGGCGGTCGTCACATCATAGCCGGCAATGTCTCTTTCGCTGGTCGCCGCCAGATCCGCGCCCGCGCAGAAGGCCTCTCCCGCCCCGGTGAGAATCAGGACCCGCGTTCCGTCATCCGCCGATTGCTTGACCGCCACCATGAGCGATTGGATCGTCGGATGATCGACCGCGTTACGCCGGTGCGGACGATTGATGGTAATTCGCTTGATTCCGTCCTCAAGCGTGATAAGCAGATTCTCGGTACTCTCGGTCATCGGTATGGACTCCTCGGGGAATGATTTGAGATTCAAGCCGCGAAACACGCTAAATCCGCGAAATTCGATGGTTCCGCGGATTTAGCGTGTTTCGCGGCTTGAGCCTGTGTAATAGCGGACCAGCCAATCGGCCACGCAGCAAGGCTTATCGCCGCCCTCGCGTTCGACCGTCACCTGCCAGGTCGCCTGCACTCCGTCGCTGATCTCTTCCAGGTTCGTTAAGCTGAAGCGGCCGCGGATGCGAGCGCCGGCGGGCACCGGCGAGACGAAGCGGACGCGGTTCAGCCCGTAGTTGATCGCCATCTTCACGCCCTCGACCGTCATGGTCTGCTGGGCCAGGCGGCTCAGCAGCGAGAGCGTCAGGAACCCGTGGGCGATCGTCCGGTGGAACGGCGATTCCCGCGCCGCCCGCTCCGGATCGACATGAATCCACTGCCGGTCTTCGGTCGCCTCCGCAAACAGGTCGATGCGTTCCTGGGTCATCTCGATCCAGTCGCTGACGGCGACCTCGGTGCCCACGGACTGACTCAATTGAGTGATGCTCTCGATTCTGGTCATCGGTGTTAGTACTTTGGCCAGTAAATTTCTTGAAGTTTTGACTCGGAACCGCGAAAGCAGGAAAGACTGATGATTTAGCGTGTTTCGTGTGTTTCGCGGTTTGCCTCTCAAATTCCAAGGAACTTACTTTCCCAAGTAATTAGTGCGGTTATTGATTCTCTTCGCGCAAGACGTTGCGGCGAATCTTGCCGACCGCGGTCTTGGGCAGGCTCTCTCGAATTTCGATTCGGCGCGGAACTTTAAACTCCGCCAGCCCGGCCTGGCAATGCGTTTGCAGTTCCTCGACCGTCGCCGTGGTTCCGGGTTTGAGCACGACATAGGCCTTGACCACTTCGCCCCGATACGAATCGGGCGCCCCGATCACCGCCGTCTCCATGACCGCCGCATGCGCGTAAAGCACCTCTTCGACCTCCGACGGATAGACGTTGAACCCGCCGACGATGATCAGGTCCTTCTTGCGCTGGACGATGTAGGTGTATCCGTCTTCATCCATCCGCGCGACGTCGCCGGTGTAGAGCCAGGTGCGTCCGGCCTCGTCGGTGCGGAGCGCGATGCCGGTCTCGTCGGGCCGATTCCAGTAGCCCTTCATCACTTGCGGACCGGCGATGCAGAGTTCTCCCTCTTCGCCGATCGGCACCTCGCGCAGGCCCGTTTCGAGATCCACCAGCTTCAGATCCGTGTCCGGCAACGGCAGTCCGATGCTGCCCGGTTTGCGGCGACTCAGCGAGGGAGTCGAATGCGTGACCGGCGAAGCCTCCGACAGGCCGTATCCTTCATGAAGCGTGCCGCCGGTGATCCGCTCGAACTGCATGATCACCTCGACCGGCAGCGGGGCCGACCCGCTGTTGAAGTGGCGGACCCGGTCGATGCCGAACTCTTTCGCCTTCGGATAGTTGAGCAGGGAGATGAAGATGGTGGGGACCGCCGGGAAGAAGGTCGGGCGGTAATCGCGGATCGCGGTCAGCACCGCTTCGACGTCGTATTTGGGGATCAGGACCTGCCGCACGCCCCGCCAGACTCCCTCCATCATTCCGACGGTGAAACCGTAGATGTGGAAGAGCGGGATCACCAGCAGGAAGGTGTCCTCGCCGCGCCGCAGATTCTGATAGCTCCAGACCTCCGTCTGGATGACGTTGGCGAAGATGTTGTAGTGCGTCAGCATCGCGCCCTTGGGCACGCCGGTCGTCCCGCCCGTGTACTGCAGGACCGCCACATCCTGATCGGCATCGATCTCGACGTATGGGAGATCGGGCTCGGCGACGCCGGCCAGCACGTCGGCCAGCCTCAAGGTCCCCTCGACGGCGGGCGTGGGCGTCGCTTCCGCGGAGTATTCCGCGAGCGAGGTGATGATCACCTGTTCGATGACCGTCTGATCACGGACGGTGAGCACGGCCGGCGCCAGCGTCTCCAGCGTCAGGAGCGCGCGAATTCCGGAGTCCTGCGCGACCACCAGGACCTCGCGCGGCGTATAGATCGGATTGACGTTGACCACCACCGCCCCCAGCCTCAGGACCGCGAAGGCCCCGACCATATATTGCGGACAGTTTGGCAGCATGATCCCCACTCGATCGCCGCGGCCGATCCCCAGCCGCGAGAGGGCCGTGGCGAACCGGTCGACCTGTTCTTTGAGCTGGCGATAGGTGAGCTCCGCGCCGAGAAAGGCCGTGGCAGGGCGGTCAGGGATCTCGGCGGCCGTGATCCGCAGAATCTCGTGCAGCGGACGGCGCGGGTAGTTCATGTGGGGCGGCACCCAATAATTGTAATGATTCAACCAGGGGCGTGCCGCGTACGGCGACTGTTCGGTTCTCGCTTCCAATTCCGTTGGGCTCATCAGTGACTCCTCGGTTTAGACGGATCGACCCGTAAAGAGCGATCTCGACGATCTCTTCGATACCTGCTCCTATTATAAGGCTCGGAAAGCGAGCTGCCGATTTGTACGTGATGATGGGGTTCTACCGACCGACCGGTAGGGGATTATACATATGGCCTCTGACTGCGTCAACAAAGAGGCGGGCGAAGGCGAGCCCCGCCCGGGCCCGAAGATTCAACCGCGAAACACGCGGCAGACGCGAAATCATCGATTATTCGCGTGTTTCGCGGTTGAAGAAAAAGATCAGAGCCCCTTGCTTAGTGGGAGCGCTACTTTACTTTCCACTCATGAAGCCCGACCGCCCAGTTCGGTTGCGCGGTCATCTCCAGGCGGAGCCCGGTGGTGGTCACCGATTTGAAGGTGACCTTGTTGTAACGATCCTTCTCGACTCCATATGGGCTGGCCTCTTCCACCGGTTTCCAATCGTTGCCGTCTTTGTAGAGCAGGCGCCAGGATTGCGGGACCCGGACCTCGCCGTGCCCGGTATCGTCGAACCAGTAGATTTCGGCCTGTGCGACCGGGGTCGGTTTGGCGAAGGCATACTCGACCCATTCGGTGCCGCCCTTCTTCGGCCACCAATCGTAGTAGGAACTGGCGTCGCCGGATGAAGAGGGTTCTTCTCCGTCGTTGATCGCGCGCGGGCTGAGCCGCGAATTTTCGCGCCCGGATGAGACCGTGACCTTGCCGGTCATCGCCAGATTCGGGAACGGTCGCGGGCGGGCGTTCGTTTCGTTGTTGGGGATCCAGACGACCATCTCGCCGCGTCCGCGGTTGGCCCAACTGTAGTAGGGGATCGCCAGGAAGTTCTGCTCGCGTTTCTGCACCTTGCCCTGTTCATCGAGATTGAGGCCGAAGGCCCGGCCCTTGATGGTCATGACCCCGTTGAGCAACTCGGGTCTGAATTCGGCCTTCAATTTGGCCGTGTCGGGCAGCATCAGGTTGCGGACGTGGCCGTCCGGATTGTCGGGCCACTCGGCGCAGTAGACGATGGGGCCGCGCTGCAGGGCCACGCGCCCGCGGTCGGCCGCGACCTGCTCGTTGGCCACGATGCGGCGGACCGGCATCGGCAGGCCCAGCTCGATCACATCGCCCTTCTTCCAGGTGCGGTTCAGGGCGACGTATCCGTTCTCGATCTTCAACGGAACCGGCAGGCCGTTGACCTTGAGTTTGACCGGCTCTTCCACCTTGTCCTGAAAACGGTAGAGATCGCTCGGGACCACTTCATTGCGGGCCCAGCCCGGAATCCGCACGTGGATGGTCAGGGGACTGCTCTGGTCGGGATTGACCGTCATCTTGACCGCGCCGTCCCACGGGTAACGGGTCTGCTGGATGACCTCCACCCGGCGGCCGTTGTCCATCTCGATGTCGGCGGTGCTGCCGGCGAAGAGATTGACGTAGAGCGCGTCGCCCCGTTGCGCATAGGCGTAACCGGGCACGGAGGCCAGGAACCGGGTGATGTTGCCCGGACAGCAGGCCACGCCGAACCAGGGGCTCCGCTGGTGCTGGCCGTTCGATTCCAGCGGATTGGGATAGAAGAACGATTTGCCGTCGAGCGAGACGCCCGAGATCAGGCCGTTGTAGAGCGTGCGTTCCATGACGTCGATATACTTGGCGTCGGCGTGGAGCAGGAACAGGCGATGGTTCCAGTAGTCGTTGCCGATGGCGGCGCAGGTTTCGTTGTAGGCGGCCATATTGGGCAGTTCATAGTTGTTGCCGAAGGCCTCGCCCGATCCCCGGGCGCCGATCCCGCCCGTGATGTAGAGTTTCTTGCCGGCGACGTTCTCCCAGATGCGATCGATGGCGGTGACGTAAGAGGCGTCGCCGGTCAGCGCCGCCACGTCGGCCATGCCCGAATACATGTAGGTGGCGCGCACGGCGTGTCCGACCGCCTCGGTCTGCTCCACTACTTTGATGTGCGATTGATTGTATTGACGGCCGCTGCCGCGGTCGCCGTCCGGCCCGCGCACATCGAGCATGAACTTGGCCAGGTTGATATAACGTTCCTCGCCCGTCATCCGGTAGAGCTTGGCCAGCCCCATCTCGGTGATCTGGTGGCCCGGCCAGATCGGCCGCTTGCCGGGACCGAAGGTCTGATCGAGCAGTTGCGCCGTTCTGAGGGCGACGTCCAGCAGCGTCCGTTTGCCGGTGGCCTGGTAATGGGCGACGGCGGCTTCGTAAAGATGCCCCAGGTCGTACAGCTCGTGGCTGTCCACCTTCTCCAACTCCCAGCGGTTATGGCCCGCCCACTGGTGCGGGTGCTCGGGATCGATGGTGCGGGTCGTGTAGAGGTATCCGTCCTTCTCCTGCGCGGCGGAGATCTTCGCGATCAGCCCGTCCAGATAGGAGTCCAGCTTCGGATCGGGGCGCACGCTGAGCGCATAGGACGCGCCCTCGAGCACCTTGTACGGATCGGTGTCGTCAAAGGGATAGCCGGGCGGCTTCTTGTCGGCCACGGTCTCGCCGCGGAGCGCGGCGGCGGCCCGCTCGAAATTGTACATCCGCCCGCTCTGCTCGCACTTCTCGAAGGCAAAGGGGATGGTCACCGCGCGATTGATCTCGATCCGCGGAGCCCAGAAACGGTCGTTGAAGTGCACGGCGGTGAAGGGCACCGGCTTGACCGGATAGTCGCGCGCGGGTTTGGCCGCGGTTTGGACGGGCGGTTTCTGTTGCCCGATCGAGAGGACTGCTCCCCAACAGCAGATCGTCAAGATCCCAATGGCTAATCCGAATTTCTTGATCTTCATGATTACTCCTTCGCATGATGCTCGGAAACCGCGAAACACGCGAAACACGCGAAAGGGTTCCCAAGTATTTCGCGTGTTCAGCGTTTTTCGCGGTTGATGACTTCAATTCAAGGTTTATCTCCAAATGAACGGACCGGGGATGGTGACCTCCGGACTGGGTGCGGTCCGGTTGAGTCCATACGCCGGATCCGCGGCGACCGCGGCATCGATAAAGCCGTAGAAGACTCCGCGAGAGACGGGAGTCAGCAGCTCGACATCGCCCAGCAACTGGGCGGTGCCGGAGACGTCGAAGGCGCCGATGGCGTTCATGATGGCGGCGATGCGGGCCGATCCATGGATCCGGGCCGCTCCACTGTTGACGACGGTCAGCGCCGAGACCCGGGCATTTTCGTAGACCTGCCCGTTGAGCACCTGGGCGAAGTCTTCGACGATCGCATTATCCCGAACCTGGGCATTGCCGCCCACGATCGCCGAGCCTTCGATGCGGGCGTTGCCGCTCACCATCGCATTCCCCAGGACCTGGGCGCGCGGCCCGACGAACGCCGTCGCGGCCACTCGCGCGGTGCTGGCCACCCAGCCGCCGCCGTTGGGATGGCGGGCGCCCGAACCGCTGGGCGGCGCGGGCGCGGGGTAGCCTTCAGGCCAGGCTCCCTCGAGTTGTACCATCCACGGATAACGGTAGATCGTGTAGTACATCTGGTCCCACAGAATTTTATGCATGGTCGAGGGCGTGGCCACCACGACCAGCCACAACTCCATATCGGTCGCGTTGACCTGGAATGAGACCTGCCCATCCGCGCCGCGTTGCAGCGGGGAGTACCGGGTCGCACCCGTGATGCTCCGCGCCACCAGACCCCATCTCCAGTCGGAATCGGGCGCCGGGATCGTCGCGGGTTGCCGGGCGAACGATCCGAAGTCCGTCGAGGCGGGAGCCGTCTGCACGACGCCTCTGAAGGTCACGGTCACGGTGCCGTTCTGTCGCGGACGGTCCGGCACCAGCCGCACCAGGTTGTAGCCCCAACGTTGGGGCGCCCAGTATTCGGGGACGACGAATTGCCGCTGGGCGAGATCGAGTTCCTGCAGCATCGTGACTCTGGTGCGCCGGAGACCGCCCCGATCGGAGTAGGAGCCGAACCGCTGGCGATAGACCGCGCCGTTCGGATAGTCCCAGGTCGCATTGTGTCTCGCCCAATCGCCGAATTCGTCGTTGAACTGGCTCTGCGACCAGCCCACGTTCCGAGCCAGCACGGTGAACGGGTCCTCATCGCGATATCCGGGCTCGCCCGGTTTTTTGGAGAGGGCCCAGATATCGGTCACGATTCGATAACAGTACTTGTCCTTGATAAATTCCCAGAATTGCCAGTTGCAATACCGGTCTCGTGTGGACCCATAGTAAAGGTGAGGGTAGTTGACGAGCAACTCCGCGCAGT
>DATEFT010000785.1:0-5448 GCA_035280505.1 Blastocatellia bacterium | reverse complement strand
AGTTGGGCGACCAGCCGCGAAAGACGCGAAATCAGCCATTTTCGCGTCTTTCGCGGCTTTCGGTTTCATCAATACACATCGAGATCCCGGCCGACCACCACGGGACCGGTGTAGCGTGAGAGGATCTCTTTGAGCAACTCTTCCGGCGTCGAGGAGATGGGACTGACCGCCGGCCGCCAGGCGATCGACGCATGATAGACGACCAGCAGGCGCGGTTTGGCTTTCGCGGCCAGTTCGGCCAGTTGGATCGTGGTCGTGTGATATTTCGCGGAGAAAGATTGAAAAGTCTCGGGACGCCTGGACAGCGCCGCCAGGGTGTTGGCTTCGTGGATCAACACGTCGCAGCCGCGACAAGCATCGATCGTGGCCTGGGTCGGGTTGGTGTCGCCTGAAATGACGATGCTGCGGTCCGGCGTGTCGAACCGGTATCCGTAGCTCTCCATCGCGTGCTTGGTGGGGAACGCGGTGACCGTGACGTTCGCGTCTTTGTAGACGACCCCGGCGGTGATCTCATGTGCATTCACTTTGTATCCGTTGGGGAAATCCCGCTGATTTCCGTCCGCGTTCGTGCGGGTCTCGATATCGGCGCGGTAGGCCTCAATGAGATGTTCGGTCATGGCTTTGAGGCCCTTGGGGCCATATACCTCCAGCGGCACCTGGCGCCCCATCGTCCAGGTGCTGAAGATCAGGTCCGGATATCCGACCGTATGGTCCGAGTGCAGATGGGTTGCAAAGGCCACTCTCAGGTTCGTATGTTTCAGGGCGGCGATTCCTTTATCGATCGCCGCCGCGTTGGCCTGCCGCACGACGCCCGGCCCGAAGTCCACCAGATAGGCGCTGCCGTTGACGACGATGGCCGTGGCCGGCCCCGACCGGTCCGGGTCGGGGAATGGGGTCCCGGTGCCCAACAAGACCACCTGGGTCTTGCCGGTCGGTTTGTCGGTCGTTTGAGCTTCAACCCGGGTCGTGATCGACCACGTCAACAGCAGCAGCGCGGCCAGTGAAATCCGCGAAGTCAGGCAGATGTTCATGCAATCGTTCTCCAGTTAGACTGATATTCGAACCTCGAACCCTCTCAAGAATTTCTCAACACTCGTTGATCAGAATCCCGCCTTTGTCAGGCCCGAAGATCTTTGCCAATCTCGTCAGCTCCCCGGCAGTAAAAAGTTTTGTCCTCACCGTCAACGCTCTTATTGGTCGAGCCTCTCGGTCACTGGACGTGACCGGCCGGCTGCCGGATGGATCCGATCTCGGTCGGAAGTTCATCCGGTGAGGCGCCAATTGTTTTTCGAACGACTCCGCACTCGTATTTTGGGAGAACCTGATAGTCGTACTTCAGCAGGATCAGCCGGCAACTGCGCGGTAACGGCTGCCGTTAACGGGTTCTCCGCCTCAGCCGGTGTGTGGTCGTTGAAAATCTCAACTCGCCCTGAACTCGCCCCGAACTCGTCCGCCTACAGACCGAGCCGATCCATCCTCGGTTTCTCATAGACGCTGTCCTCGCCCGGATACCGCAACTCGCGCTGAAACTTTCCGGACTCTCTGGCGATCGCCCACAGGAGGCTCTCGCCGGCCGGCAGGATCATGGGCTCGGTGGCGAAGACCGGATCGGTGAAGGCCTCGGCGGCGTCGATCAACTCCCAACCCTTTCGCTCGAACATCGTCAGCAGATCGCCCAGAAAGAGCTGGTTGAGCCGGTTGTGATGAATGAGCAGCGTGTGTTTGACGCTGCGGCCCAGGACCCGCTGCGAGAGGTTCTCGTAATAGAGCGCGCGCTCCCAGATGTGGTCGAGGTAGAACCGGCGGTATCCGCTCAGCTCGGCCTTCGGGTTCTGCTTCAGTCTGGCGCGCAATCTCTGTTCGACATACCAGTCGGAGGCGTCGATCGTGACGGACCCGGGTTGGTACCCGTGTTCCTTCAAGAAGGCGCGCAACCGGTCGCGCCGCTCCACGGTGTCGCCCTCTTTGAGCATCGGGAACCGGAAGCGCCGGGTGAAACGCGGATAGTTCTTGATCAACTCTTCGCACCGCAGAATATCGGCCTCGAACTCCTCGACGCTGCGTTCGTGATAGTACCAGTGTGAATAGGTATGGTTGGCGATCAGATGACCGGCATCGTTCCAGGCCTGCAGGACGCGCCGGCCGACTTCGTGGTCCACATTCCGGCCCTGGATGAAGGCGGCGGCCTTCAGCTTCGAATGCGAACCGAGCGCCGCCAGGATCGCCCGGCTGTTCGTCTCCTTCTCGCCGTCGGTCTCGCCGAAGAGGTTGAAATCATCCATGGTGATCGCCACTTGAGGCGGCGGGGCGGCCGCTCTGCGGATCGGGCCGAAAACCGCCGCCGTCAGGCCCGCGCCCAGGAGCCCGGTGAATTGCCGTCGTTGCATGATCGTCCTCCGTTGATGGGCCGGAACCGGTCAAAACTGCCGCGGGTGGTGCGGCAGCTTTCCGCAGGCCCGGTCTAAGTTGTTGGGAATTTGAGAATCAAACCGCGAAAGACACGAAAGACGCGAAATCATCCGTCTTTCCCGCTTTCCCGCTTTCGCGTCTTTCGCGGTTTTGAATCAACACTTCAAGAAATTTACTTTCCAAAGTATTGAGTTTACCGGATTCCGAATCCGGCACGCCGCTTGCGCAAAATATGGATGAACCGTTCCGCGCGGTTTATGTTACTCTACGACTCCTGTGTCCGACCATATCCTTTAAATACCAAATCGCAATTGATACTCCGCATCGGGGGGTTATGATCACTGCTTCAGTAGATTCGTCTAATAAGCTCGGCGAGCTATTTTCCAACCAGAGGTTTCACCTGTTGATCGTCCTGTTTCTGGCCTCGGTCATTCTCTTCTCGCATCTGCATGAAGGAGGCTTGAACGGTTACGACGATGCCTTCTACGCCCATGAAGGGAAGGAGATGTTGAGGACCGGGGAATGGTGGAGCGTTCGTTACAACGGCAACTTGAATTTCGAATATCCGCCGATGTTCATCTGGCTCGAGGCGCTGTCGATGAAGGTCCTGGGAGTGTCGGACTTCGCCGCCAAGTTCCCCTCGGCGTTCTCGGCCTTGCTGATCATCATGCTGGTCTTCTTTCTGGCTCGTGAGCTGGGCGCCGAGTTCCTGCCCGCCATCTGCGCCTCCTGGGTCCTGATGTTGTCGCAATATTTTATGAAATGGGCCATGCATGCGATGACGGATGCGCCGTTCATCCTCTTCTTCACCCTGGCGCTCTATTGGTACGTCAAGGGATTGAAGAGCCCGAACTATCTGATCCTGTGCGGTCCGGTGATCGGAGCGGCGATCCTGACGCGTTCGGTGATCGGGTTGATCCCGATCGGAATCATCGCCGGCCACCTGGTCCTGACGGGGCAGTATCGAAAATTCCTCTCGATTCGGCTCTGGGCGGGCCTCTCGATCGCCGTCCTCGTGCCCGGCCTCTGGTACTTTTCGCAGTACCTGCTGCATGGCGATCAATTTCTGGCGGGCCATTCGGGGTTCGTCGGAACCAAGATGGGCGTCGGCGGCGGACGCGACGCCACGGCGCTGGCGGGAGGGCTGCTGCAATACCCGTTGTGGCTGCTGCGATTCTACTGGCCGTGGCTGCCGTTCATGGTCTTCGGCCTGGTCGTGCAGCTCAAACGGGCGATTCGCGAGAGGGAGAGCTCCGCGATCCTGCTGGTGCTGTGGGCGCTGCTGGTGGTGGGGCCGTTCAGCCTGGCCCAGTACAAGGTGTTGCGGTACATCCTGCCGGCCTTCCCGGCCTTCGCCCTGCTGGCGGCCGGTCCCGTCGCGAGCCTGATCTCGCTGGTGCGCAGGAGAGTCTATCTGCAGGTCGCCTATGCCGTTGCGATCATCGCGGTCTTCCTGATCGGTTGTTTCCCGAAACCGATGATGCGGGCCGAAGATATGATGGCGCTGGCTCCGGTCGTCATGCGGCAGACGGATCCGTCGTTGAAGGTGACGATCTACACTTCGGCCGAGGATCATATCAACTATATCCCGCAATTTCTCTGGTATTCGAACCGGTTCTGCACGCGAGTGACGGAATCCGACAAGCTGCTGGAATCGCTGAGGTCGGAAGACGAGCAGGTCTTCATCATGGAGGCCGGCGATTACCGGCAATGGGTGCTCAACTCCGGGGTCAGGGTCGAGTTGATCATGAGTACCAGGAAGCTGATCTGCTTTAAGACCGTGGCGACGCCCCGCGCCGGTCAGAACGTCTAAAATCCCGCCGAGCCGGGAGCTTTGAGATTCAAACCGCGGAACATGCGTTCGAGCGCCCGGCCCGGACACTCACCTCTCGCCGCGCGCCGGCCTGAAGTCAATGGTTCGTCTGGACTCTTGAAAGTTATCGGATTATCATCTCCGCCGGTAGCCAGCCCGAATGAAGGTCGTTGGATGATCGTCAGGTCGATGCGATCCAACAACCCAGGCTTCCCAGGTACTCAGCGTTCTGTTCCGGGCATCTTAATCCAAATGCAACCTGTCCTTGCCGTCCGCCGACGGTAGAGTTACTTGCCTTTGATGCCTGCCTTTTGAGGAGTTTTGTCATGCTGGAGCTCAATCAGACCAGCTCGTTATTGCTGGAGCGAATCGCAGCCAAGATCTCTAAAGTGGGCGACGAGGCCCCTGACTGGATGATGGCGACATTGATCTCGCCGCACCTCGCCGTTACTCAAGCCGAATCATTCTTGTTGCGAGGTAATGCGACGTCGGGGCTCAGACTGAACTTCGACGCCCGTCGAGATCTGCCGTTGGAGATCGGCGCCAGTCTGGCCGAGATCGATGCGCAGCGCTATTTTGCGGTACTTAGACTTCAACCGAACTTTTCAATTCCCCTGCCGCAGTTGATTTTCGGTAACGAGGATCCGCCGAGCGGGGCGGCGTGGCACTCGCTCATTATTACTTCCTCAACGCCGAAGGGCTTGCCGGTGAGCGGGACGGTGGCGGGAATAAGAGAGATCGATGGGGACCGTTATCTGGAACTCCTCTCCTCGCAGCCGCTGGAGCCGCACGCCATCGGCGCGCCGGTGGTGGTCGGTGACCGTCTGGTCGGGATTCTGAATCAGCCCGTTAATGACCGGCAGTGGCGGGCGATTCCGGTGAGCAGCCTGCTCGAGAGTCAGAAGACGGAGCTGGTCTATGAGACCTGGCTCTATCAGCGTTTGAGCGTCTCGTCCCGTCGCGCCTTGAGCCACGCCGATGGCATTCGCCGGGCGCTGGGGCTCGAAGAGGTGCGGATGGAGCATCTGATCGCCGGCAGCTTCGAGAAGAAGAGCGGCGCGATGCGGCGAGTGCTGACCGGCCAGGGTATCGACGGGAACCGCCTCAACCAGATGTTGGCGGAGATCTCCCAGCGGGATTTTCCGGCTCAAGGTCAGTACACGGCTACCAACCTGAGCGCCCTTCCGCCGATCTCGCCGCAGGTCCGGCAGGCGCTCCGCAAAGCC
>DATEFT010000784.1:0-5075 GCA_035280505.1 Blastocatellia bacterium | reverse complement strand
GCAATTCACGGTCATTCTCGGTCGCGGGGCGCAACTCTTCGATCCGAATTTCATAGCGGCCGGCGGGTCCCCCCTCTTGCACAGGTCGCACTACCAATCGGTAATCGCCGGCCGCTTCCGCCACCAGTGACACCGATTCCGGCCCCCCGGCCTCACGCTTGGAGTAAAATTCCAGAATCTGTTTGCCATCCGGCCCCGAGATCTGTGCCACAACGTCGATGCCGCGCTGATCAACCGCCACCGGTTATCCGCAGGTCTATTCTCGGCCTGCTGGGACTCGAGGCCGAGACCTTTGAGAGGCCAACCGCGAAACACGCGGAATACGCGAAAGATTGATGTTTAGCGTGTTCCGCGTATTTCGCGGTTTAAATTTCCCAAGTACTTATGCCTCCTCCAACGGTTCCGATCCGAATCGCAGGACATGCCCATCCGGATCTCCGACCTTCATCTCGTAGGCCCAGGGGAAGTTCTCCGGAGGATGCAGAATCGTGGCGCCCGTGGCCCGATACTCTTCATGCAGGGCCGCCGCGTCCTCGACGCCGATCCAGACCCAGGTTCCGGGCTGGCCCTGATCACCCTGGCACAGGTAGATTCCGGCCCGGTCGCGGGTGACTAAAGTGAACTCGTCATTTCCCCACTCGGCATTGCTGAATCCGAGCACCTCCACGTAGTACCGCACGCTTCGCGCCAGATCCGCCACTCTCAAGATGGGGTTGGCGCCCTCGAACCGGGTCCGTTCGACATTCGTCTGTTTCATAGGATCTCCCGTCATGCGAAAGCGGTCGGGCCGAGTGCTCGGTCAACAAACGCCTTCGCTCTTCCTTCTTCAACCGCGAGAGACGCGAGATCGATAATCTTTCGCGCCTCTCGTGTGCTCCGTGGTTGACCACGAATTACTGCGGCTCGGCCACCACGCCCATAAATAGAATAGTGCGGATTGAATAGTCGCGAATCACCATCAGAAACGGGCAATCGGCCGTGAACAGACGGCTTTGCGGCGTTTGATCTCACCATGCTCTTCGCGTCCAACCCCGCCCATAAAGAATTTGACGACCTCACCTCCGTGCTGGCCGCCAGCCTTGAACCTGAGACTGATCGCCCCGGTGAGATTCAGACCGGCATCGAGCGCGGTGCCGAAATTTGGCCTGGGGGCACGGTCGGTGCCTTCCAGGATGCCATTCAACAAAATGAAGCCGCCGAAGTTAGTCCCGGTTCCGAAGAACTCGCAACGAATCGACGTCGCGCCGATGGCGGGTTCTTTCCAGGAACCATTCATGGAGACTGCGGCGTCAGGGCCCGGGTATTTTGACCAGGCGTGGAAATGATTGCCCGGTGAACTGACGTCTTCATAAACACCGATGCGTCGATGAGAACGATCCATCACTTCACGCAGATAGGCCAGGCTCTTCGACGCCGACTCACGAGCCGGCGTCGAATCTGAAGCCTGCGCCATCACGCCGGCATCGGGCCGGGCATCGCGTCGCCCTCATTCGCTGGCCCAATTCCATCGGGCGATTCCGATCTGCAGACTATCCTCAAACTCGATCGGGGCGATCACTGTGTTGGCCTGAACAAGAAACACCCCGCTCAGCCACTTACCGGCTCGGAACGCGAGGCCTGGTCGAGATTGTCGCCGCCGGGGCAGGTGGCGTACGATCAGGCTTTGAACGAGGTCAAATCCGGCCGTGAAAGAAAGAGCGTCATTCGACCCGGCGTGCGACTGGCTCGCATCATCGCATATGTCGCGATCCGCAATGAAATCGATAGACATATCTGCGTCGAGCTCTGCGGCATCGGCGAGGTTACGGCAGTGGGCGACTTAAAGCTGCTGGAGAAGACAGGGCTGCTCAAAGTGAAAATCGGGAAAGAGAACGAGCAGGCCGAGAGCAGGCCGAGACAGCCTCAGGTTACCGTCTATGAAAAGGTTCCGGCCATGTTCAACTGAGGTGGAGCGTCTTTACAGGCGGAATCTCTGATGGCAAGGGGGCACGGATTCTTCAACATCTCGTCTGAATGGCTCTCATCGCCGGCTTTTAAAGGAGTCGGACCCACATCTGGCAGGCCATTCGGCATTCAGCGATTGCTTCCCGATACTGCTCAGGATGTTGTAAGGCAATTCCCAGATCCAGCCGGGTGCGGGCGGCGTCGCTCCACTGGCAAAGATCGATGATCACCGACTCGGCCTGTTCATAATCTCTCATCGCGTCCTCATAGTGGCCGAGACTCTGCGCGACCAGACCGCGATTCACCTGTGAGATGAGGACTCCATGGCACTGACCCAGATCAGCAAAGATCGACTCGGCTCGATTGCAATCCGCAATCGCCTCCTGAAACTGTTCGAGGTGGCGCCAGGCGATGCTACGGTTCAAATGTGCGCGGGCCAGGTAGCCCGCTTCCTGATATCGAACGGAGACGGTCATGGCCCGATCATAATTGACGATCGCTTCAGCGAACCGGCAGAGATTCACCATCGCATCGGCACGGCTCAGATTGGAGCGGGCGACGTAGCTCCCTTCCCCGCATCGAGCGAAGGACTCTTCGGCCCGGTCGAACTCAGGTATCGCCTCGGCAAATCGGCCCAGATTGGCGAGAGCGTCGCCACGGCTGAGCCGACAGCCGGCAAGGGGAATCTCCTCCTGGAAATGGACGAAGACCGCCTCGGCTTGATCGAACTCCGCGATCGCTTCGGCGAAGCGCCCCAGATTCGCCAGCGCATTGCCGCCGTTCAATTGACACGTAGCGGCGCCAATCCATTGATTGCCTGCCGTGTAAGCCTTTTCAGCCTCGGCCCACCGTTCGGCCGCGATCTCGAATTGCCCCTTCTGATAAGCCTCCAATGCCTGTGCCAACAAACTATCCGCCTGGTCGATGTCCATAGCCTCACCTCCACCATCGAATGACTTCTATCCGACTAATGCAGACCGAACTCCTCCAGCGCGCGTCGGAAATTGCGCCCCTCGTGTCCGGGGCGAATCAGTTTCACCAAGGCAAACCGTTGGAGCGGCAGTAACGCTCCCCACTGTTCCCGAGAGATCTCAACGCCGATCTCGGCGGCTCTGGCCAGGACTCGCTCCGGCACCGTTGCTCCCATCCATTCCTGGTCGTATCCGACCGGCAAATCCGACAGCGCCTCGCCCGTCTTCTGCCGAACCAGATCCGACAAAAAGATCCGGTAAGCGGCGATCTCCGTGTCCGTCTCGCAAGGCATCTCTCCCAACCCCCGTCGATCTTCCAGATTGAACTTGGCCCATTGAGACATCTTGAGCTTGAGCCCTGCGGCATCCATCTTGAAACGGATGAACATGGGGATGCAGCGGAGCGAATCACCGAAATCGGCTTCGAATTGAAAGAGGCCGGCAGTTTTTTCCATAAAGATCCCATCTCAAGACTTCAACGGAATGGCCGCCACGACCGGGCCGAAGATCTCCTCCTGCACCACCTTCATCTCGGGTCTGGTTGAGCGTCGGGTAACTGGCGCTCGCCGATTGCGCAGCCTCGCGCAGCCCGGGCAATCTCATAAGGATCTTCCCATGTACTGTTATTCCTGAATTTTCACAATAGTATTGAAGTAGGAATATATGATTCAATATGGTTTCGCCCCGGATTTTTGAGATTTGTCGCCTCGTGGTTTACAGTGTGATCGTCGAATTTACGGTTAAATATCGACCAGGGGTTTTGCCACTGGTCTGACATCAAAGAGTTCATGTTCAGAAGCAGGAGAAGAAGATGAAGATTAGCGCACGGAATGTGCTTCAGGGGACCATCAAAAAAGTTTCACCGGGAGCAGTCAACACCGAAGTGATTGTTGAACTCGCCGATGGTGTCGAGGTCGTCTCGATTATCACCAAGGAATCGTCCGAGCGGCTTGAATTGGCTGAAGGCAAGAGAGTCTATGCGGTCATTAAAGCGAGCGAGGTCATGATCGCGTCCGACTAGCGATTGAACATTCGACCTGATCGGTCTGGACGGTCTGATGGATGGCGATCCGCGCTGGCGGCGATGGTGATGTCTATCAAACCGAAACCATCTCCGATGACTACTTCTCTTCCACAATCAACTTCCCTCTTAGCATTCCCATTCCACAAGTGAAACTGAACTCGCCCGATTTGTCGGGAACGAAGCTCACCACCACCGGGCGGTTGAGCGGCAAAGCGCGCTTGATCCCGTGTTCGGGGAGCACAATCTCGGTTCCGCAGGTTGCCTCGACCTGACGCACGAACGTCACTCGGGCCGGGACTCCCCGCCGCAGCCTGAGGCTGTCTGGCTTGTATCCTTCCGCCGTCACGACCACCTTCGCGGTCTGAACCGTGGGCCGCGGGACTGAAGGGCGCGCCTTCCGATCCGGCGCCTCTTCCCGTGGCTGCATCTCGTCCACAACCGCCGGCGTGCCTGGCTGCTCACGAACGACGATCTTTCCGTGCAGCATCTTCATTCCGCAGGTGAAGGCATACTCGCCCGACCGGACTGGAGTGAACTCGATCATGACGGGCTCATTCACCGGCAGTTCGCGTTTGATTCCATACTCCGGGATGAGGATCTCTTTACCACAGCCCCCTTCAGTCCGGCGCACAAACTCGATTCGCGCGGGAAGACCCTGCTTCAGCTCGATGCTGGCCGGCTGATAGCCCTGATCATCCAAGACCACTTTGATCGTCTGGATCTTGGACTCGTCTTGCCGTTCGCGGATCGGTGAAGGTTGCGGCGCCGTTGCGGCAACCTGCGGATTGGCCGCCAGCGCATCTCGTGAGGCGGCTTTCGGGTAAGGGTATAGCTCAACCGGATTGACGCGGACCCAGACGTAATCATAGGCCGACGCCGGCAGGTCCGCTCTCAATTGAAAGTCGTAGACCCCGGTCGGCCCACCGAACTTGTCTTCAAAGGTGGTGATCGAGCAGCGGTATCGCGCCGGATGGCTGAAGCGCTGAAGGTCCTGGTAGCGCCAATAACGCGAGTGCTTCGGCTCATCCGCCGATTCATAGGTCACCCGGTCGGAATAGATCCTGAGCGTGCCCTGGCAGCCGCCCAGGGGATGGAGATGCTTGACCGGGGTCTCGAACTTCGGCATCCCTTCGGCC
>DATEFT010000783.1:0-3286 GCA_035280505.1 Blastocatellia bacterium | reverse complement strand
GGTCTTTCTATTGGGAGAAGAACGACTATGCGAAGGCGGAGCCGCTCTATCTGCGGGCTCTGTCGATTTGGGAGCGGACCCTGGGGCCGGAACATCCCATCGTGGCGGCCAGTCTCAACAATCTGGGGATGATCTACAACGATACCGGCGAATATGCCAAGGCCGAAGCGCTCTTGATGCGTGCGCTGGCCATCAATGAAAAAGCGCTGGGTCCGAACCACCCCAATGTCGCCAAATCTCTCGACAGTCTCGCCGATATCTACCGCGAGCGGGGCGATTTTACGAAGGCCGAGCAGTTCTACGAACGGGCGCGGGCCATTCGGGAGAAGGCCTTCGGGCCCGAGCACCAGGAGGTGACGGTCTCGCTCGGCCATCTCGGGCTCGTCTACCGCGGCCGGGGCGACTATGAGAAGGCCGAGCCCATCTACCGGCGGACGCTGGCCACTCTGGAGAAAGAGCTGGGGCCGGACCACACGATGGTCGCCGCGGCTCTCAGCAATCTCGGGGCCCTCTACCAGGAGAAGGGGGAGTATGCGAAGACCGAGCCCCTGCTTCAACGGGCGCTGTCGATCTGGGAGAAGGCGCTGGGGCCGGACAACGCCGATGTGGGGCTCTGTCTCAGCAATCTCGGGGTCTTCTATATGGACCGGAACGACTATGCGAAGGCCGGCCCGCTCTTGACGCGGGCCCAGGCGATCTGGGAAAAGGCGCTGGGGCCGGATCATCCCGACGTGGCCATCAGCCTCAGTAATCTCGGACTGCTCTATTTCAACCAGGGCGACTATCTCAAGGCCGAACCGTTTCACCAACGGGCGCTGGCGATTCGGGAGAAGGCGCTGGGGCCGGACCATCACAGTGTGGCCAAGACTCTCAACTATCTGACCCTGGTCTCCATGGCCCGGGGAGAGATTCAGCGGGCCGTCGCGTTTCAATCACGCGCCAACGCGGTCAGCGAGCATAACCTGACTCTCAACCTCCTGACCGGTTCCGAGCGCCAGAAACTGGCCTATCTCGCGCTCTTCACCAAAGAGACCGATTTAACTCTCACACTTCACTCGCGGGCGGCTCCCAACGATCCGCAGGCTCTCGAACTGGCCTTCGCGACTCTGCTCCGCCGGAAGGGGCGCGGGCTCGACGCCATGACCGACACGATCACGGCGCTGCGGAGCCACGCCGCGCCGCAGGATCAAGAACTCTTCGACCGGCTCGCGGCGGCTCGTTCACGGCTGGCCACCCTGACTCTCAAAGATGCCGGCGCGGCCAACCCCGAACTCTACCGGTTGCAGATCAAGCCGCTGGAAGACCAGATCGAGGGCCTGGAGGCGGCCTTGAGCGCCCGCAGCGCTCCGTTCCGGTCACAATCGCAGCCGGTCACGATTGCCGCCGTGCAGGCCGCGCTCCCCGCCGACGGCGCCCTGATTGAGTTCACCGCCTTCACGCCCATGGATCTGCGGACCGCAGATCCCCAACCGCCGCGTTATCTCGCCTACGTGCTTTCGGCTCAGGGGCCGCCGAGATCGGTGGATCTCGGTCCGGCCGCGCCGATCGACCGAGCGGTCAAAGCCTGGCGCCGGTCGCTCCGCGAAACGCGACCGGACGTCAAGAGCCTGGCGAGAGTCGTGGATGAGAAGATCATGCGGCCGGTGCAGGCGCTGTTGCCCCAGGAGGGCTCCGTCCACCGCTTGCTGATCGCGCCCGACGGTCAGCTCAACCTGATCCCTTTTGCGGCCCTGGTCGATCAACAGAACCGATATTTGGTCGAGCGTTACAGCATCAGCTACCTGACCAGCGGCCGCGACCTGTTGCGGTTGCAGACCATGCCGCCGAGCCGGAATGCCCCGCTGGTCGTGGCCAATCCGATCTTCGGCGGAGGGACGCTGGTCGCCACCCGATCCGTTCAACTCGCCGGCGGCAAGTCGGCGGGAAAGCCGGCCGGCCATCAGGGCAAGTCCACGACCGATTCGCCGGAGTACTTCTTCAAACCTTTGCCCGCCACCGGGCGTGAAGCGCAGGCGATCAAGGCCGTGCTGCCGGAAGCGGCGGTTCTGGTGCGGGAATCGGCCACCGAGGCGAAGCTCAAGCAGCTCAAGGCGCCGAGCCTGCTGCACATTGCGACGCACGGTTTCTTTCTCGACGATCAACCGGCCGCGCCGGCCCTCACGCGGAGCCTGACCGCCGCCGAGTCGCCGGAAGGCGCCGGGTTGCGGTTGAGCCGGTGGGCGGCGAAGATCGGAAACCCGCTCCTGCGGTCCGGACTGGCGCTGGCCGGAGCGAACGACCACGCCGGTGGCGACGACGACGGATTGTTGACCGCCCTCGAAGCGACCAGCCTGGATCTGTGGGGCACTCAGTTGGTGGTGCTTTCGGCCTGCGACACCGGAGTGGGCCAGGTCATGAAGGGCGAAGGAGTCTATGGTCTGCGGCGCGCGCTGGTGTTGGCCGGATCGGAGACGCAGGTCATGAGCCTCTGGCCCGTGCCCGACAGCGAGACCAGCAGCCTGATGGTCGGTTACTACGGCAGATTGATGAAAGACGAGGGCCGTGGCGAGGCCCTGCGCCAGATCCAACTGGAGATGCTGAAGGACGCCAAGCTGCGCCATCCTTACTATTGGGCGAGTTTCGTCCAGGCCGGCGAATGGGCCAATCTCGAAGGCCGGCGATGATTTAAAAGTCTAGAGAAGTCTAGAGAAGTCTAGAGGCCATCCCTAAACCTCAAAAAGCCCAATAAAAAAGGGGCAAAAAGCGGGTTTTGGGATAAGTTCTAGAGAAATCTAGAGAAGTCTAGAGAAGTCGGTTCCGGTTTTCCCGACTTTCCTAGACTTCTCTAGACTTCTCTAGACTTCTTTTCAGATGTGTTTGAGGCGCAGCTCTACGATGATCGCCTCGTTCTTGTTGAGTTTGCCCGAGGCATTTTGTGAATCGGGCATGGCGACCACGACCGTTCCCTTTCCGCTCTTCGGATCGGGGGGATCGAGGCCGAGGGAGCGGCAGCGGAGGGCCAATCCACGGGCTCCGGGACATCCGCTCACCGGCGTCTTCTGCGGTCGCACCCGGACCACCTGTTCGAACCGCTGATTCGAGCCCGGCTCCGGTCTCTGGTTTCCGCCGAGCAGCTCCTGCGAGACGCTGAAGACCGACTCTCCCAGCTCGCCCTGCGACCGGTTGAGCGCCTCGTCGAAGAGCTTGATCGGAGTGGGCGTCAGGACCAGCTTCAGAATCTCCACTCCCTTCTCGTCGTCGAACTCGATCCACAGATCCCGGTTGCCGTCGCGGCTGGGCAAGGTAT
>DATEFT010000782.1:0-20879 GCA_035280505.1 Blastocatellia bacterium | reverse complement strand
CAATTGAATGTTGAGCCCGTCGTACCGCGAGCGCCCGATCGACTCTTCGGAGACCACGTCCGCCAGGCGATTGGCCGGCAATCCCGCCCGCACGAAATCGGCGGCCAGCAGCCGCGCATTAGTGACCGGCGTGCCGGTAATGTCGATCACGGTGTTGCCGGGAACCCGGGGGTTCAACCGGTGCCGGAAGAACTCGTGGAGGCCGAGAATGTGAACGTAGTCGACCTCGATGGCGTAGTCTCTGCCCAGTTGCCGGCTGTACCCGACGTTCCACTGCTGCGTGTAGGGCATCTCGCTGTCGGGATGCATGATTCGGCCGGTCGAGCCGTTAGGCAGCGCGGTGGCCGCCGGCGGGATGGCGATCGGGTCGATCCCGTAGCGGAAAGTCCTCAAGAACGGATCGTTGTTCGTCGCCGGCGTGGTGCCGGTGCTCACCAGGTTCACGGTCGTGAAGACCGTGGCGTTCGTTTGTTGCTGGGCGAAGAGCGGGATGTTCTGGAAGACCTGCCCGTAGTAGAGGCCGTATCCGCCGCGGACGACGTTCTTGCCGTCGCCCTTGAGATCCCAGGCGAAGCCCAGGCGCGGCGCGACGTTGTTGGTGTCGTCGCCGGTCAGGTTGCGGGTCACGGGATGATTGATCTGCTGCAGGATCTGGTAGGTCCGGTTGCTCGGCAACGGCTGCAGGAAGTTGTGATCCAGATCGTAGCGCACGCCCAGGTTGAGCGTCAGCCGCCGGTTGACCTTCCAGTCGTCCTGGAAATAGAGACCGAACATCGACGTGTGGTGATAATCGAAGGACGGGTCGCCGGAGGTCACCGTCAGCATCTGGACCGCGCCGGGAGTGGCGAGGCCCTGCGGGTAGATGTCGGGACGGGTGAAGATGAAACTCGGATCATTCAGGAAGGTCAGGTTCGGCGTGGGCGGAGTGCGGAAGAAACCGCCGAGTTTTGGGAAGGCCACGGCATCGGCCCCGAACTTGAACCCGTGATCGCCGACCGTCAGGAACATATCGTTCTTGACCTGGAACTTCTTCTGAATCGATTGCTGCGGAATGTTGGGATTGGTTCCGGTCGTGACATCCGCGCTGGCGAACATCAGATACGGCGTGAAGGTCTCGGAATCGATCAGGTTGTTCCAGTATTGATAGGCGAAGATGAACTGGTTGACCAGCTTCGGCGTGACGGTCGAATTGAGGCCGAAGGTGCCCTGATAGAGCGTGTTCTTGGTGAAGTTGCCGCTGGCCTCGTCGGTGATGCCCGCCTGGTCGTTGAGCGCGTTGTTGGTCTGCTCCGCCCACTTCACGAAGGCGGTGTTCCGGTCGTTGAGTTTGGCGTCCAATCGGACCTGCCACAGGTTGTCGCGAAAGGGGGTGGCCACGAATTCGAGCGGCCGGGTGTTGGGGACCAGCTTTAATTCGCTCACGACCCGCTGGCTGACGTTGAAGCCCGACTCTTCGCGCGTCCGTTCGTAGACGCCGAAGAAGAAGAGGCGATCCTTCTTGACCGGCCCGCCGAAGCTGCCGCCGAACTGCTGGCGCGAGTAATCGGCCTTCGGCTTGTTGCCGACCACCGAGATGTGGTCGTTGGCGTTGAAGGTCTTGTCGCGCGCGAAGAGAAAGCCCGAGCCGTGGTAGTCGTTGGTGCCGCTCTTGGTGATGACGTTGAGCGCCGCTCCCTCGCTGCGTCCCGAGGCCGCCGAGAAACGCTGCGTCTCGAGCTTGTATTCCTGGACTCCCTCGAGCGAGAAGTTCATGACGATGCCGCCCACCGTGTTGTCCTTGTTGTCCCCGCCGTCCACCGTGGTGTTGAGGTTGCGGCCGCCGCCGCCGTTGATCGAGAAGGCGGCGCTCCGGTTCTTCGTCGGATCGAAGGATTGGGTCGGGCGAGCGCCGGGAATCAGAATCGCCAGCCCCGCCAGGCTCCGCCCGTTGAGCGGCAGATTCTCGATCTCGCGGTTGTTGACCACTCCGCCCAGGTCGGTCCGGGTCGTCTCGATCAACGCCGCATCCGCCGCGTTGATCACCACCGTCTCGGTGGTCCCCGCCGGTTTGAGCGCGCCATTGAGAGTCGTCGTGGTGCCGACGTTGAGCGTCACTCCCTCCACGATCTGGGCCGCGAAGCTCTTGCTCTCGATCTTGACGGTATAGCTGCCCGGCGCGAGACCCGCGATCCGGTAGAATCCGTTGCTGTCGGAGGTGGCCGTGCGCGCCACCCCCGTTCCCTTATTGGTGGCCGTGACCGTGGCATTCGGGAGCACCGCTCCCGCCTGGTCCGTCACCGTGCCCTCGATGTTGCTCACCGAGACCGCTTGTCCGTGCACGTCCAGCGACGCCAGACAACAGCAGACGCAGATGATCAAAGCGTAGAATTTTGCTTGTTTCATAACAGGGAGTCCTTCCGGGTTATGTTGAAGTGGATAGTGCAGGCCCGACCTAGCCCTCGATCAAGAGAGTCCGGTGCGCAACAATCGGGCGCTTCCTATTTACCTATTTAAATGTCTCTTCAAGTTTGCGAGCTAGAAATCAACCGAGCTGGAATGCTGGTCCAAAAAAATATCCGCAAACCTCGTGCCGCTTGATGGGCGTGGCTGGATCTACTTATTTTGCTTGAGATGACAATGAGGTGTAATGAAATTGAACGCTGCAATATTCATTTTTCTGAATCTCTTTAAATTTTTGAATAAGTTGTTTCCTGTCCGGTAAAAATGCAGCGATCGACTTCTCCTAAATAGTAGAAGTAGGATGCAATCAATATACAATATAATTATTAATACTGGGTTAGTAGATTAGTAATTACCCAAACAGCCAGGCAATCCGCTAGGCATTAACAGCACCAACAGCAAAGCAACAGGCAGCAAGAGGTCGCGTGATTTTGCAGAGATGATCTGTAGATCCAGAATCTCGCCCACCGCCCAGATGTAATCAAGCGGAAACGGCTTCCACATTCCGGTCTTGCAGACAAACTTTTCACCCAAATTCAGGAGGAATGCGATGAAATCCGTAAAGATCTGGTTGGCGTTGTGTTTGTACCTGCCGCCACCGGGACGGTGGCGGACTCGTCCGGAGCCATTGTGGCCAGCGCCACCGTGATCGCCGAGAATAGCAACACCGGGGTCAAGACTACCGTCAACCCGACCCTGGTCGGCGAGCTGTCGAAAGGAGTCGGCCGGGCCCAGGTGGGACCGACCGGGGTGAACTATTTCGACGGTCTGAACTGGGTTCCCGATCCCGCCGTCGCCAACCTCACGACTGCGCAGGGGCTGCGGGCCCGGCTCACAACGGATCGACCTGAATGTGGTGAAACGTTTCCGGATCAGCGGGTCCAAGAACTGCGAGCTTCGCGCCGATTTCATCGACGCCTTCAACTCGCCGCAGTGGGGAGACCCCAATCCCAATATCAATGATACGGCCTTCGGAACCATCACTACGGCCAACGGCAATCGCATCATCGTGATCGGCGCGCGCTTCAATTTCTGAAGCGCCCCGAAACTTTTCAATCGCGAAACACGCGGAATACGCGAAAGGTGGCCGATTTCGCCTGGTTCGCGTGTTTCTCGGGTTGCTCCCCACTACCGGACCTGGTTTGCGACGGGTTGATCGATACCGGCGAGGTGCCGTTCCAGAGCGGCGTCGTAGAAGGTTGTGCGAGCGGCCGATTAATGGACCAGTCGAGCCATCTCTCGCGCGGGCTCCGGCAACAGGCGCTGCCATTGTTCGGCGGAGACGGCGGCGCTCAGCACGTCGATCCTCTGCCCGACCGGCAATCGTTGAATCAGGAGCTCCTGTCCGTTTCGAAATCGGATCGCGTCGCGGTAGTTGGTCGATTGAAGATTCAGCTTGGTGAAGACCACCTCCTCGTCTTCGCCGACCTTGAACTCCCGCTGTAATGGCTCCGGGATCTCTCGCAGGACCAGCCGGGTGCCGGGTTGGAGACAGACCGCCGACGGTGTCGGGATCAGACCGAACCACTCCTTGAACGCCTCCCACCATCTGGAGGCCGCTCGAGCCGGTGAAGGCGGATTGGACCGCAGATCGGTCTCGGAGACCAGCCCGAGAGAGCCGGTCGGAAAACAGTAGACCTCCAACGGTTCGCCTTCAACGGCGGGCCGGTTGCGGACGGCATGTAAAGAATAATCGCACATGAATCATGACCTCCTTCTTTCAGACTGATCGATCGTACTCCGGGCCGGTGGGCTCGTCTGTACTTAACCCGACAGAGTCTGCACCTCGGAGGCATCGGAGCGCCGCCCCTAGCCGTTGGGAAGGCGGTAGCGGACATAGACGCATCCATTCTGGAGCGGCCTGCACTCCAGCAACTCCAGATCCCTCTGACCGGAGATCGGAAGGAACATGGCCACTCCCGAGCCCAGCAGCACTGGGTGGATGTTGAGTCCGACCTCGTCGATCAGATTCGCCTCGAAGAGCGACCTGGCGAGTTCCGCTCCTCCCATCAGGCAGATGTCCGCTCCCGCGCCCCGCTTCAGATTCCGAACGAACTCCACGGCGTCACCCGTCACCGGCTCTACGCCCTCGGCCGGATCGAGGCGGGCCGTTCGGGAGAAGACATACGCCTTCATCCCGGGATACGAGTCCTTGCCGGATCGCCGCCCGACCTCGTAGGTCTTTCGTCCGACGAGCACGGTGTCGATCGTCTTCCAATAATCCTTGATGATCGACGAGACCTCGGGTGTCCATCGGAGCCAGTCGATCCGATCTTGCTCACCCGCGATATAGCCGTCGAGACTGGCGGCCGCCCCATACGTTAATTTTCGCATGATTGGATCCTCTTTTTCCGCCGCTGAAATTGATTTGCTACCCGCGAAACAGGCGGAATTATCGAGCTTTCGCATCTTTCGCGTGTTTCGCGGTTGGTCAATCAATTTTAGCACGCGACTGTCTGACCGCTCATCACGGGGAGGATGACGCCGTGGCGGAAAAATAATGGTTGATCTGAACTATTCATCGTGATAATTTGCGCGACTCTAAATGAATCCCCACCTTTACTTTCAAATATGCAACTATTCTCTCGCCTCCGTCGGTTTAGTTCCTTACCCGTCGCCAAGCAGTGGCGCCTGCTCTCGGCCCTGGCCGGGTTGACGTTGACGGCCGCCGGGCTGCAAGTGGCCGGATTCCGCCGGGTCGCTGCTGTTCTGCCTCGCCTGGCCCCCGCTCCGCGTCGGGCCTTGAGCGAGAGCGAGAACCACCGCTGCATCCGGCGCGACCTCGGCGCCCTGCAGTGGGCGACCGACCGTTGCCCGTTGGAGGCGCGCTGTCTGGCGCGTTCGCTGACTCTCTGGTGGATGCTGCGCTGCGCCGGGATCGAGGGGGTGTTGCGGATCGGGATTCGCCACGAGGAGGGCAAATTCGAGTCGCACGCCTGGATCGAATTTCAGGGGCGGCCGCTCAATGACCGCCTCGATGTGCGGGATCGCTTCGTGGTTTTGGAGTCCAGGCGGTTGGGGGTTGCTAACCGATGACAGTTCTATCTTCGTCCATCACGAATGAGCACGGCTCCGCGCGCGCGGTCTTTCCTGACGGCGCCGGCCGGCGAGCCGAACTCTCTACCGAGGTCAAATTATTGCTGGCGGCGGCCACTCCTTCTTCCCGGCAGGCGCTCTCCGTGTGGGAGAGCCTGCAGCCGGGGCTGCGGCTCGATTGGGATCGCTTCCTGCGGGAGATCGACCGGCACGGGATGTGGCCTCTCTTCGGCCATTGGCTCGACTCTTTTCCTTGCGCCAAGGCGCCGGCGGGGGTCCGAGACGAATCGCGCCGGCGGCGGCAACAACTCGCTCTTCGCAATCTCCGCCTGACCGGGGAACTCCGCGAGTTGCTGGAATCGATGATGACCCGCGGGGTCGAGGCCATCCCGGTCAAAGGTCCAACCCTGGCCATGCTGGCTTTCGACGATGTGACGCGGCGGCAGTTCTGTGATCTGGATCTGTTGGTTACCGAGTCGGAGCTGGCTCTCTGTGCGGCGTTGATCGTGGAGAGAGGTTACCGGCCGATCTCACCGGTGGAATCGGTCCGCGACGCGACTTTCCGGCGGGTGACGAACGTCCTCGAGTTCATCCATCCCGAAAAAGGCTACTTTGTCGAACTTCATTGGCGGCTGTCGGCGGACCTGCTGCCGTTGGACCTCTCGGCGGCGCGACGCGAACGCCGGCTGGTGGAGACCTTTCCGGGCGGGAAGCGGATGCCCACCTTCGCGCCCGAACCGCTGCTGCTCTATCTGAGCATCCATGCCGCTAAACATTGTTGGTCGAAGCTGAACTGGGCCGCGGACATCGCCTGGCTGGTCGAGCGCCGGCCGGATCTCGATTGGGACTATCTGTTCACCCTGGCCCGCCAACAGCGATCTCTGCGTCCGTTGAAACTGGCGCTCGCCCTGTCGCGCGACTGGCTGGGCGTCTCATTGCCGGAGGCCGTCAATCGGGCGATCGATGCCGATCGGGCGGCGGCGGAGCTGGCCGCGCGCGTCGTCTCCTGGTGGGCCTTGCCTGAAGAGCAGGCGCCCAGCCCGGAGAACCGCCGCTGGGAACGAAGCCGGTTCTTCTTCGAAATTCAGGGCGATTGGGTCAACCGCGGGCGCTACCTGGTCCATCTGCTCTTCGCCCCGAATCGTTGTGACTGGAACTTCGTGCGCCTCCCGGCCCGATGGACCGGGCTCTATCTGGTCTTGCGCCCGTTGCGGCTGCTCTTGATCTTCCTGCTTCCGTCCAGGTTCGGAACCACGAGGTGATCTTCAGACGCTCGGGGCGATCATCTTTGTACCTCCCATAGTCCGGCCTGCACGAATCGCGACGCCAGCTCGACCTTCTGTGAAATCGACAGCAGCCCCTGCAGCTCTCGCACGATGAACGACCGGTCCTGCGTAAACATCTCGAGGGCCGGCCTCAGAAACTCCGGAATATTGATTCGCTGATGTCCGGCGCAGACCACGGTCGAGGTCGATTGCGGTTCCAGTTTGAACTTCACCTCGGTCCGGCGGCAGAGGCAGGATTCCGGCTTCACTTGCTCTCCGGATAGCCAATTGAGCAGAGGGGACGGCACCTGCGCCGTTTGGTCCCTGACTGCCTCCCGCCGGGTCTCCAGCAGACCGTCGATGTCCAACGATTCCGCCATCGACAGGAGCTTCTCTTTGAAGAGCCGCGCGGCGGCTGCCGTCTCGGCTTCGGTGCTGTATCGGTGAGGCAACGCCCGCCTCAGGATCGGGTCAGTCCGCAGGATCGTCGCCAGATCGTCCATCAGCTCGAACCAGCAATCGGGCAGCAGTCCGAGCGTCAGGTGGATCGAAGTTGAATCGGTGGTGGCCGCGCCATGAATCAGACCCCGCGGCAGATAGAGCGCATCGCCCTCCAGCAGGTCGAATTGGGCGACCGGAGCGGGCAGCGTGAAATTATCCTGGCGGAATGGCTCCGCCGGTGTGGGGGCCTCGAAAGGCGTTCCGTACAGTCGCCAGCGCTTGCGGCCGGAGAGCTGTAAGATCAGGACGTCGTGTGTGTCATAGTGAGCTGCGGGCCCCTGATTATGGGGCGGTGTCAGGTAGAGATTGACCTGACACCGCATCCCGAGCTCATCCGTCAACTGCCGGCAGAACCGGTCCACAGAGTATATGGACTGCTGTATCTGATTGAGCGCGATGGTCGCGCCATCGCCCAGCAGACCGAAGAGTTTATTCGGAGCGACGATCCGTGATGGTTCACTGAAAAGCATGTCGGAATAGACCGACCAATCGGCCGGCGGGATCGTTTGCCCCTGCCTCACCACCCTGACGAAGGCGGCGGGAATCTGGCGGGACTGGAGATGGGCGTCCAGGTCACACAGACTCAGGATCGGCTCATAGTAGTTCTGAATATTGCGTTCCACGTGCAGAGATCGTCGTTCCCAATACTCATCGAAGAACGAACGGATCGAGACCGGCGCGATCAACTCCGCGAACGAAAAAGGCTTCATGCGGAATGCTCCTCGAGATCGGCCATCACCAGCCGGCTCAACTCGGGCAGCCGGCTCAGATCGTTCGGCCGTTGAAGGCGGCGAATCGGGATGGTCGAGGCCAGCCGGGCCAACGCCGCGAACTCCTGCCGGCGACCTGACTCCGTCACGACGTAGCCGGCATAGGTATTGGCGGCGAGCGCGCGCATGCTCTCCTGCGGCGGCATCGGCGTGATGGCCGGCATCGTATCCGGGGCGTCTCTTCGCCCGAGCACGTAGATCACCGCCAGCGGCATCGCTTGTGGGCAGAACCCGCCCCACGATTCGGCGTCGGACGGCCAGCCGGCGTCGACCGGCACGGATCGCTTGGGGCAGCCGGTGAGGACGAGCGGCAGGTCGGCATAATCGTGATGCCAGCCTTCGAGCGATTTCGGCCAGAGGCGCAATCTCGGATATCCCGGTTCCACCAGGGTGGTGGTTCCTTGCGGCGTCAGCGCCGCAATATCATCCGCCAGCAACCGGGCTCCGCCTCGAATCAGCTCAGCCGCCATGGTCGATTTACCGGCGGTCTTGGGTCCCAGGATGGTGACGGCGCGATCGCCGATGACCACGGTATTTCCGTGCAGACAGACCACCCCTCGCAGGCGCAGCATGCATCCCAATCCCAGGTTGAGCAGGATCGATTCGGCGTCGCTGTTCTTCACCTCCGGCGAAGACCTGATCCAGACGTCGCGGATCTGTGGCGACATGACGATGTCGATCGTCCGGTCCCGGTGCTCGCGGTCGATCACGACCGATAACCGGAGATACTCCCCCGCGGGCGCCGCGGCGCGATAGAGTCGAATCGCCTCGCGCCGGTCGTCCAGCAGCCTGGAGGATTCTTCATACCAGGCCAACTCGTTGTCGAGCTGTCTTGAGCGCTGGTCGTTCCAGTGCCAGGTCAGGTCCGGAAGACGGCCCGCGACGCCGGGCGGTAACGCCGGTAAGGAGCGGTCGCTGGCGAGTTGTAATTGATAGACCTGATAATGGTGGTGAACAGTCATCGTCAACTATCGGCGAAAATCGGAGAACTGGCGCAGAAAGAAGAGCAGATAGATCCCCGAGGGCACGACGTGCATGGCTTCCCGGGGCGTGGCGTGATCGACCAATCGTCGCAATCGCTCGACATCTACGATTGCCCGCACCGGATCTCCGGGAGAGATCTCGGCCAGGATCGCTCGTGCTTGAGCGCGTTGCGCTTCATATCGCTGTTGATAATCCGGCGAGAAGGGCTGCTTACAGGTGCGCCATTGAATGCGCGGCGGCAGGATGCCGTCCAGTCCGGCTCGAACCAGGTAGCGGGTATAACCATCCCTCACCTTCAGCCGGCCCGGCGCGGCGCGGCAGAACATCAGCATTCGATAATCGAAGAAAGGAAGACGCATGTCGAGATGTTCATAACCGGGGAATAGACCACGCGGATAGCTGTGCCGGCGGTAGAGAATCCAGGCGAACCGGCGCTCGTTTTCGCGATGATCAGGTCGCAACCGGTTTTGGTCTTTGAGCATCTCGTCGTGCGCCGGCGGCAGCTTCGATAGATGTTCAGCCACAAACCGGGGGCTCATGGCATGCGGCAATTCGGCCGACGGCGGAGACATCCGGCAGGTGAATTGCCGGGCGAGGTGCCGCACGACCGGTCCCACCACCAACGAGCGTACCAGCCTTGGGAGAGGCGCGTGGAGCAGACGGCTCCGGCGGTGCAGTTCGCGGGCCAGGAGGCCCCACTTCAGCCGCAGCAAGAGTTCAGCATAATATCCGTGGGCATATGAAGTGGGCCCTGCTTCGCCGCAATCGCCGTTGAGTATGACGCGAATGCCGCTCGCGCGGGCGGCCTCGGCGAATGCCGCGTATAGGTAACCCCGTGAAGACATGAATGGAGATTCAGTTTGCCGGGTGATGAACTCCAGGTTGTCGAACGGTCCACGCTGCGGGTCGGTGATATAGCGGAGGGTCAGGTTCTGCCAGTCGCTGAACTGATCGATGAACTCTCGCTCGTCGATCATCCCGGGCGGATGCCCTTCCGGTAGCACCACCGAAAAGGTGGTCAGCGGTTGTCGCTCTGCCGCGAGCGAGCGCGCCGCCACGCTGACCACGCTGGACGAATCGAGGCCGCCGCTGAGCAGGGCTCCGACCGGAAAGGCGCTCCGGGTCTGGGCCCGGATCACTTGCTCCATCAACTCCCGGAACGCCTCCAGCGCCTCCGCCTCTGACGAATACGGCCATTCGGTCTCGGCGTCCGGCGTCCAATAGGTGCGCGTGTGTAATCCATCGGCATCCACGATCATCGACGTCCCGGCCGGGAGCGAGTAGATCTCCCGGTAGAGCGTCTGTTCGTGATCCGCATATTGTGTCACGGGCGACAACATGGCGACCAGCCTCGCCGCGTTGAGCCGTCTGGACCGGCCAGGGGTCGCCAGAATGCCCTTGGCCTCGCTGGCGAAGATGAAACGCCGACCGTCGTAAAAGTAGTAGAGCGAGCGGGTGCCGAAATGATCCCGGCAACAGAAGAGTCGGCGGGTGGCGTTATCCCAGATCGCAAAGGCGAAACTGCCGACCAGTCGTTCTGGAGTCGACTCTCCCCAGGCCTGCCAGGCGCGCAGAATCAGCCGGCTGTCGGGAATGGTCCTGGCCAGAGTTGGCGAGAGGCCCAGCTTCTCGCCCAACTCCTCGCGGTTGTCGAGCCGCGCGTCGGCCGTGATGATCAGTTCCGTGCCGGGCTCCAGCCAGGGTTGCAGGTCGTCGAACGAATCGGGCGTCACGCGCAGCATTTGATGCCCGAGCATGGCCCCCGGCGCCGACCAGACCGCCGACCCATCCGGGCCGCGATGCGAGAGGGCTCCGAACATCTCCTGCCAGTCACGTGTGTCCATCGGCGCCCCGCCCAGGTCGATCAGGCCGCAGATTGCACTCATATTCCTTTTCCTTCCCGGCGGGCTAGCCGCTGGTGACGTCGGCGCTTGGTTCGCCGCCGTCACCGCCAGTGCCAGGGCTATTTTGCACCAACTCCACCAGGGTCCCGAAGTTGCTCAAAATCGGCGTCTGGTATGGATGGGATCCCCGGCTGGCCGGCTTGGGCGTCGCTTCGGTACCGGCCGTCTCCGGTTGCGGTCTCAGTTCTTCGGACATGATTTTCTCCATGGTTTAAAGTGTGATCAGTCGTTCGGCATGCAGAGTGGCGATCAGCGCGGCCAGATCCCGGCTGAGGACCGCTTCGTCCGCATCGTAATAGGAGCGGAGATGGTCGAGCACTACGGCGATGTCGCCGTGCTCGGCCATCAATTCCCACATCCGCGCTCCGACCTCGTCCAGACCGTAATAGGTCTCGCTGGCCATGTTCAACAGCACGCATTCTCCGTGAAGCGTCTGAAAGACCACTTCAGCCGGAATGGAGACGCGGGTCGGTAGCGCGGGGGGCACAGTCGTCTTAACGGTGGTTGCAGTTTTAGCTTCCATCTTGATCAGGTCGTAAATAAGCTTTTGAGTCTGGCCTCTCGTGAGGGGGTCGAGACGAACCATCCGGCTGCCGCCGTGCGCGGATGCCGGTCCTCGACCGCCGTCACCCGGTGCTCCACGGATTGCGCGATCCGAAACAGATGCGCACAGCCAGGGCGGCTGCTTCCCACTTCGGCGGTCACCTGTTGCGTGACGCGCTCGCGGATCTGAAAGACCCCGCCCACATAGGGCTCAGGACTCAGGTTCAGGCTCAGGCCGATGAGCCGGTTATTGTTCAGATCGCTGTGCCAGTCCAGATGATGGTCCGAACCGGGCAGCGTTCGATAGATCCGGCCGGTGAAAGAGCCGATCTCCGGGCTCTCCGTGATCTGCTCCATCACCTTGAACAGGCCCGGCGTATTCATCAACAGATGCCAGGCGTGCCACGCCGGTGAGTTGGTGACCAGCGAGATATCTTTGGCGAACTCGCGCGGCTGGTTCGGGGCGGATTCGGCGTAATGCATCTTTTCGACGAACCGGGCCGCCTCCAGCGACCGCATCAAACTCCCCAAGAGGTCGCGATGCAACAACTGCGGCAAGACCACGCAGTGATCTCGCGCAAACCGCTCGCGCAGGGAGGTGATTTCTTCGGCATCCGCCAGGACGCCGGTGCGGGTCAACTGGATCATCAGTGTCAGCTTCTGTTCTTGTTTGGTTCCCGATCGATTGCCCGGCCGTGGAGAAGGGCCGAGCTTGCTGAAGTTCGCTGATTGGAGGAATCGATCAGCGTCGTGAAACCGGGATCCCTGGTGAAATGGTGCCAGGCCGTTTTCGATTCTAGATTTCAAAGCTCAATGCTGAACTCAACATAAGTTAGTCAGGTTGCTTGAGGGATTCTTGAGCCGAGCGGAAGGTTATTGATTTCGCGGTTAATCATCAAAACTTCAAGAACATTACTTTCCAAGGTAGATTGCGCTCCGCAGGTCGTTCGGGAATTGGCCGGCCATGCCTTCGATGGCCGTGTTGGTCAATCCGACCACTGTCAGGCTCCGCGCCGGGTCGACGAACCAGGAGTGGCCGTAGACTCCACCCCATCCCCAGGTGCCCGCCGAATGCGGCGACCCGGCCAGTTCCGGATCTTTCAGGACCGCGGCGCCGAAGCCGAAGCCCCAGCCCGGTCCTCGCGAGTTGACCGGCAGCTCGCCCACCTGGTTGCTCATCATCGCCGCCGCCGTCTCGGGCCGCACCAGCGGGCTGCCCCCGCCGCGAATGGTCTCGAGGAAGCGCAGAAAGTCGGGCGCCGTGCCCACCAGGCCGGTGCCGCCGGACGGGAACGAGCTGGGATCGAACACGCGCGATGGCGCAAAGACGATGCCCGCGCCGTCGAGGAACGGCACGGTATGCGGATCTCCCATCCGGATCGCCTGCCCGGGTCCGTCGGCATAGGCGGCGGCCAACCGCCGAGTGTCGCGCGCCGTGAAGTCGGTATCTTTCAGGCCCAGCGGTTCCGTCACCAATTGTTTGACGGCTTCGGGCAGCGAACGCGCGGCGGCCTGTTCGATCACCGCGCCCAGAACATCGAGGGAGAGCGAATACTGCCACCCGGCGCCCGGACGGAACATCAACGGGACCGATGCCAGACGGGCCAGATTGTCCTGCATCGAGCGCCCCGGTCTGTCCAATCCGTCGGAGATTTCCGCCCGGTGATAATCGCTGCCCGGGGCCTGCAGGAATCCGTAATTCAGCCCCGACGTATGCGTCAGCAACTGGCGCACCGTGATGGATGGCCGCTCGCCGTTCGGCAGGGCCGGCCGGAACTCCGGCAGCCAGCGGGTCACCGGATCGTCGAACGAGATCCGGCCGCGTTCCACCAACGCCAGCGCCGCCGTCGTGACGATGGGCTTGGTCAGCGAGGCGAGGCGAAACAGGGTGTCCAACCGCATCGCCTGTCCCGTCTCTCGGTCCGCCAGCCCCGCCGCTCGCCGGTAGACGAGCTGACCGTCACACGCAATCAGCACCACGGCCCCGACGAGGCGCCCGGAAGAGATAGCCTGGTCGATCAGGCCGTCGATTTCGGTCACCGGCGCCGAGGAGCTTTGTTCATCGATACGATTCTCGTCCATGTTCGATCCTCTCCCAACAATTCGTTCATCCGGAATCAAGAAAATAGAGAATCGCTCGCCTCTTGGCAATGCCGCCGGTTCAATCTTTCGGCCCCGGTCCGGCCTACACCTATGGACATTCCAATGGAAGGGGCGTATCTTCTTTGGCATGTCCAATGGGAAGCGGACAAATCCGGAGAGATAGGAGGATCGGGATCAGAGATGAGGCGCTATTGGCGGGTCCTGGCGGCAAGGTTACGGAGACTGTTCGACGGTCGAAAGGCGAATCGGGAGTTCGACGGCGAGATCGAGGCGCATCTTCGCGCGCTCGCCGAGCGGTATGTCGGTCAAGGAATGACCGAAGAGGAGGCCGCCTGGGCCGCCCGCCGCCAGTTCGGAAACATCACCTTGTTGAAGGAGGTCAATCGCGAGATGCGTGGAATCAGATTTGTCGAGACCTTCAAGCAAGATATTCGGTATGGGTTTTGGATGCTGAGGAGAAATCCCGGTTTCGCCCTGGTTGCGATCTGCACGCTGGCGTTGGGGATCGGGGCGAACACGGCGATCTTCAGCGTGGTGAATGCGCTGGTCCTCAACCCACTGCCTTACCCCGATCCGCAGCGGCTGGTTTGGGTCACCAGCGTTTTCCACGGAGACGAAGTCGTGGGAGCCGATCTGTACTTCGCCTGGAGGGAACAGTCGAAGACCTTTGACGAGCTGGCTGCGTTCGAGGCGTGGACCTTCACGCCGGAGGACCAGGGCGAGCCGGAGCGGGTCAGGCTGGTCTCCTCGACGACCGGCCTCTTTCCAACGCTCGGCGTCGCGCCCTGGCTGGGGCGTGGGTTTACGCCGGAGGACGATCGGCCCGGCGCGGCGCCGGCGGCGGTTCTGAATTACGATTTCTGGCAGCGACGCTTTGGCGGGGCCCCTTCAGTCGTCGGCCAATCGTTTAAGTTGGCGGGCCAACTCCGGCAGGTGATCGGCATCATGCCGCCCGGTTTCAGGTTTCTGCCGGAACGTCGGTTGGGAGGGACCGTCGATCTCTGGGTGCCGTTCAGGCTCGACCCGCAGCAGCCGCTGATTCTCGATAATCTGATCGGCCGGTTGAAACCCGGCGTCTCCATCGAGCAGGCGCAGTCGGAGTTGGCGTTGTTGCTTCAGCGTTTTCAACAGGCCACGCCGCAGATGCCGCCCGGTTTTCAGGCCCGGGTTACGCCGCTGGCCGAGAGGCTGGTCGGCCATCTGCGGCGCGGATTGCTGACGCTCCTCGGCGCGGTGGGATTTATCCTGTTGATCGCCTGCGCCAACGTCGCGAGCCTTTTGCTGGCTCGCGCCAACCTGCGTCAGAAAGAGATGGCTATTCGCGCATCGCTGGGCGCGGGTCGGAGGCGTTTAATCATGCAACTGCTGACCGAAAGCCTGTTGTTGTCGCTGATCGGCGGCGTGCTCGGGCTGCTGGTGGCGCAACAGGACGTCAGCGCGCTGGTCGCGCTCGCTCCCGATGACCTGGCGCAGCTCAGAGTAAGCCGGATCGACGCCTCGGTGCTTGGCTTCGCCTTCCTCGCGACGCTGGTGACCGGGGTGGCCGCGGGGCTCATCCCGGCGCTGCAGGCCTCGCAGGTAGATCTCAACGACGCCTTGAAGGACGGCGCGCGCCACGTATCTTTCTTGATGCGCGGAAGCTCGCGGTACTTCTCGCCGGTCATGATCATCGGCGAATTGGCCTTGACGCTGGTGCTGCTGATCGGCGCGGGATTGTTGATCAAAAGCTTCCTGCGTCTGCGCGCGGTCGAACCTGGTTACAATCCGAAGAATTTGCTGACCATGTTGATTCCGGCCAACCTCGTCAAAGATCCGCCCGGCTCGGCGCAACAGAAGCTTTTTCACCGTGAGCTGCTCGCTCGCCTCAACGCCCTGCCGGGCGTGCTGGGAGCGGCCAGCGCCACGACTCTGCCGATGATCGATACCGGAATCAACGGCAAGGGGCGGCTGACCCTGATGAATCGTCCATCTCTTCCCGACGAGCGGAAGCCCATGGCCGAATTTCATGAGGTCAGCCCCGACTACTTCCGGGTTATGGGGATGCCGCTGCGCGCGGGGCGTGGCTTCACGGAGCAAGATGACGAGCCGGCGCCGTCCGTGATCGTGATCAACGAAACTCTGGCTCGCCGTCATTTCAACGGGGAATCTCCCGTCGGCCAACGCATCCGATACGAAGGCCGCCAGGGTGAACAGACGATCATCGGTGTGGTGGCCGATGTCAAACGTTACGGATTGAGCGCTGAAGCGCCATCCGAGGTCTACCATTCGTATTACCAGAACTCGAAATTCCCGCCGGTCGTCTTGTTGGCGGTCCGCACGGCGGGCGATCCGTTGAGATTGGCTCCCGCCATGCGGCAGCAGATCCAAGAACTGGGCGCCGGCCAGGCGATCTACGACCTGGCGACGATGGAACATCGATTGGATGAATCGGTCACACCGCAGCGTTTTCAGGCGGCATTGTTCGTGGCCTTTGCCATCCAGGCGCTCCTGATTGCGTTGGTCGGGATCTACGGCACGATCTCGTATGCTGTCGGTCAACGCACGCGCGAGATCGGCATTCGAATGGCCCTCGGCGCACAGGCTGGAGACGTGATCCGGATGGTGATCCGGCGGGGAATGGGTTTAACGCTGATCGGCGTGGCGTTGGGGGTGGCCGCGGCGTTCGCCTTGACGCGGGTCATGAAGGGTTGGCTCTTTGAGGTGAGCGCGACCGACCCCGCCACCTTCGTGGGCGTGGCGCTCTTGCTGGCCCTGGTGGCCTTGCTGGCCTGTTGGATCCCGGCGCGACGGGCGACGAGGGGGGATCCGATCACGGCGCTCAGGCACGATTAAGATTATCTCGGCCGCCGGGTGACCACATTAAAATCCGGTCGTCGATTCGCCACCTGGGTCATCTTCAGCGTATAGTGGGCAATCGATTCATCTACAGATCAGGCCACGGCGGTCGAACCATGCTCGCCTGCTTTGGCCATTCTCCAGTCCATCAGTTAAAACCGGAAAGGTCCAATGAACGGCGCTGAAAGTTTGATTCAGACATTGATCAAGGCCGGCCTCGATCTCTGTTTTGCCAACCCGGGGACGACCGAGATGCCCCTAGTGCGGGCTCTGGATGAGGTCAGTGGAATGCGTGCGGTGCTCTGCCTGTTCGAGGGCGTCTGCACCGGAGCCGCCGACGGTTATGCGCGGATGGCCGGTCGCCCCGGAGTGACCCTCTTGCATCTGGGCCCGGGCCTGGCCAACGGCCTCACTTATCTTCACAACGCGCGTCGCGCCCATTCACCGATCGTCAACCTGGTCGGCGATCAGGCGTCATGGCATCTGGCCGCCGATGCCCCGCTGACTTCCGATGTCGAAACGCTGGCCCGGCCGGTTTCAGCCTGGGTTCGCCGGAGCGTTTCGGCCGAAGCCCTGGCCGGAGACGCGGTCGAGGCCGTGGCCGCGGCCACGAAGCGGCCGGGACAGATCTCTACCATGATTCTGCCCGTCGATTATCAAATGGGGCCGGCCACCGGGATTGCCTCTCTGGAATCGTCGCCATTATCGTCCGCCGTCAACGGCGAGGCGATCGAACAGGCGGCCCGGGTTCTGCGCGGCGGCGAGCCGGCCGTCCTGATTCTCGGCGGTGAGGCGATGCGAGGCCGCGCCCTGAGCGTCGCGGCGCGGATCGCTGCCGCCGGCGGATGCCATCTGATGTGCGAGGCCTTTCCGGCGCGATGGGAGCGCGGGGTGGGGACTCCGGTGATCGAGCGATTGCCCTACTTTCCGGAACAGGCCCTGGCGGCCCTCTCGCCGTTCAAATCGGTCATTCTCGCCGGAGCCGAACCGCCGGTATCCTTCTTCGGCTATCCCGGTGTGCCAAGTTTTCTGATCTCGCCGAATCAGCAGACGACGGTCTTGGCGACGCCCGAGGACGACGTCCTGGCCGCCCTCGAAGCCCTGGCCGACGAACTCGAGGCTCCGTTGCAGGTCGAGATTAACCCGCACGTTCAAGCGCCGCCGCTTCCGACCGGCGCTCTCACTCCGGAGACCTTGTCCGCCGCCGTCGCGGCCGTCGTGCCTGAGAATTCGATCATTGTGGATGAGGGGATTACCAGCACCAGGCCGTTCTGCGGCTTGTCGCAGAGGGTGCGGCCCCATACTTACCTGGCCATCACCGGAGGCGCGATCGGTTGGGGCCTGCCCTGTGCGACCGGCGCCGCGGTCGCCTCTCCCGACCGGACCGTGATCACGCTCGAGGCCGACGGCAGCGCGATGTATACGCTGCAGGCGCTCTGGACCCAGGCGCGCGAGCAGCTCAATGTCAAGACGATCATCTGCAACAATCGCAGCTATCGCATCCTCGGGCTCGAACTGCGCCGCGCCGGGGTCGTGGAGTTCGGCCGGCAGGCGCGAAACCTCATGGATCTGGTCCCTCCGGCCATCGACTGGGTCGGATTGTCCAAAAGTTTGGGCGTTCCCGCCGTGAAGGTCGAAACGGCGGAGGCCCTGATCGCGGAGCTGGCGCGGGCCTTGAGCGAGCCGGGGCCGCGACTGATCGAAGCTGTGATGTGAAGAGAGTCTTCACCTCGGATTTTCAAGACTGACCGCGAGCGTAAACAACGCATGAGTCTATCAAGCAGAGTCTACTCAATCGGTGTTTGGCTGATCATCGTCTGGACCTTGACGACGGCGGTGGGGCAGACGACCTCGCCGCAGCAGGCTCCCTGGCGGCCGCCTCCCAAACGGAGCGATGCGTTGAAAGTGCAGGTCGTCACGGGCGGGCATGATTACGACGCCTCGTTCTACTCTCTCTTCGAGGGTTATGACGATCTCGACGCGCGCGTCAATCCGCACCCGAGCGCCTTCGGCGGCGATCTCCGCCGGCGGGCCGAGGTGCTCGTGCTCTACGACCACATCAGAAGCCTGCAACCGAAACAGCGGGAGCATCTGCAGGCTTTTGTCGAGAGCGGCAAGGGCGTGGTGATTCTGCATCATGCCATCTGTGACAGCGTCGACTGGCCGTGGTGGTACGAAGAGGTGGCCGGCGGCCGATGGCTCTTCGAGCCGTTCGAGGGAAAGCCCGCCACCACTTACCGGCACGATGAGGACATTCTGGTGCGCCCGGTGGGCGCGCATCCGATCACCAGGGGGCTCCGGCCGTTTCGCATCTGGGACGAGACCTACAAAGGGCTCTGGATCTCGCCGAAGGTCAAGGTGGTGCTGGAGACCGATCACGCGAACAGCGACGGCCCTCTGGCCTGGATCAGCCCCTATCCGAAATCGCGCGTGATCTATCTACAGTTGGGCCATGATCGCAATGCCCATCTCAATCCGGAATATCGAGGTCTGGTCAGAAACGCGATTCTCTGGTCCGCGGGACGGCTCAACTGATCACTTTCAGGATCGACCGCGAAAGACTCGAACGTCCTAGTCGGGGTTGGTGGCCCAGACCGTCAGATCCGTGACGAAACCTCGATCGTCCAGTTGCAGGGCGCCGGCGATGGCGTGCGCGATCTCCTGCGGGCGGAGCTTTCTTTCGCTCGGTTTCTGATCCAGGCCCGAGGTCTGAAAGAAGCTGGTCAAGACTTCGCTCGGATTGATCTGCATGACGCGAATGTTATGTTGACGCAATTCCGCGCGCCAGCACTCCGTCAGGCCGGTCAGCGCGAATTTACTGGCGGCATAGGCGGTGCCTCCCGCGAATCCCTTGGATCCGGCGGTCGAGGCGATGTTGATGATGTGTCCGTACCGGCGACTGATGAAGTGGCGCGCGGACTCGCGAGCGGCGAGCATGGCGCCGGTGACGTTGGTCTGAAACAGCCGGTTGAACTCGTCGGCGTTCTGTTCGACGAGCGGGGCGAAATAGCCGTACCCGGCATTGTTGATGAGGACGTTGTAGTCCCCGAACTCCTTGATGACTGTCTGCACCATCCGCTCGACATCGGCCTCGACCCCGACGTCGGCGTTGATCGGAAGCACGCCCAGGCTCTCGGCCGCGTGCGCCAATCTCTCCTCGTTTCGTCCGCAGATCGCGACTTGCGCCCCGTGGGAGCGCAAAAGACGCGCGGTCTCCAGTCCGATCCCGGACGTGCCGCCCGTCACCAGCACCACTGCTTGCTTTAAATCCATGTGGCTTCCTTGCTCCGCTCTTTCTGTTTTTTCTTGAACCGCGAAACATGCGGAAGACGCGAAAGATCATTGATTTCGCGTCTTTCGCCGGATCAGACCCGCTCGATGATCGTGGCGATACCTTGCCCACCGCCGACGCACATGGTGATGAGCGCCGTCTGTTTGCCGCTCCGTTCGAGTTCGTCGAGCGCGGTTCCGAGCAGGATCGCGCCGGTCGCCCCCAGCGGATGGCCGAGCGCGATGGCGCCGCCGTTGACATTGACCTGTTCGGGAGCGATCCCCAGGGCGCGGGTCGTCTGCAACACCACGCTGGCGAAGGCCTCGTTGATCTCCCAGAGATCGATGTCGCGAGCATTCATGCCCGCCATGCGGAGCGCTTTTTCGCTGGCCAGCGACGGCGCGCTGAGCATCAGGACCGGTTCGCTCCCGATCGTCGCCATCGCGAGCATGCGCGCGCGCGGACGAATCTCCTTCCGCTGTACGTATCGTTCGGACGCGAGCACCACCGCCGCGGCGCCGTCGCTGATCCCGCTCGAATTGCCGGCGGTGTGAAGATGCTGAATAGCCTGGGCCTGCGGATAGACCTTGAGCGCCAACTGATCGAACGTTTCGCCGTTCGGTCCCGCCGGGGCCTGGCCCAGACTGACGAACGATGGTTTGAGCGCGGCGAGCGCTTCCGCCGTGGTCTCCGGCCTCGGGAACTCGTCGCGTTCGAGCACGACGTTACCGGTGAAGGGGTCCCGCACCGGGAAGAGGGATCTCTCGAAACGCCCCTCCGCCATGGCGCGACCGGCCTGCACCTGCGAGCGGAGCGCGACCGCATCGAGCTCTTCGCGCGTGAAGCTCTCGAGCGTGGCGATGAGGTCGGCGCTGATGCCCTGCGGGATTTGAAAGATGCGCTCCCGCAGATGCGCATTGTTGCCGTCCTGACCGCCGCCGTCGGAACCCATGGGGACCCGGGACATGCTTTCGACGCCGCCGGCAATGACGAAGTCCATCGAGCCCGAGGCGACGCCCATGGCCCCGAAATGAACGGCCTGCAATCCGGACGCGCAGAAACGATTGAGTGTGACCGCCGATACCTCGTACGGCCACTCGGCGGTGAGCACCGCGTTGCGGGACAGATTGGCGCCCTGTTCCCCGGCCTGGGAGACGCACCCGACGATGACATCGTCCACGTCGCGCGCGTCGAAGCCGAGCCGTTGCTGAAGTTTGATCAGGACCTG
>DATEFT010000781.1:0-7556 GCA_035280505.1 Blastocatellia bacterium | reverse complement strand
GACCGAGCCGCGGCGGCGTGGCGTCGGCGATCCTCTCGGCCTGCCCATCCAGCCGGTCGTCTTTCTCCGCGCTCTCTTCAAGTCTTTCCCTCTGCCATTCGGCAAAATCGACATACTGCACCACTGTTCCCGTGGCGGCGGATACTGCTTCCTGCCGTGCCTGATAGCGCTCGACGATCTCATGAAAGAGATTCTTCAAACTCCGGCTGTCGCCGCACATCGCCGACAGACTGACGACCAGGACGCCCTCGGTCGCCGATCGCCGGACCAGACAGCACCTCACCGGGAGATCGCGACGCGACTCTTCCTGCTCCTCATTCTCCGACCGCTCCATCCGGAAGAGCCGCTCGATCCAGCCCTGTCCGCTATCGCTCACGTCGACCTCTCGAAACTCGGCGTCGCGATCGGACTCGATCACCTGGAGCGGGACGGTCATCCCGGGGAGCAGATGAAAGCCGGTCCGTAGAATCTCGTGCCGGTTGACGACCTCGGAGACAGCGCCCTTCAAGGTCGCGACGTCGAGGGGACCGTTCAGGAGGATGGCGCACTGCACGCGATAGGCCCGGCCGCCGTCGGCCTGCTGCAGCATCCAGATGCGCCGCTGCTGAGGCGAGAGCTGATACCCTTCTACTGTTACTGTGTTCTGCATGTCTTTTCTTTAGTCAGACTGAACGTGAATGGTGATCGACTGCAAGAGCCGCCATAAAGGAGATTGGAGGTGTTCGATCCTGAGGTGGCGTGTAAGGTCTGATGCGGTCTTCAAATGGCTCAAGAAGTATCCGCGTACAACGAGCGATCGTTATGGTACAAACCATCTGGGCGGACCGAAATGGATCAGGGCCTCCTGCTTCTTTACAAACACGTCCATCGCAATCGAGATCCTCTCTCCCCCGGTTAAAGTCGGCCGAACTTCGTGCCGAACATAACTTGGGAAAAAGAATAACTTGCCTTCCGTCGGTGTCGCGCTAATTCTCCAATCCGCATCCCAGGGGCTCGGGAAAGCGGCGGCGTCACCGCCCTGGCTCCGATCCATAAAGCCCGGGCGAAAATAGACGGTCTCTCCGCCATTCTTCTGATTCGGCTCCGTCACTGGCTCGCCCTTCGCGTCTCTTCCGCATCGGACCGTATAGTGAGCGCTCACGAATGCGGGATCATGATGATGCACGTCCAACGCTTCGCCAAATCGCAAGACATTGGCCCAGCATGAGATCCCGGTGACCTTCAATCCCGGATCGTCAGGATCACCGATCAATTTGAAGAACTCTCGTAATCCGCCCAGCACAATCCGGCGAAATTCTTTGATCTCCGGGTACTCCCAGGTCAGGACGTTAAACTCGAGCCAATGGGCGGTCAGACCGTCTTTAACGCCGGCCACCTTCGTCGGTTTTCCTTTTGAGGTGATTTCCCGCTCTTTCTCCAGGATAATCCGCGTCAGCCCCTGGTTAAGCTCGGGTGCATTCTCAAGCTCCACGGCCAGAGTTGGAGTCGGCCATAATAATTGCGGCTTCAAGACAGTTCCGATCATAATCTTGTTCTCCTTTACTGTTCCCCTTTACTGTTTACCGTTGTTCGAAGGACGAAATCGGTCTCCTGACTTAGACCGGCTCGGTCGGCAGGTTGATGCCTTTGCGTTTAGTCGAGATCGGATGGTTGATCTCGGAGCCGTTCCGGCCATCCTGCCTCTGAGGGCCCGGTCCGGCGCCGGCCCTGGGAGTGAACTTTAAAGTGCTCAGCCGGGCATCCGGCCGATCGATGATGTTGAAAAGTAGATTTTGGAAATGGTCGTGCATCCGGATGACGCTCGCCTCTTCGAAGAGGTCTCGGCTGTAGATCCAGCAGACCTGCATCTCTTCAGCGCCTTCCGTGATCCAGATTGCCAGATCGAACCTGGCCCTCTCCTGCTCCAGGATCAAGGGCCTGACCGCGATTCCCTGCAGCTTCAGGTCCTCTTCCGGTGCGTTCTGCACTCCAAAGGCGACGTTGAAGAGGGGCATCTGCCTGATCGATCTTTCGGGCTGGATCTCTTCGACCAGTTTCTCAAACGGCAGATCCTGATGGGCATAACCGCCCAGCGCGACTTCCTTCACCCGCTTCATCAATTCGGTGAATCGGGGATTGCCGCTCAAATCGGTCCGCATCGGCAGCATATTGATGAAAAAACCGATCATCGGTTCGACCTCTGCCCGGCACCTGTTGGCGGCCGAGGTGCCGATGATAATGTCCTCTTGTCCGCTGTATTTGTGGAGCAGGGTCTTGAAGGCTGCCAGCAACAGCATAAACGCGGTCACTCCCTCTCGCCGGCTGAGGGTCCTCAATGATCGTGACAGTTCCGGCGATAAGCGGAACGACCTCGCCGCCCCCTGATAGCTCGGGACCGGCGGGCCGGAATGATCCACCGGCAACTCCAACACCGGAAGCTTCCCGCCGAGTTGCCTCCTCCAATAGGCCAGATGTCCTTCCAGCACGGCGCCGGTCAGATAATGTCTCTGCCAGTATGCATAGTCCGCGTATTGCAACTTCAGCTCCGGAAGTCGAGCCTTTTTCCCCTCGCACCGCGCCTGATAGATGATCCCGACCTCTCGCACCAGCACTCCCATCGACCAGGCATCGCTCACGATATGATGCGTCGTGAGGAGCACCACATGTTCTTCGTCTCCGAGCCGCAAGAGCCTGACCCTCATCAACGGTCCTCGCCGCAGATCGAATCCCGCCCTCGCCTCCTCTCTCGCGATTCTCTGCGCTTCAGCTTCTCTCGCTTCTATTTCCAATCCGCTCAGGTCCATTCGTTCCAGTCCCCGCGGTTGCCATTCATCGACCACTTGTACCGGTTCGCTCGCTTCGACTTCGATCCTGGTCCTCAGCACTTCATGTCTTCTGACGATCTCGTTGATCGCCATCTCAAGTGCATCCAGGTTCAGCCTTCCCTGTAGTCTCACAGCCGCGGAAATGTTGTATAACGCATTGCCGGGTCTTAACTGGTCGATGAACCACATCCGCTGTTGTGCGAACGACAGCGGGATGCTTCCATCTCTCGGGGCTTTGATTAGCGGCGGGGCCGAGGCGGTCTCTCCGGCTTTGATCGCGTCCTCGATCCTTCGCGCCAGTCCTTCCGCCGTCGGCGTTTCAAAGATGCTGCGAACCTCGATCTCCACTCCGAACGTGCTTCTCACTCGCGAGACCACTCTAGTCGCCAATAACGAATGCCCGCCGATCTCGAAAAAATTATCGGTTCTTCCGACCTGATCGAGCTTAAGGACCTCCTCCATGATCCCGGCCAGCATCTCCTCAACCGGTGTGCGCAGACCGGCGGGACCGGTCTCCCTCCCCGCATCGCCGGGCTCCGGCGCGGGCAGCGCCTTGCGATCCAACTTGCCGTTAGGCGTCATCGGGAATCGTTCCAGTAAAATTACGGCGCTCGGCACCATATAGTCCGGCAGATGGCGTTCAACCGCGTGGCGCAATTCAGCGGAGATTCCTTTCGCTGCCTGGTTGTCTTCAATCGGCACGAGGGATTGGCCGCCGAACAATGTCTGATAGTACCGGCTTGATTTGAAAGCTCCCGAAAAGTACGGAGATTGATAGCGGAAGTTCGTCTTCCCGCCGTCTCTCCGGATGATCTGGCCTTCGATCTGATAATCGGGGTTGATTCGATTCTCCTCGCACAACCGGCGACTGCAGATGGCCTTGATCTGGTCTCCCGGCCAGACCTCGAGACCCGGGCAAAAGACCGGAAAGAAGACCGGTAACCAACTCGACAGTGACTTCAAGATGTCAATGGTCTCGCCGGGCATGGTGTGGAGGTTCAGCCACAGCAGGAATCCGTCGAGAGTCGAATGTTCGGTAATGGTCAGGCTGATCTCATGCTGCTCCTCATCTGGGACGATTCCACTGAAGTCCAGGTCTTCGAAAAGGGCCGGACCGGAAATCATGTGATCGAGCGGAAAATTCTTGATACAGAGACGGACGTCGAACGGTGAACCGAACTGTTCGAAGATCTTCTCCACATAGTAACCGGAGGTGATAGAAAATTGCGGTTTCGAACGCAGCTTTTCGGGCAGCCGCGCGGCGGCAATCAGGGTCGCGCTTCGGTAGGGAATCATGCGTCCTGACGGTTTAAGAAAACGCCGGGCATCGTTCAGGATCCGACCGACCCCTTCAGAACCGCCGATGGTCCCCACGATTTCAGACACACAGACATCGACCGGTTCCGGCAACTGAACCCTGGTCGATTCGCCATGAATCAGCTCAATCCGGTGATTCAACCCCAGATCGGAGATGAGAGTCCGGGCCTTCCGGTAGGCGTCTTCAAGCAGCTCGACGGCATAGATCTTCTTCGCGCCCGCTTCCGCACACATCCTTGCGAGGACGATATCTGCTCCGGTCCCGATGTCGAGCACCACTTTATCTTTGACCGCCTCAGTTATCGCCCGGCGGTAACTGAGATTTCGGCCCTCGTCATGCGTCATCGCATAGTAGAGAGTATCGTCATACAAGGGATACTCACCGACCGACGGCCAAAGTTCAATTTCAGAAGGGCCACCCGGCCGAGCGCCGTTCTTATCGCTCAGTGCCGGGCCCGCGACCACATAAGCGACCAGTCGCTTCTGCCCCGGCCGATCTTCGCGCGCCAGTACGGTGGCCTGCTGCACTCCAGGCTGCCGGGTCAACACCTGCTCGATCTCCTTCGGCTCGATCCGGTATCCGCGAATCTTCACTTGCTCGTCCATTCGTCCGAGAAATTCCAGACTGCCGTCCAGCCGATATCTCACCCGGTCTCCCGTCCGATAGATGCGTTCTCCAACCCGCTCTGAGAATGGATTCGGGATAAAGCGCTCTCCCGCCAGCCCCGGCTGATTTAGATACCCTCGCGCCAATCCGACGCCTCCGATATAGAGTTCTCCGGGCACTCTCGCCGGAACCGGTCTCAGTTCGGCGTCCAGTACATAGAGTTGTGTGTTCGCAATCGGCCGCCCGATCGGCACGCTCGGTTCGGCTGACTGCGGGCAGACGGAGAAGGTCGATTGAACCGTAGTCTCGGTCGGACCGTATGCGTTGCATAACCTGGCCTTCAGCGTCAGATAGAAGAGTTCAACGAGGTCCGGCGTCAGCGGCTCGCTCCCGCTGACAACCAGGCGTAATGAGTCACAGCTCTTCAGCGCCGGCGATGAAAGCAGCGCCTGCAGGAGTGACGGGATGAGGTCTAAATATGTGATCTGTTCTTCGGCTAAAAGTTTGATCAGATAGTCGAGGTCCCGCTCTCCATCCGGTTTGGCCATCACGATCTGCCCGCCGACCATTAGCGGCAAAAAGATCTCCAGGATGGAAGGATCAAAGCTGAATGAGGTTTTATGGATGATGCGATCGGAGGCCGATAATTGATAGGCCTGTTCAGCCCAAGCCAGTTGATTGGAGACGGCCCGATGCGACACGACCACACCTTTGGACCGGCCGGTGGATCCGGAGGTATAGATGACATACGCCGCATTCCCGCTTTGGACGGGACCCGCGGCTCTCTCTTCATCGAGGCCGGGGCAATCATCTCGCCACAGATCATCGTCATCCAGGAAGATGAGTTCCGGTGTCCGAGGCGGCAATCGAGAGAGCGATCGGCGCCGAGTCAACAACCATTGCGCCTGCGAATCATCTAGCATATAGGCCAATCGTTCCGCCGGGTAGCCGGGATCCAACGGCACATATGCGCCGCCTGCTTTCAGAATTCCCAACAACCCAATCACCAGTTCCAAAGACCGTTCCAGGCAGATGCCCACCATCATCTCCGGTCTCAGGCCCCGCCGGACCAGATGGCCTGCCAGCCGGTTGACCTTTTCATCGAGCCGGCGATAGCTCACATGCTGCTCTTCGCAGACCACCGCCACGGCCTCCGGATTACGCGCCACCTGCTCTGCGATCATCTCGGATATCGACCGGGCGTCTCCACCTTCGAAATCCGTCTGATTCCACTCCTCGACGGTCTGCCTCCATTCCGCCTCGTCCATCAGCTCGATCTCTCTGATTCGTTGTTCTGCGTCTCTATTCACCTCCTCCAACACCTTCTCATAGTGGCGAGCCATCCTTCTGATCGTCTCTCCCTCATATAGGTCCCGACTGTATTCCAGGACACCTATAATTCCTTCGCTCCCCTCCGTCAGCGCCAGCGTCAGATCGAAGGTCGCGGCTCCGATTCCTTCTCCGATTCCTCTCACGTTGAGATCTCTCATCTCCAGCTTTTCTCGCCCGGTGTTCTGCAGCACCATCATGACCTGGAACAGCGGATTCCGGCCCAGATCTCGCTCCGGGTTGATCTCCTCAACCAGTTTCTCGAACGCAACTTCCTGATGGGCATAGGCGCCCAGGGCCGCCGCTCGCTCTCTCTTGATCAACTCTTTGAAACTCGGGTTCCCTCCCAGATCGGTTCTCATGACCAGGGTGTTGATGAAAAAACCGATCAGCGGCTCGACCTCTCTTCGGGTCCGGTTCGCGATCGCCGTTCCGAGACTCACATCCTCTTCACCGCTATATCTCATCATGACCACTTTGAAGGCCGCCATCAGCACCATAAACAAAGTGGCCCCTTCCCGCCGGCTGAGCCGCTTCAGACCTTCGCACAGCCCCTGATTGATCTCTATTCTCTCCCGCCCGGCCTGATAGCTGGGGAGAGCCGGTCTCGAATGATCGGTCGGCAGTTCCGGAACCACCGCTCCTTTGAGCTGCTCCTTCCAGTACTCGACCTCTGCCGCCAGAACTTCCCCGGTCAGATACTCTCGCTGCCACTTCGCATAATCGGCATACTGGATCTCCAGTTCGGGCAGCGGCGATGGCTGCCCCTGGATCATCGCTTCATAGAGCGCACAGACTTCCCGCACCAACACTCCCATTGACCACTCATCGCCCGCAATGTGATGCACCGTGTAGAGCACGACATGATCTTCCGCTCCCAGTTTCAGGACCTTCACTCTCAACATCGGCCCTCTCCTGAGATCGAAGCCCCTCCTTGCCTCTTCCCGTGCGATCCGCCTGACGCTCGTCTCTCTCTCTTCCGGGGCTAGGCTCGTCAAATCTTCGACCTCCAGGCTTCGCGGCCTCCATTCATCGATCATCTGCACCGGCACTCCCTCTTCCGTCTCGATCCTGGTCCTCAACACCTCATGCCTTCGCACGATCTCGTTGATCACCCTCTCCAGCACCTCCAGATTCAGTTCACCCTCCAGCCTCACCGCATGCGGGCAGTTGTATAGCGGGTTGTTGGGTACGAGCTGATCCAGAAACCAGAGCCGCTGCTGCGCGAACGACAGCGGCAGCCCTCCTCCTCTTGCCGCCTCTCTCGTCACTCTCACCAGCGGCGGCGCCAGTTCTTTCTTCCCGGCCTTGATCAACTCCTCCACTCTTCTCCCCAGACCTTCGATCTTCGCCTCCTCGAAGATGCTCATCACGCCGATCTCGACCCCGAACGTATTTCTGATCCTCGAGATCACCTGGGTCGCCAGCAACGAATGCCCCCCGATCTCGAAGAAGTTGTCCTCCGGTCTCACCCTCTCTACTTTCAGCACCTCTCTCCA
>DATEFT010000780.1:0-3724 GCA_035280505.1 Blastocatellia bacterium | reverse complement strand
GGTTTAGACTTTTCCAGCCTTCACAGACTTCTTTCATAGGCTTTCCTAACTTTTTCCGCGCCGATTCAGAGCGGTCCAATTTTTGGCTATCCCATTGGCTCCCGACAACTTCGGCGGCCGATCGGGGTCTCATGGAGGTGGGCTCACATCTGGGGGGTCATTCACACAACCCGAGCTCTCGGCTATAATCTGTGTGAGTAAAAATTATGTGTTGAGGTCAGGATAAACGGTCAAAACTTAAGGTTGCGAGGTAAGCAGATCAGTCAGCGCAGCAGTCTCTTTTTTGGCGAAACCAAGTGCCGAAGAAAGATGATTATGAATAACCCCGCGAAATCCTTATCGAACGAGAACTACGTATCAGAGGATGAACCGCGACGGTCTCGGCCATCGTCGACGAAACTATCTGAAGTAAAGAACGAACCATTGAGCAATTTCGCAGAGGAGCTAGCGGCCGGAGTAAGACTGGAGATGATCCGGATTCCGGGGGGCAGTTTTCAGATGGGATCGAGTGAATACGAGTGTGAGAAGCCGATCCATCAGACGACCCTCTCGCCATTCTTTATCGGCAAATACCCATTGACGCAGGCGCAGTGGAAGGCGGTCATGGGCAACAATCCGAGCAATTTCAAAGGCGATCAGCTTCCGGTCGAGCGCGTCTCGTGGTCGGTCGCGGTCGAATTCTGCGTCGCTCTTTCACAGCGCACCGGAAAGACCTATCGACTGCCGACCGAAGCGGAGTGGGAGTATGCCTGCCGCGCCGGATCCACGACCCGCTTCTCCTTCGCCGACGATAGCGAAGACCTCGACCAGCATGCCTGGTATTACAATAATTCAGAACAGAGGACCCATGGCGTCGGCCAGAAAATGCCTAACGCCTGGGGCCTGCATGATATGCACGGCAATGTCTTTGAATGGTGCCATGATTGGTACGACGACGATTACTATCAGCAGAGCCCGCGGACCAATCCGCAAGGCCCTCCCTCCGGTACCAGTCACGTCCTGCGCGGCGGATCCTTTCTGACGGTCAGCTACCTCTGCCGAACCGCCTATCGGTTCAGCAACTGGCCGGACCTTCGTTATTACGACATCGGTTTTCGAGTAGTGGCGGTGGAGCCAGCCGACTAACTGCCGACAGACCCCAAAGACCGCGCGAAGACCCGCCCGGGATCGGTCGATTTCCGGGATTTCGTCCATTTTGCCATGTCCTTCATAGACTCCGGCCAGGGCTTGGGGTAGATTGAGCGTAACTCTTCAGGCGAATTTATCGAAAATCTATCATAACATCACAGGAGTATACGCCGATGCAAAGGTCTAAACGCAGTGCCGCTAAAGTTTATGACGCCATCGTGGTCGGGTCCGGAGCGACTGGTGGATGGGCGGCGAAAGTTCTCACCGAAAAGGGCATGAAGGTGCTGGTCCTGGAGGCGGGCCGCAAGATCGATCCCGCCAAGGACTATCGAATGATGACCTGGCCGTATGAACTGAAATACCGGGGCCTGGCGCCCGGGTCGGTCTATGCCCCGCGCCAGCCGATTCAATCCAGATGTTATGCCGGCAACGAGTACAGCGCGCACCTCTTCATCGATGATCTCGACAATCCCTACACGACGCCGGACGACAAACCGTTCTGGTGGATTCGCGGGCGGCAGGTCGGCGGGCGTTCGCTGACCTGGGGCCGGCAATCGTACCGCCTCAGCGATTACGATTTCAAAGCCGCCTCCCACGACGGATATGGCGAAGATTGGCCGATCGGTTATCAGGATCTGGAGCCGTACTACGACCTGGTCGAAGATTTCGTCGGAATCAGCGGCAATTACGAAAAGCTGCCGCAACTTCCGGACAGCAAGTTTCTGCCGCCGATGGCCATGACCTGCGGCGAACGCATGTTGAAACGCGCGGTCGAGAGCCGCTGGAAAGAGCGAACCGTGACCATCGGACGGGCGGCGATCTTGACCAGACCGCACCAGGGCCGCGCCGCCTGCCACTACTGCGGCCATTGCGATCGCGGCTGCGACACTCACTCATACTACAGCAGCGTGGGCTCGACCCTGCCGGCGGCCGCCAAGACCGGGAACATGACGTTGCGCCCGAACGCGGTCGTCCGCGAGATCCTGATCGATTCCAACAGCGGCCTGGCCAAAGGCGTCCGGCTGGTCGATCAGTTGACCAAACGAGACGAGGAGGTCTACAGCAAGGTGGTCGTGCTCTGCGCCTCGACCCTCGAATCGACCCGCATCCTGCTCAACTCGAAATCGCGCCAGCATCCGAACGGCCTGGGCAACTCCTCGGGCGTGCTCGGCCATTACCTGATGGACCATCAGTTCGGAATCGGCGCCAACGGCGTGGTTCCGGTCCTGCGCGGAATGGCCTACGACCATTCCGATGGCCGCGCCAACGGCATCTACATCCCCCGGTTCCGCAATCTCAAAGACAAGCAGCCGAACTTCATTCGCGGTTACGGAATGCAGGGGCGGGCCGCAATGGGCTACAGCTACGCCCACGTCAAGCAGCAACCCGGATTCGGCCTGGAGCTCAAAAAATTCGCCCGCGAAAATCCCAGCGAGGTGACCTTTGGACTCGGCGCGTGGTGCGAGATGCTGCCCCGCAAAGAGAACCGGGTGACCGTCGATCCGAACAAGGTCGATGCCTGGGGCATTCCCATCCTGCACGTCGAGTGCTCGCACGGCGACAACGAGCGCGCCATGGCGAAAGACGCCCTGGAGACGATCCGCGAGATGGTCGATGCCGCGGGGTTCACGACCCTCTCGGACGGCGACCGGCCCGCGCCTCCGGGCTTCTGCATCCACGAGGTCGGGACCGCGCGCATGGGCCGCGATCCGAAGAGCTCCGTTCTCAATCAGTGGAATCAAGCGTGGGACGTCAAGAACGTCTTCGTCACCGACGGCGCCTGTTACGTCTCGCAAGGTTGCCAGAATCCGACCCTGACCATGATGGCAATCACGGCGCGGGCATGCGAATATATTGCCGAAGAGTACCAGCGTGGGAACCTGTAGAATGGGAGAAGTTCTGATGCAAGCCATGACCGAAATTATGCTCGACCCCGAAAAAAACTATGAGATAGTCAATGGCCACCCCGAGGAGAAAGAAGTGCCAGGAACTAGACATAGTGGGATCTGCGGAAGACTTGAAAGAAGATTGGGGAATTACGCGGAGACCAACAATCTTGGCGAAGTCTACCCTGGAGGGTCATTTCAGATCGGGAAGAATGAACGGATTCCCGATCTGGCTTTCATCTCGGCTGAGCGAATTCCGTTGGAAGGCGAACCCGAGACGAAATCTCCGATACCTCCCGATTTGGCCATCGAGGTAGTCTCGCCGAACGATCTCTACGAGAAGGTACTCGGCAAGACCCTGGAGTATCTGGCCGCCGGCGTCAAACAGATCTGGATCGTCTCACCCGAGAACCAGACGATCACGATCTATCGTTCGACGACCAACATCACGGCCGTTCCTCCCGACAGCGAACTCGTCAGCGAGGACCTCTTGCCCGGTTTCCGCTGCCGGTTGAGCGAAATCTTCAAGAACCCCAGGAAAGACGCGATCTAATCGACAAACCGTGAAAGAGACGAAGGGCGCGAAAAGTTGGTCGACTTTTCGCGCCCTTCGTCTCTTTCACGGTTTGTCGGCCCGCTCTACTTATCGCGCACCTGCACCGAGATCCGAGAGAGGGTCTCGACGTTGGCCCGCAAGCCCTGCAGCCCTT